>JAZGBC010000001.1:0-2341 GCA_036444495.1 Kiloniellales bacterium
ATCACCGGCATCTCGGTCGGGGCACGGCGGGTCAAGAGCTCGGCGTCTGCTTCGGTGATCACCACATTCTCCTCGTGCACCATGAGCTTGCCGGGCGCGAACTCCATGCCGGGCTCGATGGTGATGACCATGCCGGGCTGAAGCGGCGTCTCGTCGCCCGGCTTGTGCGACGGTCCCTCGGTCAGGTTCATGCCCAGGCCGTGTCCCAGGCGGCCCACCGTCTCGCCCAGCGCGCCGCCCGCCTCGAGCACCGCCCACATCTTGGCCCAGAGGTCCGAGGTGGTGGCACCGGGCCGGGCCGTCGCGATGCCGGCCTCGGTTGCCGCGAACACCACCTCGTGCGCCCGCCGGGCCTCGTCGCTGGGGGAGCCGAAGGCGAAGTTGCGGTCGAAGTCGCAGAAATAGCCGTCGAAGGTGGCCCCGACGTCGATGATCAGGACATCGCCGCGCTCCAACACCCGGTCGGTCGGCCCCATGATGATGTTGTCGTAGCCGCCCGGGCCCGAGGCCGCGATCAGGTAGGGCGCGCTGTCGGCGCCGCGCGCGATCAGGTCGAGGCGCAGCCTGCGGCAGACCTCGCGCTCGGTCTCGCCGAGGCGGGCCCGGGCCGGCAGGGCCTCGAAGGCCCGCGAGGTCAGCTGACAGACGTGGCGGATCTTCTCGATCTCGGCCGGCGACTTGATGTTCCTGAGCGCGCGGATGATCTCCGTACAATCCGCGATCTCCAGGTTGCCCAGCCGGTCCCTGAGCTTGGCGAAGTCGGCGGCGGGCATGCGCAGGTGGGTCTCGTGACCGAGCGGCACGCCGATGCGCCCGAAGCGCTTGGCCGTTTCGCCGAAAACGCCGGCGAGCAGCGAGATCCCCTCGTCCTCGGGTTCGGGTGCGGGCCAGGTGCGGATGTCCTCGATCCAGGTCGCCGCCATGCCCGCCGCGCCGATCTGGGGGATGACGGCGATGGGCCGGCCCTCGAGCGGCACGACCAGGAACCAGGGCCGCGTGGGGCTCTCCCAGAACTGGCTCAGGAAGCCGGAGAAATAACGCAGTTCGGGCTCGGTGGTGAGCAGCAGGGCGTCGAGCCGCTGTTCCGCCATGAGGCGCTGGGCGCGCGCCGTGCGTTCCTCGAACTCGGACTGGGCGAAGCCGCGCGGCGGCGCGGCTGGGGACAGGGGGTCGCTTGCCACGGAAGCGCCGCTCAGACCGGCAGGCTGACGCGCGCGCGCAGGCCGCCACCCGGCGCGTCTTCGAGGGTCAGGTCGCCACCATGGTTGCGCACTACGTCGCGCGCAATCGTCAGGCCCAGGCCCACGCCGCCGGTCTCCGGGTTGCGCGACGGCTCCAGGCGGTAGAAGGGCTTGAAGACCTCCTGGCGCTTGTCCGGCGGGATGCCGGGGCCATCATCGTCGATGGTGATCTCGATCATCTTGTCGCGCGGGCCGGCGCTGACCGAGACGTGCTCGCCGTAGCGCTGGGCGTTGCCGATCAGGTTGGTCAGGCAGCGGCGCATGGTCTCGCGCCTGAGCGGCACGGTCATGGCCTCTTCTACATGTAGGTCGATGATCTGGCCGTCCCGGCGCATCTGGCCGACCACGTCGCGCAGCAAATCGGCCACCTCCGTAGGCTGGGGCTGCTCGGCGCCCTCGCCGCGGGCGAAGGCCAGGTAGCCCTCGACCATGCGCTCCATCTCGGCCACATCCGCCTCCAGGTTCGCCCGTTCCCCCGCGTCGCCCAGCATGGCCAGCTCCAGCTTCATGCGGGTCAAGGGCGTGCGCAGGTCGTGGCTGACGCCGGCGAGTATCTCGGTGCGCTGGGCGACCTGGCGCTTGATACGGTCGCGCATGCGGATGAAGGCGGTCGCGGCCTGGCGTACCTCGGTGGCGCCTTCGGGCTTGAAGTCCGCCACGTCCTGGCCTTTGCCGAAGCTCTCGGCCGCCTGCGCCAGGCGCCGGATTGGCTTCACCTGGTTGCGCATGAACAGCATGGCCACGACGAAGAGCACGATGGATGAGCCGACCATCCACATGATGAAGATGTAGGTGGTGGAGCTGAACAGCCGTTCGCGCGAGGCCAAGACGCGTAGCACCCCGTCGGCCATTTGCACCTGGATCTCTACCTCCTCATCCAGGCTGCGGGCATCGATCAGGAAGGGCCGGCCCACATAGCCTTCCATCGCATGGGTCAGCTTGCGCTCGAGCAGGCTGGTGAAGATGTTGATCGAGGTGCTCGGCGTCACGTTCGGCAGGCGCGCTTCTTCCTCGAAGGTGAGGTTGATGCGCATGGTCCGCCTGGCCAGGCGAAAGGCCTGCCCGCGCTCCACCGCGCCAGGAGTGCGGATCATCATCTG
>JAZGBC010000002.1:0-7906 GCA_036444495.1 Kiloniellales bacterium
CGCTTGCCGGTCGCCGCCTCTACGGCCCGGGCGAGCGGCCCGCCGTCCAGTTCGCTTCGCGTGCGGATCACAGGAAATCGCGTTCTATGGCCGCGATCAGCCCGGGCACGCCGCGCTCGATCAGGTCGAGGCTTATCTCGTAATCCGGAGGTCCGCCGTAATAGGGGTCGGGTACGTCCCGGCCGAAGTGGGGATCCTCCGCCGGCAGGTAGTCGAGGAACAGGCTCACGTTGCCCTTGCCATCGCCCGGTTGGAGCCCGCGCAGCTCGCGCACGTGGCCGCGGTCCATGCCCAGGATGAGCGGGAAGTCGTCGAAATCCGCCTGGTGGAATTGCCGCGCCCGTTGAGCGCTCAGGTCGTAGCCGCGCTGGGCGGCGCAGCGGATCGCGCGCCCATCGGGCGGTTCGCCCACGTGCCAGCCGCCCAGGCCCGCCGAGTCCACCGCCACGGCCCCATCGAGCCCTGCGGCGGCGAGCGCATGGCGCATGACCCCCTCGGCCGTGGGCGAGCGGCAGATGTTCCCGGTGCAAACGAAAAGCACGCTGGCTGCCATCAAGTCATGCCCCCTGATTGCCCGGCCCCCTATCTCGCGGCCTTAGGTCCGTCTATCATCTTGCCCGGCATGCCGCAAACCGAGACGCGCGCGATCGTAGTCCTGACGGGCGCCGGGATTTCCAAGGAATCCGGGCTCGATACCTTCCGCGATCCCGACGGCATCTGGTCCAAGGTGCGTCTTGAGGACGTGGCCACGCCCGAGGCCTTCGAGCGCGACCCGGCGCGTGTACACGCCTTCTACAACGCGCGCCGCCAGTCGCTGATATCGCACAACATCCGGCCCAACGCGGCGCACGAGGCGCTCGCCCGGCTGGAGGCCCAGTGGCCGGGTGAGGTGCTGCTGGTCACCCAGAACATCGACAACCTGCACGAACGCGGCGGCTCCAAGAACTTGGTGCACATGCACGGCGAGATACTCAAGGCGCGCTGCCTGGCCTGCCGCGATGTCACCCCCTGGACCCAGGACATGGACCTGGAGACCGCCTGCCCGGCCTGCGCCACGCCGGGCCGGATGCGCGTGAACGTGGTCTGGTTCGGCGAGATGCCTTTCGAGCTGGACCGCATCTTCACCGCGCTGGAGACTTGCGATCTCTTCGTTTCCATCGGCACCTCGGGCAGCGTCTATCCGGCCGCCGGCTTCGTGCAGGAGGTGCGCATGGCCGGGCGCGTCCACACCGTGGAGCTGAACCTGGAGCCCTCGGAGGGCCACAGCCTTTTCGCCGAGCGGCACTACGGCCCGGCCAGCAAGACCGTGCCGGAATTCGTCGAACGAATCTTGAGGGAAGGCTGGTGAAGGAGGGCTGGTGAGCACGGAGGCCAAGGTTCTGGAATCCGGCCTGGAGGCCGTGGTCGCGGCGGCCCGCGCCTGCCGGGTCTGCGCCGCCCAGCTGCCGCTCGGGCCCCGGCCCGTGCTGCGCGCCAAGGCCTCCGCGCGCCTGCTGATCGTGGGTCAGGCGCCGGGCACCCGGGTGCACGAGACCGGGATTCCCTGGAACGACGCCTCGGGAGACCGCCTGCGTGACTGGCTGGCCGTGGACCGGGAGACCTTTTACGACGAGGCGCGCATCGCCATCGTGCCCATGGGGTTCTGCTACCCGGGGCGCGACGCGCGCGGCGGCGACCGGCCGCCCAGGCCCGAATGCGCGCCGCTCTGGCATGGGCCGCTCAGGGAGAACCTGCCCCATGTGGAGATGACCCTGCTGGTCGGACTTTACGCTCAAGCCCATTACCTGGGTAAGCGCCGGCGCGCAAACTTGACCGAGACCGTGCGCGCCTGGGCCGATTACGCGCCCGGGTTCCTGCCCCTGCCGCACCCGAGCTGGCGCAACACGGCCTGGCTCCGGCGCAACCCCTGGTTCGAGGCCGAGCTTCTCCCCCCGCTGCGCGCGCGGGTGCATAGGCTGCTTTAGTGGGGCGGGATCAGGCCTCGGCCTCGAGGCGTTCCATGTCTTCGTCGGAAAAGCCGAAGTGGTGCCCGATCTCGTGAATCAGCACGTGGCGCATCACGTTGATCAGGTCGTCACCGCATTCGCACCAGTAATCCAGGATCGGCCGCCGATAGAGGAAGATCATGTCCACCTCATCCGGCGTATCCATGACGCTCTTGCTGGTCATGTTCACGCCGGCGTAGAGGCCCAGTAGATCGAAGGGCGATTCGCACTCCATTTCCTCGAGCACCTCGTCGCTCGGGTAGTCCTCGACCTGGATCATGACGTCGCCCACGTACTGGCGCAGCTCGGTCGGGATGGTGGCGTAGGCCTCGCGTGCGAAGGCCTCTATATCCGCCAGGTCCGGGGGCGTGGTGAAGCGCGATATGTCGTGCTTGCGTGCCATGTTATACCGAAGGTCCTCAGGCGCCCGGGCCGTTTTCTCCGGACACGGCTTGACCGCGCCGCCGCCCGAATCCAGTCTCAAGGCCCGGAATGACATAGTGCGACCGGGGGGGCAAGACCATGGTCGAGAAGCTGAGCGGCGAGGCGCGCCGGCGGGCGTTGGCCGGGCTTACGGGCTGGTCGGAGGCCGAGGGCCGGGACGCCATAGAAAAGTCCTTCACCTTCAAGTCTTTCAACGCGGCCTGGGCCTTCATGTCACGTGTGGCTTTGGCGGCGGAGAAGATGGATCACCATCCCGAGTGGTTCAACGTCTACAACCGGGTGGACATCACGCTCTCCACCCACGACTGCGGCGGCCTGTCCGAGCGGGACCTCGATCTGGCCAAGGCGATCGACGCTTACGCCGCCTAAGCCGTCCGACGGACCCGGAATTTACTCACCGATTCGCTTAAGGGCCGGTTAATTCGGGCTACCCCGCCTAGAACCGCTCTACTGCATGCGCAGGGCGCCGTCCAGGCGGATGGTATCGGCGTTCAGCATGGGGTTGCCGACGATCTCCATGACCAGGCGGGCGTACTCCTCGGGCTTGCCGAAGCGCTGCGGGAAGGGCACCTGGCCGGCCAGGTCGTCCTGCAACTCCTGGGGCATGTTGAGCAGCAGCGGCGTGGCGATGAGGCCCGGCGCGATGGTCATGACCCGGACGCCGATCTTGGCGAACTCGCGCGCGGCGGGCAGCATCATGCCCACGATCCCGGCCTTGGAGGCGGCATAGGCGGCCTGGCCGAGCTGACCTTCGCCGGCGGCGATGGAGGAGGTGGAGATGATGACGCCCCGCTCGCCGTCCTCCAGCGGCTCCGTGCCCGCCATGTCGGCGGCGGCCAGGCGCAGCAGGTTGAAGCTGCCGATGAGATTTACCTGGATCACTTTCTCGAAGTCGGCGAGGGCCATGGGACCGTTCCGCCCCACGATGCGCTTGGCGGGCGCGATGCCGGCGCAGTTGATCAGCACCCGCGCCGGACCGTGGGCCTCGCGCGCCCGCGCCACCGCGGCCTCGGCGGCCTCCGCGCTGGCCACGTCGCAGGCGATCCCCAGGCCGCCCAACTCCTTGGCGACGGCCTCGGCGCCCTCGGCGTTCACATCCAGCAGGCAGACCTTGGCGCCCGCGGCGGCCAGATAGCGCGCCGCCGCCGCCCCCAGGCCCGAGCCGCCGCCCGTCACGATCGCGCCGTGTCCTTTGACGTCCATGCCTATTTCTCCCTGCCGTCACGCTGGCTTGCTCGAATAGCGGCCAAAAGCGGCGGTTTCATAGCAGACCCGCGCCCCCGAGGCGAGCCGGGATCGTGGAGGCCGGCCCCCCTGGCCGGGCGTTGCCGCCGGCCGCGGGAAGGCCCATATCTCCCCTATGCCCGATTCGACCCCCGGCCGGGAGTTGGCTCCCTTCGATCCCGAGGCCTTCGCCCGCGACCGGGCGCGGGTGGATCGGGGCTTCTGGGCCAAAATACGCCGGACGCTCGGCCGGGTGCCCTTCATCGAGGAGGCGGTGGCCGCCTACTTCTGCGCCATCGACAAGGGCACGCCCCTTCAGGTGAAAGCCATACTGATCGGCGCACTGGCCTATTTCGTGGTGCCCACCGACCTGATCCCGGATTTCATCGCCACATTTGGTTTTACCGACGATGCGGTCGTGCTCTACGCCGCGGTCCGGGCGGTTTCCCCCCACATCAAGGAGCACCACCGCGCGCGGGCTCGCGCGGCGCTGGAGGGGCTGAACCAGCCCGGACTGTAAAGCGCACCTCACGGCTGGCCCCGGGCCGCCTCGCCGGCGGCGCGGGAGGCGGCGCGTTCGCGCGCCACCTGCGCCTCGCGCCGGGCGATGTAGACGGCCGAGGCCGCGATCACGGCGGCGCCCACCCAGGTCCAGAGGTCCGGCGCCTCGCCGAACATGAAATAGGCGATCACGGCGACAAAAGGCAGGCGCGCATAATCGTAGGGAATGACCGCCGAGGCGTCGGCCAGCGCGTAGGAGCGGGTGAGCCAGAGGTGCGCGATCGTCGCCATGCAGCCGAGCGCGGCGAGCAGGCCGAGGGTGGTCCAGCCCGGCCAGGTCCAGACGAAAAGCGCGGGGATGAGCGAGAGCGGCGTCATGAAGATCGCCATGTAGAGCACGATGGTCGCCGGCTGTTCGCTGCCCGAGAGCGACTTCACCATGAGCACGGAGATCGCCATGAAAACGGCGGCCAGCATCGGCAGGCCCATGATCGGGGTGATCTCGGCGAAGCCGGGGCGCAGGATGATCATCACGCCGGCGAAGCCGATCAGCGTCGCGCTCCAGCGCCGGGCGCGCACGGTCTCGCCCAGCACCAGCGCCGCCCCCACCGTGGCGAACAGCGGCACGGTGAAGTTGAGCGCCACCGCCTCGGCCATCGGCAGGAGCGTTACCGCGGTGAACCAGGCGTACATGGCGATCAAGCCGGAGACGGCGCGCACGACATGCATGCCCAGGCGCTCGGTGCGCAGCGCGCCCATCCCCGTGCGCGCGAGCCAGGGCAGCATGACGGCCAGCGCGAAGAGGTTGCGGAAAAAGGCGATCTCGAAGGGGTGAAGCTCGACCGCGGCCAGGCGCACGAGCACGTTCATCACCGAGAAGCAGGCGGCCGCCGCGGTCATGTAGAGCGCGCCCTGGATGGGCGCCGGAATCGCCTTCAGGCGCTCCAGAAGCTCTCCGGAAGAGGGCATGATGGGCCAAGTTTACGTCGCCGGCGGGCGCACGGCCACCCGGCCCGCCCGCAACCCTGCCATGCGTTGGCTCGGCGGCGCGCTGGGACTGGAAGCGCCAAAGACGCTCGGTCATACTGCGGCCGGCCAATGACGAGACCCGAGACGACCCCATGACCGCGCCCCTGTGGCAGCCCTCCGCCGAACGCATCGCCGCGACCAATCTCACCGCCTTCATGGCCCAGGTGCAGAAGGACTGGGGCGTGGTGACCGGCGACTACGACGCGCTCTACGATTGGTCGATCGGCGAGATCGAGAAGTTCTGGCTTTCGGTCTGGGACTTCTGTGGCGTGATCGCGGAGACGCGCGGGGAGACGGTGCTGGCCGACGGCGGCAAGATGCCCGGCGCGCGGTTCTTCCCCGGCGCGCGTCTCAATTTCGCCGAGAACCTGCTGCGCCGGCGCGATGGGGCCGATGCGCTGGTCTTTTGGGGCGAGGAGCGGGTGCGGCGGCGCCTCTCCCACCGCGAGCTCTATGACTCTGTCTCGCGTCTCGTCCAGGCGCTGGCCGCCCAGGGGGTGGGCGAGGGCGACCGGGTCGCCGGCTTCCTGCCGAATATGCCCGAGACCATCATCGGCGCGCTGGCCACGAGCGCGCTGGGGGCCGTCTGGTCCTCCTGCTCGCCCGACTTCGGTAATCAGGGCGTGCTCGACCGCTTCGGTCAGATCGAGCCCAAGGTACTTCTCTGCGCCGACGGCTATGTCTACAACGGCAAGGAGATCGATACGCTTTCCCGGGTGCGGGAGTTCATCACCGAGCTGCCCAGCCTCCAGCGGGTCGTGGTCTGTCCCTATTTGAGCGAGTCGCCCGATCTCTCGGGGATTCGGGACGCGGTTAGCTTCGCCGAGTTCACCGGCGGCTTCGAACCGGGCGAGATCGCCTTCCGGCGCATCCCCTTCAACGCGCCGCTCTACATCATGTATTCCTCGGGCACCACGGGGAAGCCCAAGTGCATCGTGCACGGCCAGGGCGGCACCCTGCTGCAGCACCTCAAGGAGCACCGCCTGCTGTGCGACGTGAAGCGGGACGACCGCCTCTTCTACTTCACCACCTGCGGCTGGATGATGTGGAACTGGCTGGTCTCGGGCCTGGGCTCGGAGGCCACGCTCCTGCTCTACGACGGCGCGCCCTTCTATCCCGACGGCAACGTGTTGTTCGATTATGCGGCGGCGGAGAGATGCACGCTCTTCGGCACCTCGGCCAAGTTCATCGATGCGCTCGGGAACGCCGGGCTCGATCCGGGCGCGAATTACGACCTCTCGGCGCTGCGCACCATTACCTCCACCGGCTCGCCGCTGGCGCCCGAAGGCTTCGATTACGTCTACCGGCACATCAAACCCGATGTCTGCCTCTCCTCCATCGCCGGCGGCACGGACCTCATCGGCTGCTTCGTCGGCGGCAACCCCTTGGGCCCCGTCTGGCGCGGCGAGATCCAGAAACGTCATTTGGGCATGGCGGTCGAGGTCTTCGACGAGAGTGGGAAATCCCTGCGTGGCGAGAAGGGCGAGCTGGTCTGCACCAGGCCCTTCCCCTCCATGCCCATTTACTTCTGGGACGATGCGGACGGCGCGCGCTACCGCGCCGCCTATTTCGAGCGCTTCCCGAACGTCTGGCACCACGGCGACTACGTGGAGCTGACGGAACACGGCGGCATGGTCATCTACGGCCGCTCGGACGCCACGCTCAACCCCGGCGGCGTGCGCATCGGCACGGCCGAGATCTACCGCCAGGTCGAGCAGATGGACGAGGTAGAGGAGGGCATCGTGATCGGCCAGGACTGGCGGAACGACACGCGCATCGTGCTCTTCGTGCGCCTGAGGGAAGGGGTAGCACTCGACGAGGCGCTCGTGGAGAAGATCAAGACGCGCATCCGCGAGGGCTGCACGCCGCGCCACGTGCCGGCCAAGGTGCTGCGGGTGGCCGACATCCCGCGCACCAAGAACGCCAAGATCAGCGAGCTGGCCGTGCGCGACGTGATCCACGGTCGCGCGGTCAAGAACAAGGAGGCGCTGGCCAACCCCGAGGCGCTCGACCTCTTCAAGGACCTGCCGGAGCTGGCCACGTGAGCGATTTCCCCGCGCCCATCCGGCCCGGGATCGGGGCCCTGGACCGGCTGGAGCCGGCGCTCTCGGGCTAATTCCAGACCCCCAGAGATCCTTAACGGAACCTGACCCCCGCTATGCCGTTTCTGCATGGCGCGAATTCCAATCGAGCATTGGTAAACCGGGTCCAACGGGCCCAGATTCCGATCAGGAAAAAACGGCGACACGGCTGCGGGACCCAGAGGGGCCGGGCCTTCGACAAGGATAAGCGTCATGGCGAAGCAGATTTTCATTGCCGACAACACGATCCCTGGCCTGGGCGCCAGCGATCTGGCGAGCCTCATCGGCGGCACCTACGTGACGGGTTTCAACGCTTTGGCCGGCGGCAGCCGCCAGAACAAGCCGGGGGTCCTCAGGCGCGCCTTCCGCGGCGTCTACCGGGAGATCCTGCGCGACCTGGGGCTCAACCGGGACGCCTGCTGACGGGCTGAAACCGGCCCCCCGGGGCCGATCCGGAAAAGGCGATAAACGATCGAGGGGCGGGCCGCTGTTCTTTTGCCCTGGGCTTGGGTTGACCCGGTCCTAGACCCCGGCCCTCAGAAGGGCGCGTCCTCGGGGCGGCGCACCTCACCCACCTGGCGGCCGGCCCGGTTGAAGAGCGGGTACGACAGCGGCCGGGCTGCATCCGGCGCGATCACTTTG
>JAZGBC010000003.1:0-10299 GCA_036444495.1 Kiloniellales bacterium
AAGGGGCGGGCGCTCAAAAGCCGGAGCCAAACATGAGTTTCGTACACCCCGAATCACCGCCCTCGGGCAGCCGAACCGGGCCATTTGATATTCTGCGCCAGCCTTCCGGTGCGGGTTGTTGTGCGAAACATTGGTGCGTAACCCCGATCCGGGCCATGGTGAGGAAACCTATGGAGTTTTGAACGATGGGGAAGACGGGAATGTATTCAAATCCGGACTACAAAAAAGGCTACGAGGATGCCTACGACGGCAACCCCTGCCGGACATATCGAGCAGCGCCTACAAGGCTGGCGGGCGGGCGCGCAAGCACTTCGCGGACCTGATGACCAAGGCTGGTTTCGTGGAGCGTGACGGCAACTGGTTCCCGGAGGATGACCTCCGGGACGACAGCTAATAACGAGCCTTCTACAGGTTGCAGAATGGCCTCAAGTAAGATTAACGAATAAGATTAATAAGTAACAAAATGGAGAGATACATTGGCACTTCTTATGAAACATGCGATGCCCGCTGGCACGCTTCTACTTCAGGACGATCATTATCTTCGGATCAATGATCTATGCTTTCGACATTTGTCAGGTGCATGGGATAAGTACCAAGAGCAAATACCCCATTATTGGATTGCTAATGTGTCGAACGATGATCCAGATTTCGGAAACGCCAAACATTTAGAGTCGTTATCGGTTCAGGGATTCCTTCAGAGTGAGGAGTACAGTCAGTCAATAGCATCATCTTTGTTCGCCCACGTCTGGCTGCTTTCCGCGGCCAACTACTATCGGCTCGCGGTTAAACTCAAAAACCGGTCAGATGAGGATTTACATGATAAAGAACCAATCGAAAGAACACATTCGCCGAAACTGATTGCCGAAGATTTGGGATTGTCCGCTGATCTGCGCGGATTGGCCGAGGATCTTCACAAGGCGAGGAACACAATTGTTCACCTCATTGAGGATGAAAAGGATGCTTATCCACTTGGCGATCTCGGCTTTGAACAGGCGTACAGGTTTGCTGAGGGAACATGGGAAATTTATTGCGCTCTAATTGAGCATTACGGCCGGCGTCCCGATGAAAACCACTGGAAAATTCAAACAGACCGATACAGTTTACCTAATTCTCTGACCGATGCAGCCGCAATCGCTCAGGCTCAGGGCGAGTCTCAATAACGAGCCTGCCGTGAACATATCCGCTGGACGTGTTCAAAAACGGCAAAACGTGAAAAAACAGAAACGAGGATGTCTCGGACTTACAGCGCCTCGATGCGGATGCGGCGCGGCGGCTCGAGGCAGGCTTCCAGGTGGTCGATACGGGCGAGTGCCCGGTTCATGGCCGCGTCCTCGGTCTCGTGCGTGGTAATCACGACCGGCACCGCCTCGCCCGGCGCGCGGCCGCGCTGCAGCATGGCTTCCACCGAGATTTCCTCGTCGCGCAGGGCGGCGGCGATGTCGGCGATGACGCCGGGCCGGTCCACCACCATGAGGCGGATGTATTGGCTGCCGCAGTGGCGCTCGATGGGCAGCGACGGCATCGGCTTCAGGTCCCTGGCCGGCACCGCGAAGGTGGGCGGCACGGCGCCGCGCGCGATATCGATCAGGTCGGCCACCACGGCTGAGGCCGTCGGACCGGCGCCGGCGCCCTGACCCTCGGCCACGATGGTGCCGGCGAAGTCGCCCTCGGCCACGACCGCGTTGAACACACCTTCCACGTTGGCGATGGGAGCGTCCGCCGGGACCATGCAGGGGTGCACGCGCTGCTCCACGCCGCCGTCGCTGCGCGAGGCGATGCCGAGCAGCTTGATGCGGTAGCCCAGTTCCTCGGCATAGGCGATGTCCAGGCCCGAGACCTCGCGGATGCCCTCGATATAGACGCCGGAGAAGTTGACCTCGCAACCGAAGGTCAGCGCCGTGAGGATCGCCAGCTTGTGCGCCGCGTCCACGCCGTCGATGTCGAGGGCTGGATCGGTCTCGGCATAGCCCAGCTTCTGCGCCTCGGCCAGCACTTCGCCGAACTCGCGTCCCGTCTCGCGCATGGCGGTCAGGATGTAGTTGCAGGTGCCGTTCAGGATGCCGTAGATGCGCGACACCTTGTTGCCCGCCAGGCCCTCGCGCAGGGTCTTGATGATCGGGATACCGCCGCACACCGCCGCCTCGTAGCCCAGCGCCACCTGTGCCGCCTCGGCCTCGCGCGCCAACTCGGTCCCATGATGGGCGAGCAGCGCCTTGTTCGCCGTGATCACGTGATGGCGGGCGCGGATGGCGCACTCGATGACCTGCCTGGCGACGCCCTCGGCGCCGCCGATCAGCTCCATGACCACGTCGACTTCGGGGTCGGCCGCCATGGCGATGGGGTCCTCGAACCAGCGCACGCCCGACAGATCGATCGGGCGGTTCTTGCGCCGGTCGCGCGCGGAAACCGCCGACACCAAGATCGGCCGCCCGCAACGCGCCGAAATCAGGTCGTTGTTCTCCTGGATGAGCTGCAGGGTTCCGCACCCGACGGTCCCCAAGCCCGCCACCGCGATTCTCAGTGTCTCGCTCACGACGCCATCCGTCCCCCGCGGATCATAGCCGGCTTCCCGGCACGGCCGTTCATTCGCGCCGGTCGTTTTAGCCGTTACCCGGTTAATATTCTAGGAAGATTTCCACCCGCCGGTTGCCGGCCTCACCGGTGTTCATGAACTCGTGATAGACCGGCAGCCCGTCGCCCTTGGCCTCGGCCCTTATCTCGTCGCGGCCGACCCCAAGCGAGATCAGCCGCGCGGTGACCGAATTGGACCGCTTGAGGGATATCTCGAAATTCGCCAAGCGGTGCTCGACCTGGCCCGTCGGGGCGGTGTGGGCGCTGGCGTGGCCGATGACGCGTATCTTGCCGCCGCGCGCCCGGTGCAGGGCGGCGACGTCGCTCAAAATCTGCCGGTCCTGGGCATCGAGGCCGGCAGAGCCGTGCGCGAAATAGATGATCGCGACCAATTCGGTGCGCCCCTGCGGGCCGGCCACGACGGGGGCCTGGGCCTGCTGCGGCTGAAACTGCGGCGCCACCGCCTGGAATGTTTGGGTCGGGAGCGTTTGGGCCGGGGCGGCCTGGGCGATGCGTGCCGCCGGCACCGCCATCTGCCCGCCGTCCGTCGAAAGCTCCCCGGCGATCTTCGGTGCCGAGGGCGCGCCCGCCGGGACCAGCTTTTGCGAAAGCGTCGACGGCGCCGCTATGGCGGTGGATATGGCCGCCGGCGATGGCGCTGCGGCCAGCGGCTGCCCGGTCAACTTCTCCCCGCTGTACACCGCATTGCCCCGGTCGGCCGCCAGGTTTTCCATGATCTTGGAGCGGAGTTCGGGCGCGGTGAACCGGGGCGGCACGTCGGGCACGCTGCCCAGGTTGGGGAAGGCGGCCGTCTGCGCGTAGTTGCGCTGCTCTTCGGTCTGCGCCACCGCTGTGGGCCCGGCCTGGGATTCGAACCAATCGGTTGGATCGGCCCAATCGGGCACCTGCGAACAGGCCCCCAGCAGGAACGCGCTCGCCAGAACGCCCGCGAGCAGACCCGGAGCGCGCCGCCCGTCGCCGCCCCGCTGGCCAATTCGTGGCCTCGAACCCTTGTGATTCATGGTCCCCAGTGCTCCCTCATCCCCGCGCTAAAGGTATGGCTATCCTGCACATATATCAGGCCCGCGGGACTGGTCAAAGGCCCGGCCATGGGCTATTGACACCGGCAATCCCCAAAAGGATGTTCCGCCGATCCCGCCGCGGGCGCCCGGCACGAAACCCGGCAAACCAGAGGCTTCGCGCGCGGCGTCCGATTCGCTGGAAGCATAAGGAAGCCACGATGCCTGAGCAACAGGGCCCGGAAATCAAACTGCCCGACCCGGTCGAGCTGTCCCAGGCCATGGCCAGGGTCGCCGAGCGCAGCCAGCGGCTCGTCTCGGAGTTTCTGGAACGCCAGAAAGACGGCAACGGGCAGGCCAGCGTCGACCCGTTCAACATCGGCGGCGCCTTCATGGAGATGACGGCGCAGATGATGGCGGACCCGGCCAAGCTCGTGCAGGCCCAGATGTCCCTCTGGCAGGACTATATGAACCTCTGGCAAGCCACCACGCAGCGCATGATGGGGGTGCCGGCCGAACCCGTGATCGAGCCGGAAGCCGGCGACCGCCGCTTCAAGGACAAGGCCTGGGAAGAGAATCAGCTCTTCGATTTCATCAAGCAGTCCTATCTGCTGACCGCGCGCTGGATGCAGTCCACGGTGCGCGATGTCGAAGGCATGGACGAGAAGACCGCAAAGAAGGTCGACTTCCATACCCGGCAGTTCGCCGACGCCATGGCGCCGTCCAACTTCGTCATGACCAATCCCGAGGTGCTGCGCGCGACGCTGGAAAGCGGCGGCGAGAACCTGGTCAAAGGCCTGGAGAACCTGCTCGAGGACCTGGAGCGCGGCAAGGGCCGGCTCAGCATCAAGATGACCGATCCCGATGCCTTCGAGCTGGGCCGGAACATCGCGGTCACGCCGGGCAAGGTCGTCTTCCAGAACGACCTCATCCAGCTCATCCAGTACGCACCCGCGACCGAACAGGTCCACCGGCGTCCGCTGCTGATCGTACCGCCCTGGATCAACAAGTATTACATCCTCGACCTGCGCGAGAAGAATTCCCTGGTCAAGTGGGCGGTGGAACGGGGTTTCACCGTGTTCATCGTCTCCTGGGTCAATCCGGACGAGCGCCTGGGGGCAAAGACCTTCGACGACTATCTGCTGGAAGGGCCGCTGGCCGCGCTCGACGCCATCGAGAAAGCCACCGGCGAAAAAGAGGTCAACGCCGTCGGCTACTGCCTGGGCGGCACGCTCTTCGCCTGCGCGCTCGCCTACATGGCGGCCAAGAAGGACACGCGCGTCAAGAGCGTGACCCTGCTCGCCGCCTTGACCGATTTCAGCGAACCGGGTGAGCTCGGCATCTTCATCGACGAGGAGCAGCTGACCGCCCTCGAGGAGAAGATGAGCCGGCAGGGCTATCTGGAAGGCGCCCACATGGCGACCACCTTCAACATGCTGCGCGCCAACGACCTGATCTGGTCCTTCGTGGTCAACAACTATCTGCTGGGCAAGGACCCCTTCCCCTTCGACCTGCTCTATTGGAATTCGGACGCGACCCGCATGCCCGCGGCCATGCACGGCTTCTACCTGCGCAGCATGTACCAGGAGAACAAGCTGGTGGAGCCGGGCGGCATCGAGCTGGCGGGCGTGCCCATCGACCTGAGCAAGATCGAGACGCCCGCCTTCATGCTCTCGACCAAGGAGGACCACATCGCGCCCTGGCGCGCGGTCTATGCCGCGACTCAACTCTTCTCCGGCCCGGTGAAGTTCGTGCTTGCGGCCTCGGGCCATATCGCCGGCGTGGTCAACCCGCCGGCGGCCAAGAAGTACTCGCACTGGACGAACGCGAAGAACCCGGCAGCGCCCGACGACTGGCTGGCCGGGGCGAAGGAGCAGGAAGGCTCCTGGTGGCCCGGCTGGGCCAAATGGGTCGCCAAGCAGGGCGGCGGCAAGGTCAAGGCGCGCGTGCCCGGCGACGGCGAGCTCGAGGTCATCGAGGACGCGCCCGGCTCCTACGTGAAGGTCGGCGCGCAGGACTGAAGCCCGTGGACAATTACGTGTCATCCCGGACGCGACTTTTCTACAAACATGTCCTCGCGAAAGCGAGGATCAAGATTTGGAGAGAAAAGTCAGCGATCCGGGATCCAGGGAAATAGGGGGACACAATAATATTGTGTCCCCCTAATTTCCTCGGCCATGGATTCCGGATACCTCGCCTTGCCGCCCAAATCAATGATTTGGGGCAAACCGGGTTCCGGAATGACAGGCAAGGAATGTCAAATGTGCACAGGGCCTAGCGGCGGGCCAGCAAGGTCCGGGCGTCACGCAAGCAAAAATCGGAATTTACAGTAGGAACTGGTCCTGCAGCGCCTGGGCCAGGTCGTCGCCGAAGCTGCTGCTCTTGTGGATGATAGGGACCGTGGCCGGCAGATGCGCCAGCTTGGGGTCGTCCTCGTCCAGGCTGGTGATGACGGCGGTGGAGATGTTGCGCGTCGCCGGCATGGCCTTGAGGCCGATCGCCAGGTCGATGCCCTCCAGGTCCGGCATGACCGCCGAGATGATCATGAGGTCGGGAAAGGTGCGCGCGGCGAATTCGAGGGCCTTGAAGCTGTTGGCCACCGTGGTCACGCGGTAGCCGCATTCCTGCAGCTCGCGCTCGATCACCCGGGTCGCGATCCCCGGCTGCATGACCAGCAGCACCTCGGTATCGCGCAGTATGATCTCGTCGACCTTGAATTCGCCCTTGGCCGGCAGGCGGCGCATGAGCGCTGCCGGCGTTTCCTCGTTCCCGTCGGGCTCCGCCAGGAGGTCGAGCAGGGTTTCGGCGTAGGCGGCCAGGTCGGAAAGCGCCGGCGGACTGGACTCGGTCATGGAGGCGATATAGTCGTCGAAACGCTGGGCCGCCACGCCGACCAGGGGAAGCTCGTAGCCACTGGCCCCACCGCTCAGCATGACCGCGACCCGCCGGGCCTCGACCAGCACCTCGCCGGCCGGCCGGTTGCCGTTGACCGCCTCGTGGAGAAAGCTCAGAAGGTTGCGGATTTCCTCGCTTGCATCTTCGAGGAACTCGTGGCGCAACCCGGCGAAGGTCTCCTCCGCCTTCGGCGGTGCGCTCCCGCCGGTTCCATCAGGCACGGCTTTCGGCCTCCAGGCCCATCGCTCGATACACGCCGCGGAGGAAAAGGCTTCCGCGGCCCCTGACCTATAGGCGCACAAGCTTTCCATGTCGTTAATATGCGGGGCCCGCGGTCCGCAGCGGCGCTCAGCCTTTGGGCCCCTCGTCCTCGCCGGGCGGGCGCCTGTGCTTGGGTTTGCGGGTGTAGGCCTTGATCGAGGGCTTGACCTTGGGCGTCAGACCACGCACCACGGGGGCCAGGGGGTTGCGCGGCTTGACCCGCTTGACCTTGGCCGGGCGCTTGCGTGCCATGATTTCACGCGCCTTCCTGCGGGACCGCCGCCCCCTCGGCCGCCAGCCGCGCCCGGTACTCGCCGGCAAGCGCCCTATAGTGCCTGACGAAGTAGGCCGCCTCGGCCAGTTCGTCATCCCGCAGATCCCGGGCATAGCGCGCCGGCGTGCCGGCCCAGAGCTGGCCGGACTCGACCACCTTGTCCGGGGTCACCAGCGCGCCGGCCGCGACCATGGCGCCGGGCTCCACCACGGCCCGGTCGAGGACCAGCGAGCGCATGCCGATGAAAGCGCCGTCGCCGACCGTACAGGCGTGCAGCAGCGCCATGTGCCCCACGACTACGTCGTCGCCGATCAGCGCCGGTTCGCCGCCCCCGGTCTCCCGGTAGTCGCCGTCCCGGTCGTGGTTGCCGTGGACGACGGTGCCGTCCTGCAGGTTGGTGTTGCGGCCAATGCTGATTTTATTGGTATCCCCGCGCAGCACGCAGCCGTACCAGATGGACGAGCCGGCGGCGATCTCCACATCGCCGATGATGACCGCCGTCTCGGCGACGAAGACGTCTTCGGCGATTTTCGGTGTGATGCCCCGATAGGGCACGATCAGTCCGGACATGGGCGCTTTCCCCCCTTATCAGCCGGCCGCGCGCTCGAGGGCTATATCCTGCGGGGCGAGGCCCTCCTCTTCCGGCAGGCCCAGCATGAGGTTCAGGTTCTGCACCGCCTGTCCCGAGGCGCCCTTGCCCAGGTTGTCGAGCAGCGCCACCAGGACCGCCTGCCCCTCGGCCTCGTTGGCGAAGACGTAAAGCCGCACCTCGTTGCTGCCGTTCAACCCCTCCGGGTCCAGGTGGTCCATGGCCTGCGACTCCGCGAGCGGCGTGACCGTGACGAAGCGCCGGCCCCGGTAGTGGGTGGAGAGGACGCCATGCAGATCGGCTGCCGATGGCTTGCCCGAAAGCGGGCCCAAATGGAGCGGCACTTGCACGATCATGCCCTGCCGAAAACGCCCCAATGCAGGCAAAAAAAGCGGCCGCAGGCGCAGGCCGCTGTGCTTGTGAATCTCGGGCACATGCTTGTGCGCCAGCCCCAGGGCGTAGACACGGAAGGACGAGTCGATGCGCTCGGGCGCGTCCGCCTGCTCGAACTGCGCAATCAGCTTGCGCCCGCCGCCCGAGTATCCGGACACCGCGTTGATGGTGACCGGATAGTCCTCCGGCAGCAGCCCCGCCGCTACCAGGGGATGGATGAGCGCCAGCGACGACAAGGCGTAGCAGCCCGGGTTGGTCACCCGCTTCGCCTCGGCGATGCGCCGGGGCTGCTCGGAATCCAGTTCCGGAAAGCCATAGGCCCAGCCGGGATGGGTCCGGTGCGCGGTGCTGGCGTCGATCACCTTGAGCGCCGGGTTCTCGATCAGGGCGACGGCCTCGCGCGCCGCCTCGTCGGGCAGACAGAGGATCGCCAGATCGGCCGCGTTCAACATCTCCGCGCGGGCGCCCGCGTCCTTGCGCGCCGCCTCGGGCAGGCGCAGGAGTTCGATATCGGGGCGCGATTCCAGCCGCGCCCGGATCTGCAAGCCGGTCGTGCCGGCCTCGCCGTCGATGAATACCTTGGCCGTCATTTTCCTGTCCCTTTCAGGCCGTCCGACCGTAGCGCGCGGACGGTTACCGTCAAATGAAAAGGGCGCCCCGGCGGGACGCCCTCATCGCATGGGGTAGAATCCTGCCGGTTCTATCGCTTGGAGAACTGGAAGCTGCGTCTGGCCTTGGCCTTGCCGTACTTCTTGCGCTCGACGACGCGCGAATCGCGGGTCAGGAAGCCGCCGCCCCTGAGCACCGGCCGCAGCTCCGGCTCGTAGAGCACCAGCGCCTTGGAGATGCCGTGGCGCACGGCGCCGGCCTGACCGGACAGTCCGCCGCCCTTGACCGTGCAGACCACGTCGAACTGCTCCTTGCGGCCGGCCGCCTCGAAGGGCTGATGGATGATCATGCGCAGCACGGGACGCGCAAAATACGTTTCCTGGTCGCGCCCGTTGACCGTGATCTTGCCCGCGCCCGCCTTGATCCAGACGCGCGCCACCGCGTCCTTGCGCTTGCCCGTGGCGTAGGCACGGCCGAGCGGGTCGCGCTGCGGCTCGGGCGCCTCGGGCGCGGCCTCGGGCACGACGCCCGTGGCCTCGGCCAGATCGCCCAGGTCGGTCAGGGTCTGTGTGTCCTCGACCATGGCGTTTACGCGCTCCTCTTGTTCTTCGGGTTGCGCCCGGCGATATCCAGCACCTCGGGCTGCTGCGCCTCGTGCGGGTGCTCGGCGCCGGGATAGACCCGCAGGTTCTTGAGCTGCCGCCGCCCCAGCGGCCCGTCCGGGACCATGCGCTCGATGGCCTTGAGCACGACACGCTCGGGATGCTTGCCCTCCAGGATCTCGCCCGCCCGGCGCTCCTTGATGCCGCCGGGATAGCCGGTGTGGCGGTAGTAGACCTTGTCGGTCAGCTTCTTGCCGGTCAGCTTGATCTTGCCGGCGTTGATGATGACCACGTTGTCGCCGCAGTCCATGTGCGGGGTGTAGGTGGTCTTGTGCTTGCCGCGCAGGATGTTGGCCACCTGCGACGCCAGACGGCCCAGGACCACCCCCTCGGCGTCCACCAGGAGCCATTTCTTCTCGATATCGGCCGGCCGGGCCATGTAGGTCTTCATCGCCGGAATTCCTTGCCTCGCGAAGCGGCAAAGGGGCCGAAGGCGGCCCCCGAATGCGCTGCGGTTTCTACGCCGGCCGCGCCGTTCTGTCAATGGACGATTAGCGTTTTTTTTGAACGGCTTAGGGTCGCGGTACTCTAATACCGTTTTCTAAGCCCTTGGGGGTGTGGAAACAACAGGACCCGCCCGAACATTCAGGATTCCGGCCGCGCCGGCTTCATAACCAAAGACGGGCTCCGAGGGAGGCCGGCCCGGCGGTCAGCCAGGATCGGGGCCAGGCTTCTTGGCCTGCCGGTATTTGCCCCAAAGACGCTCCGGGACATACCACAGGGCGCCGTAGCCCCCGGCCAGAAGCGCAGCCCCAAGCCATATCCAGCCGTTCGGCCCGAGCCAGACGAGCCGAAAGCCGTGCAACAGGGTCACCACGGCCATGAGCAGAAAAAAAGGCCCGGTGAAATAACAGTGCAACCGGCCGCAACGGGTGGCGTTGGCAAGACAGGCGCCGCCCATCCAGACGAGGGCCAGGGCCCATACGATGGTCCGGGCCGGGGACGCGACGAAGGCCGCACCGATCAGCGCGACGGTGGGCAGACCCCAGGCAAGCGCATAGCTTCGGGAATGGCTTACCCAGTCGT
>JAZGBC010000004.1:0-4968 GCA_036444495.1 Kiloniellales bacterium
GACTTGGCGGCGGACATGACCGGCTTTTTCGAGACATGGCAGCGCGCCGGCGGGCGCTTCGCCGGCAGCGCCACGCGGCATGAGCCGCCGGCTAGAATCTTATCCGAAAGCCCCGCGCGCCGGGCGGTGGACGCGGGTATCGAGTGCATCAACTGCGGCGTCTGCACCAGCGCCTGCGACGTGGTGGCCTGGCGGCCCGAGTACCTGGGGCCGGCGGCGCTCAACCGAGCCTGGACGCTGGTCAACGACGAACGCCACGGTGACGGAGCCGCGCTGCTGCGCGGGATCGCCCGGGACGGCGGCTGCGCGAGTTGCCACACCCAGGGCAGTTGCAGCGAACACTGTCCCGTCGGTCTCGATCCCTCGGCGTCGATCGCGGGTTTGAAACGCATGAGCCTGGCGGCTTTCCTGAAAGACGGGCTGCGGCCATGACCCTGTGGCTCTATGCCTTGCAGCGCCTGAGCGCGCTCGTCCTCGCGCCCCTGGTGATCGCCCACATCGCGGTCATCCTTTACGCGGTGGAGGGCGGCCTGAGCGCGGCCGAGATTCTCTCGCGCACCCAGGGCAGCCTGGGCTGGATGGCTTTTTATGGCCTGTTCGTGCTGGCCGCCGCGGTGCACGCGCCCATCGGCCTGCGCAACGTGATC
This sequence comes from Kiloniellales bacterium, assembly GCA_036444495.1. GTDB lineage: Bacteria > Pseudomonadota > Alphaproteobacteria > Kiloniellales > J153 > JAZGBC01. The sequence goes on from JAZGBC010000004.1 coordinate 648, forward strand.
CGCGAGTCCACACCCTGGAGCGGGCGCAGCCTGGACGCGGCCATGGCGCTGCTCTTCGTCTCGCTCCTGCTGCTGGGCCTGCGCGCGGTTGCCGCGGTGACCCTGCCATGATGCGCCCGACACGTAACCATCCGGGCTATCTCGCCTTCCTCGCGCACCGCGTCTCGGGGGTCTGTCTGGCGCTTTTTCTGCCGGCGCATTTCTGGGTGCTGGGGCTGGCGCTCGAAGATAGCGCGGCGCTCGACGGTTTCCTGCGCTGGAGCGATCAGCCCCACGTCAAGGCGGCCGAATGGGGCCTGGTGATACTCCTGAGCGCGCATCTGGCGGCGGGCATCCGGCTGCTGGTCATCGAACTGCTGCCCTGGCGGGGCGCGCGTCATGGCCTGATCGGCCTGGGCGCGGGCGCCACGCTGCTCGCCGGCGCCCTGTTCCTGCTGAGCGCTTTCTGAGCATGGTGGAGCGGCTGCAGACCGATGTTCTGATTATCGGCAGCGGCGGCGCCGGGCTCTTCGCCGCGCTGCACGCGCTGCAAGCCGCGCCCGAGCTGAAAGTCACGGTCGCGGTCAAGGGCCTGCTGGGCAAGTGCGGCTGCACGCGCATGGTCCAGGGCGGCTACAACGCGGCCCTCGCCGAGGGGGATTCCCTGGAGCGCCACTTCATGGACACCATCGTGGGCGGCAAGTGGCTGCCGCGTCAGGACCTGGCCTGGCGCCTGGTGGAGGGCGCGGTGGAGCGCATCTATGAGCTGGAGAACGAGCTCGGCTGCTTCTTCGACCGCAACCCGGACGGCACGCTGCACCAGAAGGCCTTCGCCGGGCAGAGCTTCGACCGCACGGTGCACAAGGGGGACCTGACCGGCATCGAGATCATGAACCGCCTGGCCGAGAAGGTCTGGGCCGCGGGCGTGGAACGCCTGGAGGAACACCGCGCGCTCGCGCTCATCCCGGCGCGCGGCGGCTCGGGCCTTTCCGGCGTCCTGATGATCGACATGCGGACCGGCCAGTTCCGCTTCGTGCAGGCCAAGGCGGTGCTGCTGGCCGCGGGCGGCGGTCCCACCATGTACCGCTACCACACGCCGTCGGGCGACAAGGCCTGCGACGGCATGGCCATGGCCTTGCGTGCGGGGCTGTCGTTGAGGGACATGGAGATGGTGCAGTTCCATCCCACGGGCCTGCTCGCCGGGCCTGAGACGCGCATGACCGGCACGGTGCTGGAGGAGGGCCTGCGCGGGGCGGGCGGCTGGCTGCTCAACGGCGAGGGCGAGCGCTTCATGGGGAACTACCATCCCCACGGCGAGCGGGCGACGCGCGATATCGTCTCGCGCGCCATGTTCGAGGAGCTGCGCGCCGGGCGCACCTCGCCCCAGGGCGGGCTTTACATCGAGATGAAGCACCTGGGGCCGGACAAGGTGCGCGCCCAGTTCAAGGGCATGGTCACGCGCTGCGCCGATTGCGGCTTCGACCTGGCCGGCGGGCGGGTCGAGGTGGTGCCCACGGCGCACTACATGATGGGCGGCGTGGTCTTCGAGCCCGACTGTACCAGCGCCCTGCCGGGGTTGTTCCTGGCCGGGGAGGATACGGGCGGCGTGCACGGGGCCAACCGCCTGGGCGGCAACGGCGTGGCGAACGCGACCGTCTTCGGCGGCATCGCGGGCGACAGCATGGCGGCCTTCGTCGCGCGCGAGGGCGCGTTGCGCGAGCCCGAGGAGCCGCATATCGAGGCGGGGGTGGCCGCGGCGCGGCGGCCCTTCGAGACCGGGGCCGGCGACCTCAACGGCTTGCGCGAACGCCTGCTCGGCCTCATGTGGGACGAGGTGGGAATCCTGCGCACGAAGGCGGGGCTGGAACGCGCCATCGCGGCGCTGCACGCGCTGGCGGAGGAATTGCATGCAACGGGCATTCCCGATTCCGATCCCGCCTTCAACCTGACCTGGCACGACTGGCTCAATCTGGACAGCCAGATCCTGGTGAGCCAGGCCATTGCGCGCGCCGCGCTGGCGCGCGAGGATTCCCGTGGCGCCCATTTCCGCGAGGACTTCCCGGAGACGGGCGATCCGGCGCAAAGCGCCTATACTGTGGTGCGCCAGGCGGACGGCGGATTGGAGGTCGGGATGGAGCCGGTGGACTTCTCCATCGTGCGCCCGGGCGACTCCTTGATCGCCGATGAGGCCGGCGCGCCGCCCAGTGCGGCGCAATAGGGTAGTAGGGTAGGGACGGAGGGCGAAGATGATTTCCAAAGCGCTCATCGAAGAGACCGCCTTTAAGCTCATGTGCAAGGCCGGGATCGAGATACCGGAGGACTATCTGGCCGGCATCAAGGCCATGGCGCAGTCCGAGGAGGGCGACCTGAGCGCCTTCGTGCTGCGCGCCATGCTGGAGAACTGGGAGGCGGCGAAGGAGGACCGCCGGCCCATGTGCGCCGATACGGGCCTGCCGCGCTATTTCGTCAAGGCGGGCAACGAGGCGCGTATCGAGGGCGGCTTCGTGGCGCTGGAGGAGGCGCTGCGCTCGGCCACGGCGCGGGCCACGCGCGAGGTGCCGCTGCGGCCCAACCGGGTGCACCCGCTCACGCGCCGGGATTACGGCAACAACGTGGGCGTCAACGCCCCCGAGATCGAGTTCAGTTTCGAGCCCGAGGCCGACTGGCTCGACATCACCACGGTGCACAAAGGCGGGCTGTTCGGCAGCGACTACCGCATGCTCTTTCCCGGCGACGGCATCGACGGCATCAAGCGCTTCTTCCTCGACACCCTTATCGCCTTCGGCAAGCGCGGCCTGGCCTGCCAGCCGGCCATCGTCGGCGTCGGGCTGGGCGGCTCCAAGGACGTCTGCATGACTCTCGGCAAGCAGGCCGCCTGCCTGCGCGTCGTGGGCGACGTCAATCCCGATCCGGAAGTCGCCCGGCTGGAGGCGGAGCTCAAGGAGCTGGGCAATTCCATCGGCATGGGGGCCATGGGTTTCGTCGGCTCCTCCATGGTGGTGGATTGCCACATCGAGGTCGGCGACACGCACACCGGCGGCCTGCCGGTGAGCGTACACTGCTTCTGCCTCTCCTCGCGGCGGGCGGTGGCGCGCATCCGGGACGACGGCTCGGTGGAGACCCGCACCGATCCCAAATGGTTCACCCCCTACATGCGGCGCGAGACGGTGACATGGCCGGAAGCCAGGGACAGCCTGAAGAAGTCCGGCTGAGCACGCCGGTCTCGGACGCGGCCATCGCCGGGCTCAGGCTCGGCCAGGTGGTCTACCTCGACGGCGTGGTCTACACCGGCCGCGAGGGCGTCTACCGGCGCATCCTGGACGAGGGAATCGACCCGCCCGTGGACCTTAAGGCGCTGAGCAACGTCAACTTCCACTGCGCGCCGGCGGCGAGTGTGGCGGATGACGGCAGCTATAACGTGGGCGCGGTGACGGCGACCGCGAGCTTCCGCTTCGCCAAATGGATGGCGCGCTGGTTCCAGGTTTCCGGCGCGCGCGTCATCATCGGCAAGGGCGGCATGACCGAGAAGGACTACCGCGAGGTCTTCGTGCCCGCCGGCGCGGTCTATCTCACCACCGTGGGCTACGGCACCGGCGCGCTCTTGGGCCGCGGCATCAGAAAGGTGCGCGCGGCCCATTGGCTGGACGAGCTCGGCATCGCCCAGGCGCTCTGGGTCTTCGAGGTCGAGAATTTCGGTCCCTTCCTGGTGGAAAGCGACGCCGCCGGCAACAGCTTGTTCGAGGTCCATAACCGGGCGCTCGGCGAGCGCATCGAAGGCCTCTACGAGGGGCTCAAGAAGCCCGCGCTCAGCCGCTTCGGCGAAACCGACGACCGCAAGGACGAGTTGATTTAGGGGGGGATATCCTTCCGCTCTCACACCAGCAACGTCAGGACAATTGGCAGCGTCACCATGGCAAGCGCCGTCTGCACCGTGATGCTGCCCGCCATCGGCGGCGCGCCGCCGCCTATCTCCAACTCGCCATGATCGAGCTATCGACCCGACGCCTCGCAACCGTTTGACAGCATTCAGTCCATTCCGGGATGGACTCTGAGTTGGCGAGGGTGCAACGGAACCTGCGGAAATTCGATCTCAGAAGGTCAGCGTCGCGGCGCCATCTTTGATGAGTGAAAGCATAGCCGACGCGCCCACGACCACGGTGCCCTCGATGAGATCGTCCTCGTCGTAGCTCCGCGCCTTGACGCAAGGGGTGCAAGCCCAGAGCGTGCCGCCCCGGGCCAGGAAATCCTTCATCAAATCGGCCAATGGATCGAGCGGGTGCACATGGGTCGCGTCGGCGGCCCCCTTGCGCACCAGGTCAACACCCGAGCTGGTCAGAAATAT
>JAZGBC010000005.1:0-3083 GCA_036444495.1 Kiloniellales bacterium
TTGACCACCAGGCGGTTGTTGACCAGTTCAAGGCGCGTGATGTGGGCGGCTTTCTTCAAGCCGGCCTCGGCCGCCGCGGCGTCGCCCAGTTCCCAGTCCAGCGACAGGTTGTTCGGCGCCTCCTCCCAGATTTGCGGGCTGTCCGGATCGAGCGCGCGGGCCGTCTCGATCACCACGGGAAGCTCCTCGTAATCCACCTCGATCGACTCGGCCGCGTCCTTGGCCTGGGCCAGGGTCTCGGCGACCACGAAGGCGACCGGATCGCCCACGTGGCGGACGCGGCCGCGCGCCAGAACCGGGTGCGTCGGCGTAATCGTCCTCTTCCCGTTCTTGCCCGGGATCGGGGTCTGGCAGCGGATGTCACCCACGCCGTCGGCGCTCAGGTCTTCGGCGCTGTAGACCGCGAGCACGCCGGGCAGGCCGCGCGCCTCGCCGGTCTCGATGCCGCGAATCTCCGCATGGGCATAGGGGCTGCGCAGGACGAAACCGACCGCCTCGCCATCGAGGCGGATGTCGTCGCTGTAGCGGCCCTGCCCGGTCAGGAGGCGGGTATCCTCCAACCGGCGCATCCCTTGGCCGACGCTGAAGCGGCCCATGGTAAAAGCGTCCTGGGAAATAGTTTGAATCGCGGGCGCGATCATAGGCGAGGGGGCAAGCCCGGGCCAGCCGGAATTTGGGCCAGCTCGCGGCTTGCGGGACTCGGTTTCGAGAACATATTCTTAACCCGCTCCTGGCAACCTCGGGTGGTAAAATGGTGGACCCCGCCCAGAGATTCTTAGACTCCGGAAATACGGATTCCGGCGGGCCGGTACGGCCGCCGGGCTACGACGGCACGATGGGTCAGATCGGCGGCATTGCCCTGCTCAACGGCCTTCTCGGCGTGCTCACGCTCGGCGTCTATCGTTTTTGGGGCAAGACGCGCCTGCGCCGTTATCTATGGAGCCGCGTGAACTTCGACGGCGACCGCATGGAATACACCGGGCGGCCACTGGAGCTTCTGCTCGGCTTCCTGATCGCGATCTTTATCCTGACCCTGCTGGGCATTGTTTTCGCGGCCGTGGAGTTCGTGTTCCCGGATAACGAGGTGGTGCTCGGCATCAGCGGCGTGATCCAGGGCCTTGGCTTCGCCTTCCTCATCCAAATCGCCATCTACCGCGCCCGGCGCTACCGCCTGACCCGCACCCAATGGCGCGGCATCCGGGGCGGGCAGTCGGGATCCGCGATCAGATACGCCTTGCTGGCATTCGGCTGGTATTTCGTGGCGTTTCTGACCCTTGGGCTTGCCTATCCTGTGACGCGCACGCGTCTGCAGCGCTATCGGACCAAGAACACCTGGATGGGCGACCGCGGCTTCGCCTTCGAGGGCCGGGCCGGCGATCTCTTCGCGCGCTGGTTCATCGCCTGGCTGCTGCTCATTCCCACGCTGGGAATGTCGCTCTTCTGGTATCAGGCCAACGAGTTCCGCTACTTCGCGGGAAAAACGCGTTACGGCGCCCTGCAATTCCATTCCCAACTGCGCACGGGCCGCGTGATCTGGATCGGCATGCGCTATCTCCTTATCGTGCTGCTGTTGTTCGGGGTTCTTTTCGCGGCAACCGCCATGATGGTTCCCGGTCTGATGGGCGCGGTCGAGGCCATGAACGCGGGCGATGAGGCCGTCATCGAAGCGATGGGCCCCTCGGTCGTACTCGTGCCCTTCGCCATGCTGATCCTTTTCTCCGTTGTTTCAGGCGTGCTGCAGGCGGCGCTCTATCTGCACCCCATGCTCGCCGAGATCTGCTGGACCCTGCGCATCGCCGGCGATGAGGATTTCGCGGCCATCGCACAGAGCCGGCAGTACAGCCCGTCGCGCGGCGAGGGGCTGGCCGATGCCCTGGACGTGGGGGCCATCTGAAAATCCATGCCTTACGCGGGCAGCTACAACGACGGACAGACCGCGGCGCGGCACGAGGTCAGCGTGACGCTCGAGGCCGAGGGCCTGCGCATCGACGCCGCGGAGGGCCAGCGGCTCGAGTTCTGGCCCTACGGTGAGCTGTGCCTGGTCGACGAGATTCTCGCGGGCCGTCCGCTGCGCCTGAAGTGCGGGGAGCGGGGCGAGGCGCGCCTGACCGTCGACGATCACCGGATTCTCGCCGAGCTCAGCCCGCACGCGCCTCAACTGCGCCCGGGGCGGACGCGGGTCGGCGTCCTGCGCGCTTTAGTACTGGGACTGGCCGGCGCCGCCGTGCTGGGATTGGTGGTGTGGATCGTCCTGCCCCGGATGGCGCGCCTGGCCGCGCAGTGGATCCCGGTGTCCTGGGAGGAGGCGCTGGGCGAGCGCGTGCTGGCCCAGACCGTCGAGATTTTCAGCCTGATGGAAGAGGGCGAGGCCCGGTTCTGCGCCGCCGGGCCCGGACGGGCGGCGCTGGACGGTCTGACCGATCGCTTGGCCGCGGCGGGCCGCTCGCCCTACCGCTTCCGGGTCCTGGTCCTCGATATGAAGATTCCCAACGCCTTCGCGCTGCCCGGCGGGTACGTGGTGCTGTTCCGCGGCCTGATCGAGGAGGCGCAAGGCCCGGAAGAGGTGGCCGGCATCCTGGCCCACGAGATGGGCCACGTAATGCACCGTCACGGCACCCAGATGCTCATACGGAACATGGGCCTTGGCATCCTTTTAGAGCTGGGCGGGGCGGGCGACGGCGTACTGGGTACCTTGGGAGAGACCCTGGTCGGCCTGTCTTATAGCCGCGAGGCCGAGGCCGAGGCCGATACGGCCGCGCTCGATCTGCTGCGCGAGACCGGTATAGGCGCCCAGGGTCTGGCCGCTTTCTTCGAGCGGCTGCGCGAGAAGGGCTTCAATATGGAGGGGGCCCTGCAGCTCCTCTCCACCCATCCGAGCCACGAATCCCGCGCCCGGCTTTTCGAGGGCGCCGCCGGTGGCGGCGGGCCCGGCATGAGCCCGGCGGACTGGGAGGCGCTCCAGGGCATCTGCGCCAAGTGACGGCGGGTTGCCCGTTTCGATATACGGGCTGATGGCCCCTCACCCTCGGTCGCTTCGCTCCCATCAAACCCTCCACAGGAGGGTTTGATCCCTCTCCCGGGGG
>JAZGBC010000006.1:0-2738 GCA_036444495.1 Kiloniellales bacterium
GGATCACCACCTTGCCGCCCCCCTCGGCTACGAGGCGTATCTCGATCGGCCTGTCCTGCCCGGCCGCCGAGTCGATCGCGGCCAGCACCTCGTCCCGGCGCGATCCGATCACCGTCGCCCGCCCGTCCACGATCATCTGCGGCGTGAAGACGTAGCGCAGGTTGAGGCTCTCGGCATAGCGCTGCTGGCGCGCGGTGTTGGCCGGGCTGCCGAAGGGATCCTTCCAGCCGATATAATCCCAATAGTCCACGTGCAGCGACAGGCCGATCACGTCGGACCGTTTGGTCAGCTCCTCCAGAAAGGCGTCGGCGGGCGGGCAGAGATTGCAGCCCTGGGAGGTGAAAAGCTCGACCAGGACGGCGTTCCTGTCCTTGGCCGATTCCACGGCCTGGGCCAGGCCCTGGCCGCGGGCGAGCGGTGCGGCGAGCAGCAGAGAGGTGGCCGCTGCCAGGATGAGCAACCGGGCCGCGGCCCTCGTGGCTGGAACAGGCATTGGACCAGCTTACCGGCCAACCCCGTCACGCGCGAATCACATTGGGGTGAGGGCCAGGGGCCTCGAAATCCACCAGAAATATCGCGGAAATGGGGAATAATTCGTCCTCACTTCGCGTCCAGCAGGCTACGCAGGACATAGTGCAGGATGCCGCCGTGGCGATAGTAGTCCACCTCGTCGGCGGTATCGATGCGGCAGAGCAGGGCGATCTCCTGGCTCGATCCATCGGCGCGGTGGATTGTGCAGGCCAGGTCCATGCGCGGCGCCAGGCCCGCGGCGACGCCACCGATATCGAAGGTCTCCTCGCCCGTGAGGTTCAAAGACTGGCGGGTGACCCCCTCCTTGAACTGGAGCGGCAACACCCCCATCCCCACCAGGTTGGAACGGTGGATGCGCTCGAAGCTCTCCACGATCACGGCCCTGATGCCGAGCAAGCGCGTGCCTTTGGCGGCCCAATCGCGGCTCGAGCCGGTGCCGTATTCCTTGCCGGCGACCACGACCAGCGGCACGCCCTCGGCCTGGTAGCGCATGGCCGCGTCGTAGATCGGCATGACCTCGCCGTCCGGCAGATGCCTGGTCATGCCGCCCTCGGTGCCCGGGACCATCTCGTTGCGGATGCGGATGTTGGCGAAGGTGCCGCGCATCATCACCTCGTGATTGCCGCGGCGCGAGCCGTAGGAGTTGAAATCGGCCGGGCGCACCTGATGCTCCATCAGGTATTCCCCGGCCGGGCCTTCCTTCTGGATGGCGCCTGCCGGCGAGATGTGGTCGGTGGTCACGGAATCGCCCAGTATGGCTAGCGGCCGCGCGCCGACGACATCGGCGAGCGGCTCGGGCGCGGCCTTCATGCCCTCGAAGAAGGGAGGAAAGCGCACGTAGGTGCTGCCCGGCTCCCAGCCATAGGTCAGGCCGCTCGTGGTCTTCACGGCGCGCCACTCCTCCGGCCCCTCGAAGACATTGGCGTAGCGGTCGCGGAACATGCCGGGTGTCAGCGCCTGGGCCACCGTGTCCCGCACCTCCTGGCTCTCCGGCCAGATGTCCTTGAGATAGACCGGCTCGCCGTCCCTACCCTTGCCCAACGGCTCGGCCATGAGATTCCGGGTCACCGTGCCGGCCAGGGCGTAGGCCACGACCAGCGGCGGCGAGGCCAGGTAGTTGAGCCGCGTGCGCGGGCTAACCCGCCCCTCGAAGTTGCGGTTTCCCGAAAGCACCGCCGACACATGCAAGTCCCCTTCGTCGATCGCCGCGGCGATGGGCTCGGGCAGGGGCCCGGAATTGCCGATGCAGGTGGTGCAGCCGTAGCCCACCAGATCGAAGCCCAACGCATCCAAATCCGCCTGCAGGCCGGCGGCCTCCAGGTAATCGGTCACGACCTGGGAGCCCGGCGCGAGCGAGGTCTTGACCCAGGGTTTGACCGCAAGGCCGTGCTCGCGCGCCTTGCGCGCCACCAACCCGGCGGCCACCAGCACGCTGGGGTTCGAGGTGTTGGTGCAGGAGGTGATGGCCGCGATCACGACATCGCCGTGGCGCAGAGCGTAATCCGTGCCTTCGACATCGGCGCGCGCGCCCAGATTGCCCTTAACGCCGGCCTCGATCGTCTCGCGCGCGGCGGCGGCCAGAGCGGTCAGCGCGACCCGGTCCTGCGGGCGCTTGGGTCCGGCCAGGCTGGGCTCCACCGTGCTCAGGTCGAACTCGACGAGGTCGGTGAAGACCGGCTCGGGCGCATTCTCGTCGCGCCACAGCCCTTGCGCCCGGGCATAGGCCTCGACCAGGGCCACCTGGTGCTCGTCGCGGCCGGTAAAGTCCAGATAGCGGATGGTCTCCTGGTCGATCGGGAAAAAACCGCAGGTCGCCCCGTATTCGGGCGCCATGTTGGCGATGGTCGCCCGGTCGGCCAGGCCCAACTCGTCGAGGCCCGGGCCGGTGAACTCGACGAACTTGCCCACCACGCCCTGCTTGCGCAGCATCTCGACGATGGTCAGCACCAGATCGGTCGCGGTGGTGCCCTCCGGCAGCGCGTCCGTGAGGCGCACGCCGATGACCTCGGGGATCAGCATGGTGACCGGCTGGCCCAGCATGGCGGCCTCGGCTTCGATGCCGCCCACGCCCCAGCCCAGCACCGCCAAGCCGTTGACCATGGTGGTGTGGCTGTCGGTGCCCACCAGGGTGTCGGGATAGGCCAGGGTTTCGCCGTCCTGCTCCCTGGTCCAGACCACCTGGGCCAGGTATTCCAGGTTGACCTGGT
>JAZGBC010000007.1:0-6978 GCA_036444495.1 Kiloniellales bacterium
CTGCTCATGCCCGTGGCGCTGCAATCGGCGCGCAAGGTCAAGCGCTCGGCCGCGCTGATCCTCATGCCGCTCAGCTTCGGCTCGATCCTGGGCGGGTTGGTGACGCTCATCGGCACGCCGCCCAACATCATCGTCGCGACCTACCGCGGCGAGATCACGGGCGTGGCCTTCGGCATGTTCGACTTTACGCCCGTGGGCGCGGTGACCGCGCTCGCCGGCGTGCTCTTCGTGGCGCTCATCGGCTGGCGCCTGGTGCCCAAGGCGGCGCAGGCGCGGGCGGTGTCGGAAGAGATTTTCGACATCGAGAACTATGTGACCGAAACACGCATCCCCGAGGGAAGCGCGGCCATCGGCATGACGCTCAGGCAGATCGACAAGCGCACCAAGGACATCGACGCTCTCATCGTCGGCTTCGTGCGTGGCGAGCGCACCTACCGGGCCATGGCCGCCTGGGGCCCCATGCGGGCGGGCGACGGCCTGGTCATCGAGGCCGCCCCGGACGAGATCGACAAGTTCGTGACCGCGCTCGGTTTGGAGTTGGCCGGCAAGAAGGAGGGCGATAAGGAGGCCAAGAAAAGCCGGCTGCAGGCCGACGAGAGCGCGGTGGTGGAGGCGGTGATCGCGCCGCGCTCGCGCCTGGAGGGCTGGACCGTCCAGTCCCAGCGCCTGATCGGACGCCACGGCTTCACCCTGCTCGCCGTCTCGCGCCAGGGCCGGCCCTACCGCGGACGGCTGTTGACCTTCCAGTTCCGCCTCGGCGACGTGCTGCTGCTGCACGGGCCCGCCGAGCGGGTGCCCGAGGCGATCGCCGCCTTCGGCTGCCTGCCGCTCGCCGAGCGGGGCCTGACCCACGGCAAGCGCGGCAAGGCGCCGCAACTCATCGCCATCTTCGCCGCCGCCATCGCCGCCGCCACCTTCGGCCTGCTGCCCATCCAGGTCGCCCTGGGGGCGGCGGTGGCGCTCGTGATCCTGGGCGGGCTCCTGCCGCTCAGGGAGCTCTACGACAGCGTGGACTGGCCGGTCATCGTGCTCCTGGGCGCGCTCATTCCCGTGGGCGGGGCGCTGGAGAGGACCGGCGCGACCCAGGTGATCGCCGACTTCATCCTGACGGCTACCGCCGGCGGCTCGGCGGTCCTGGTGCTGGTGCTGCTCATGGTGGTGACCATGACGCTGAGCGACATCCTGAACAACGCCGCCACCGCGGTGGTCATGGCGCCCATCGCCGTGGGCATCGCCGAGCGCCTGGGGGTGAACGCCGACCCCTTCCTTATGGCGGTGGCGGTGGGGGCCTCCTGCGCGTTTCTCACCCCCATCGGGCACCAGAACAACGCGCTCGTCATGGGCCCCGGCGGCTACCGCTTCGGCGACTACTGGCGCATGGGCCTGCCGCTGGAGGTGCTCATCGTGGCGGTATCCGTGCCCATGATCCTCATCGTCTGGCCGCTTTAGGGGGCCCTACGCCGCCCGCCGCCGGCACTCCGAAGCGTTTTGGATTGCCTAGGCGCGGGCGGCAATCTGGCACCCCATGAGGCGGTAGATGTAGGACGATATATCCCTTCAAACTTCGTGGAAATGCCGCACTTAACGGCTGTTGCGGGCGGTTCGATTGTTGTTGTACGCTTGATTTTAGGGGACACCAGCGGCGAGGAGGGAACAATGACATCGCTGGCCGGACAGGGAGAGTACGCGGGAATCCGGCGCTGCGCCGCGGGTGCGGCGCGGATCCTGATTGTTGTAGCGGTCGGCCTATATCTGACCGCCTGCGCCCAAACGAAGGCATTCGTCCAGAGCAAGGATTTTGAGCGGCCGAGCGAGACGGTTCGCGTTTTGCTCATGCCGCCGGACGTGGAGCTTTACGAGCTCACCACCGCGGGCATGCTGGAGCCGAAAGCGGACTGGACGGAATCGGCCAAGACCAACGTCGCTTACGCGTTCGAATCGATTCTTCAGGAAAGACAGGCGAATCTTCTATTTTACGATTCGGCAGCGGGGAAGCTGGCCTTCGACGACGCCCATTTGCAAGCGATCAAGCTGCATAGCGCCGTCGGAAACTCAATTCTGCTACATAAATACCTGCCGCAGATGGCGCTGCCGACCAAGAAGGAAACCTTCGACTGGACCCTGGGCGAGGCGGCCACGGCGCTGAGGGATACCTATGACGCCGACTACGCGTTGTTCATCCATTTTCGCGAGAGTTTTTCCAGCGCCGGGCGGGCGACGCTCATCATAGTTGGTGCGCTGTTGGGCGTCGGCGTTCGGGGCGGCAGCCAAGTGGGGTTTGCCTCACTCGTCGATCTGCGCAGCGGCGACATCGTCTGGTTCAACCGCCTGGCAAGTGGAACAGGTGATCTGCGAAAGGCGGACCTAGCCCGCGGTGCGTCGGAGAAGTTGCTAACCGAGTTTCCACTATGAAACCTGCCAGGGTTTCTTTTGTGAGACGCGCCAAGAAGGCAACTGTATTCGCCGCTTTCTGCCTTTTCGTCGCGGGCTGCGCCACGGCCCCGCTCCAGGATCTCAAGCCCGGCGAGCGCCCGGCGCTCGAAACCGACGAGGCCGGATTCTGGATGGTCACGGACCGGATCGAAGCAAAGCTGAGTACGTCGGGACGTATCGTGAAGGATCCCAAAATAAATGCCTACGTGCGCGGCATCATTTGCCGCCTGACGCCGGAGCACTGCGCCAATATTCGCCTCTATGTGGTGCGCACGCCCAACTTCAACGCCTCCATGATGCCGAACGGCGCCATGCAGGTCTGGACCGGCGCGATCCTGCGCTCGCGCAACGAGGCGCAACTGGCCTACGTCATCGGCCACGAGCTGTCCCATTACCTGCGCCGTCATACGATCCAGCAGTGGCGTGATGCCCGAGCCAAGACCGATGCGCTCGCATTTTTCCAACTCGCCACCGCCCTGGCCGGCGTCCCAGTCGTGGGAATGGTCGTACAAATAGCGACCATGGCGGGACATTTCGGATTTACGCGCGACCAGGAACGCGAGTCCGACCGCCTCGGCTTCGAGATGATGGTTCAGGCCGGCTACGATCCGCGCGAGGCTGCTAAAGTCTGGGAGGCGCTGCTGGAGGAAAAGGATGCTTCCGACGAGCCGAAGAAGCTGATCTTCTTCTCGACCCATCCGGCCAGCGAGGAGCGGGAAAAAACCCTGGCCAAGATGGCCGAGGAGCTGGGCGATAACGGCGGCCTCGTCGGCAAGGACAAGTTGGCGGCCGTGACCTCGATTTACCGCGGCAAGTGGCTACGGGACGAGCTGCGGCACCGCGACTACCCGCGCCTGGAGGTCGTAATCAAGCAACAGATCGAGTCCTGGGGCCAGCAGGGCACGCTGCATTACTTTCAGGGCGAACTCTACCGCCTGAGGGGCGAGGAGGAGGATGCGGCCAAGGCCGTGGCCGCTTACCAGGAAGCACTCTCGACGAACGATCCGCCAGCCCAGACGCACCGGGCACTCGGGCTGGTCTATTGGTCCATGGACAGGCCCGCCGAAGCCCGTGCCGCCTTCGAGAATTACCTCCTGGCCGACCCGGCGGCCGATGACCGGCCGATGATCGAAAGTTACATCCAGCAAATAAAGGGAGGCGTGTCATGAAACGGCACCTTCTGATTGCCGTCCTGCTCCTGGCGCTGAGCGCCTGCGCACAGTACTCGCTCGTAGAAGCAAAAAAGCAGGAGATCGGGGGTGCCTACACGGTCGAGGCGCAGATCGCCTGGAACAAGAGCAGCGAAGGGAAGCTTGAGATCTGGACCGTAGACGGCCCCTCGCTCAACGCGGTCCGTTTCTTCAAGGGGCTGGGCGACGGCGACGCACTGTTCAAAATTCCGCGGAAAACCAAGGAGGAGGCGAAACTTCCCACTTACCGCAGCGGAATGACGCCGAATGACGTCATGGACCTGGTGGCCGACAGCGTCGCGCGCATCGGCGCCAACGACGTGCAGACAAGGAACTTGCGCCCCATAGATTTTGGAGGAAATCCTGGCTTCCGCTTCGAGGTGACTTTCTATTCCAGCGACGGCTTGGAGCTCGATGGATTGGTCGCCGGCGCCATCGTCGAGGAGAAGCTGCACATGATCATGTATACCGGCGCGCGCCTGCACTACTTCCCAAAGTACAAGGAAGATGTAGAGCGGCTCATCGGCTCGGTCGAGATGATCTAAAGGCCGAATCTAGTCCGGCGACCGTGCCGGCCCGCCGCCCGATCAGGGCTTTTCCCCGGCTCCCTCCGCCCGCCATTTCACGGCCAGGCGCCGGGCCTCGGCGAGCTGTTCGGCGGTCATGAAGGCGGCCATCATGGTGCGCAGCTCGATGGCCTGATCGCGCCGCTGGCCGTGGCCGAAGCGGCTCGCCGCCAGGTCGAACCAGGCATAGGCCTTGACGTAGTCCCGGGGCACGCCGAGTCCCTTGATGTAGAGCAGGCCAAGGGTGCTCTGGGCCCGGGCGTTGCCCTGCGCGGCGGCCTTGTCCAGCCAGCGCACGGCCTCGGCATAGTCCTCGGGCTCGGCTCGTCCGCTGGCATAGGCCACGCCCAACTCGAACTGTGCCTTGGAATCGCCGCGCAACGCCTGCGGCAGCCATTTGCGGAATATCTCGGCCTTCTGGTCCAGCCGGTCGGTGACCTTGCCGTCGCCCAGATCGGCCCGGGCCGCCTCGCCCGCGGCCAGAAGAACGAGGACCGCGAGAGCGATCCACCAGGGGGCCAGGGCCCACCGGCGATTCCGTCGTCTCGCGTATTTCTTAGACTCAGACCCTGTCACCAGACCCTACCTAACCCGTCTTCCCCAAGACGTCATGCCGGCGCCCCCCAAGGCGCCCCCAAAATAGCCTAGTTCGCCGCGGCGATGGTCCCCACGTGGCGCGTCTTCTCGCGCAGCGCCTGAAACAGGCTGTCGATGCGGCCGCCGTTGGCGCGCACCACGGCGGTGAACTCGGAACGCTGGGAGAGCGCCATGCTCATGCCCTCGACCAGGAAGTCCACGATGCGCCACTTGCCGTCCACGCGCAGAAGCCGCCAGTCCAGCAGGATGGGCTCGCCCTCGCTGCGCACCATGCGGGTGCTGACCGTTGCGATCCGCTCGTCCTTGCGGCGCACGTTCTTCACCTCGATCTTCTCGTCGGAATAGGAGTCCAGCTTGCGCCAGTAGGTCACGAGGATGTAGTCCTCGAACAGGCGCTCGTATTCGGCGCGCTGCTCGGGCGTGATCTTGGCCCAGTAGCGGCCCAGGACGAAACGCGCGATGCGCGGCACGTCGAAGCCCTCGGTCAGCAGACGGCGGACCTCCTGCGCCTTCCGCTCGGGGCTGAGGGCCTGATCGCCCAGCACGGCGACCGCCTTGGCGCTGAAGTCCTGCACGAAGCCGGCCGGATCCTCGGCCCCCGTCGCCTGGGCCCGCGGCGCGCCGGCCGAAAGCACCAGCCCGAGCGCCATTATGGCGGCCAGCCCGGCGATGACGCCTCTGCGCGCCATGGAAAAATTCTCGCGTGTCGCCATGATGCCCTCCCCGGCTGTTCGACCCGATACATCCCCCTCGCAGATAGAGCGCTCTTCTGCGCCCAGAGGCGCGCAATAGCGGTGGGGGAAGTAGATGTAATTCCTGCGTCCTGAAAAAACTCGCGATGTTACAAGCAATAATACCGCATATTTAAAAAAGCATCAAGTTTAGACTAAATAACATTAACTTTATACGTTAACTATTCACTTAACTATATTTTACATGAAAAAATAAATACTTACCTAACCGGCTTAACAATTAGTATCTGATTGCGGCTGGAAGTACCTATCCTTTGGCCGGACCGTACGGATTCCGCCGCCTCCGGACCGCCGGCCGGATCGAATATGGTTAAGAGAAGCCTAAGCACCGGTCGCCGCCTGCGCCTCAGAGACGCGCGGGCGGGCCTTGCGCTCG
The DNA here is from genome assembly GCA_036444495.1 of Kiloniellales bacterium. Classification (GTDB taxonomy): domain Bacteria; phylum Pseudomonadota; class Alphaproteobacteria; order Kiloniellales; family J153; genus JAZGBC01. The sequence goes on from JAZGBC010000007.1 coordinate 5,915, forward strand.
CTGGTATTAGCCTCCGGCGGCCGAGAGCACCGCGTGCAGCAGCACGTTGCAGCCCGCCGCCAGGTCTTCGGGCGTCGCACTTTCGGCCTCGTTGTGGCTGAGCCCGTCCTTGCAGGGCACGAAGATCATGCCCGTGGGGGCCGCCTTGCTCAGGTAGCAGGCATCGTGCCCGGCGCCGGAGACGATATCCCGGTGCCCGTAACCCTGCGCCACGGCCCCCTGGCGCACAGCGGCCACGCAGTACTCGTCGAAGGCGATGGGGGCGAAGTACAGGATCTCCTCCATAGCGCAGGTGAGGCCGGCTTCCTGCGCGATCCCCTCGAAGGCCACGCGCAACGCCTCGGCCATGTCGGCGAGCGTCCCGTCCTCCGGGTGGCGCAGGTCGACCGTGAAGAAGACCTGGCCGGGGATGGTGTTGCGCGAATTCGGGCTGACCTCGAGCATGCCCACGGTGGTCACGGCGTGCGGCGGATGGGCGGCGGCCAAGCGCTCAACCTCGGCCACCATGCGGGCGGCGCCCGCGAGCGCGTCCTTGCGCCGGTTCATGGGCGTCGTTCCGGCGTGAGATTCCGCCCCCGTCACGGTCACCTCGAACCAGCGCTGCCCCTGGGCCCCAGTGACAACGCCGATGGGCTTGCCCTCGGCCTCCAGAATCGGTCCCTGTTCGATGTGCGCCTCGAAATAGGCCTTGACCTCACGCCCGCCACAGGGGACGTCGCCCAGGTAGCCGATGCGCGCCAACTCCTCGCCCAGGGTCTTGCCGTCCGGGTCGCGGATCGCGTGGGCATAGTCCAGTTCGAACAGCCCGGCAAAGACTCCCGAAGCGGTCATGGCCGGGGCGAAGCGCGCGCCCTCCTCGTTGGTCCAGACCACGGCCTCGACCGGGGCGTCGGTCTCGATGCCGTGATCGTTGAGGGTGCGAATCACCTCCAAGCCGGCGAGCACGCCATAGACCCCGTCGAACCTGCCGCCGGTGGGCTGGGTATCCAGATGGCTGCCGGTCATGACCGCGGGCAGGCTCTCGTCGCGCCCCGGGCGGTGGGCGAAGATGTTGCCCATGGCGT
>JAZGBC010000008.1:0-14122 GCA_036444495.1 Kiloniellales bacterium
CCGGAACCGCGGTCGACTCCATGGATATTGCGAGGCCCTGGATCACGTTCGTGCCGTGGCCGGTGGTCGAAGCCTGGGCGATGCTGCGCACCGGGCGGTATTCGGTACTGGTGTAGTACTCGGTCACCCAGATGATGGCGCCGGTGATGGCCAGTCCGACCAGCCCGCAATAGTAGAGGTAGCGTGCCGGAAAACTTTTGTCCTGGATGGTGAGCACGGTATCGGTGCCAAGCACCCAGTCGGTAACGAACCACAACAGGACCGCCGAAATCAGAGCGGAAACGATGAAGCCCTTGTAGAGCGCACCCATGATGCTCTGGCTCGCACCCAGGCGCACGAAGAAGGTGCCGATCACCGAGGCGATGATACAGGCGCCGCCGATCACCAGCGGGTAGAGCATGGCCTGTTCGAGGATGTCGTTGCCGGCGAAGAAGATCGAGGCCAGCACCATGGTCGCGACCACGGTGACCGCATAGGTCTCGAACAAGTCCGCGGCCATGCCCGCGCAGTCGCCGACGTTGTCGCCAACGGCGTCGGCGATGACCGCGGCGTTGCGCGGGTCGTCCTCGGGGATTCCGGCCTCGATCTTGCCGACCAGGTCGCCGCCGACGTCGGCGCCCTTGGTGAAGATGCCGCCGCCCAGGCGCGCGAAGATCGAGATCAGCGAGGCGCCGAAACCGAGCCCGATCAGGGGTTCGATGAGATCCCGGCCTTGGAACTCCATGGCGAGCAGGACGGCGTAGTAGCCAGCCACCGCGAGCAGCGCCAAGCCGGCGACCAGCATGCCGGTCACCGCGCCCGAACGGAACGCGATCGCCAACCCCTCGGCCAGGCCCTTGCGGGCCGCCTCGGTGGTGCGCACGTTGGCGCGCACCGAAACGTTCATCCCGATGTAGCCGGTCAAGCCGGAAAGCGTGGCGCCGATCAGGAACCCGATCCCGACCGTGATGTCGAGGGCGAAGGACACGATCAGGAAGACCACGACCCCGACCATGGCGATGGCGCGGTACTGGCGGTTGAGGTAGGCCTGCGCACCTTCCTGGATCGCGGCGGCGATCTCCTGCATCCGCGCCGAACCGGCATCCGCGGCCAAGACCGAACGCGAGGCCCAGAATCCATAAACCAGCGCCAGCACGCCGCAGATGAGGACGAAGATCAACTGCGTCGACATTTAAGCTTCCCTTTTTGTGATAACCGGGCGCACGGGCGCCCGTCCGGATGGTCCCCCGAGTTTCGCAGGTGCGAAAATCGCGCGGAAAATGCCAGAAGCCGTGCGGGAAGGCAACCGTTCGTGACGGGGGAACCGGCGCCAGGACCGGGGGAACCGGCGCGAGGCTCGCCGGCCGCGTTATCTTACCCCCCCTAACTTAACCCTGCTGCGGCTTTCGCCTGTTCATTCTCTGGATGAGAACGGCCTTGATGAGGCCCTTGCCAATTACCCGCTCGCTGACCCGGTAGATTCGCTCCTTGACGAAAGGAAGATCGTAGCCCCGCTCCTGCACATAGCGCAGCGCGAAAAGACTGTGCAACTCGGTTAAGATCGCGTCCCTTAGTGGCCGTACGAGTTGCTCCACCTCCTTTTTTTCTAGGGGATGGACCAATTCCACCGCCATGATCAGCGTCAGATGGAGGATGACCCGTCCTTCGCGGATGATCGGCATGACCAGCGGCTTGATCTCGATGTACCGCGTTGCCTCGATCAGGCCCACCTCTTCCTCCGCCATGGCAGCAGCGAGCTGGGCCTCGGCGCTCAGCTCCGGTTGCTCGCGCAGCAGGAACCACCAGGCGCCGCCGCCGGCCCCGGCGAAGAGCAGTATTAGAACGAAAAGGACGGCAATCCGGTTCATGGGCGCACTCCGGGCCTTCCGATGGGGATTTCCACCCCGCCGTCATATCGTGCCCGGCGTGAACAAGAGGTTAATCCGGCCTAGTAGGATCCCGGCGCGCATTGGCTAGAAGTGGGTCCAGCCGCCCTTCGGCAGCTCCATCTCCCGGCCCGCCCCGTCGATCGCCGCCACGCCCTGCCCCTCCGTCATCGCTCCGATCCGGGTAATGGGAAGGTCGAGCGCCAGCGCCAGCGCCGCCAGGGCCTCGGCCTTCTCGGCGCCCGCGGTGAAGAGCAGCTCGTAATCGTCCCCACCGGACAGGATAACCGGCCTCAATCCGGGATCGGCCGCCAGCGCCGCCCGGGCCGCATCCGACAGGGGCAGGGCCGCCGCCTCGACCCGGCCGGCCAGGCCGGAACCCGCGGCGATGTGCCCCAGATCGGCAATCAGTCCGTCCGAGATATCGATGACGGCGCTGGCCAGGCCCTCGAGCGCCAGCGTCCGGCCCAACTCCAGGCGCGGCTCGGGCAGGCGGTAGCGCGCCGCCAGGGCTTCGCTGTGCTCCCTGCTCAAACCGGGCAATTCGCCGCGCAGCGCCTTGAGACCCAGCGCACCGTCGCCGAGGGTGCCGGAAACGTATACCCGATCGCCGGCGCACGCGGTCGAGCGTTTGAGAGCCTTTTCCCTGGGCACCTCGCCCAACGCCGTGAGCGACAGGGTGAGCGGCCCCGGCGTCGATACCGTGTCCCCGCCGTAGAGCGCGATGCCGAATTCTTTTTGATCTTCGGCCAGGCCCGCGGCGAAGGCTTCGACCCAGGTCTCCTCGGTGTCGCTCGGCAGGGCAAGGGTGATGAGATAGCCGCGCGGGACGGCGCCCATGGCCGCCAGGTCCGACAGATTGACCCGCAGCAGCTTGCGCCCGACCAGATCCGGCGGGTCATCGGGCAGGAAGTGCACGCCGGCCACCAGGGCATCGGCCGTGACCACGAGGTCCTTTTCCCGCGCCACTTGAAACACGGCCGCGTCGTTCGCCAGGCCGTCGGCGCCCGGCGCATCCTTGGAGAGGGGCGCGAAGTACCGGGCGATCAGGTCGAACTCGCCGCGCATCGTTCTTGTCCCTCGATTCGAGTCTTGTCTCTAGCCCGGCTCCGGCGACCCGGCGCCGGCGAACTCCTCGGGACGCAAGGCGCGCGCCAGCCGGTCGAGCACGCCGTTGACCAGACCCGGCTCCTTGCCGCTGAAGAAGGCGTCGGCCAGATCCACGTACTCGGAAATGATGACCCGGGCCGGCACGTCAATGCGGCGCGACAGCTCGAAGGTCCCGGCGCGCAGGACGATGAGCAGAAGCGTCTCCAGGCGTTCGACGGGCCAATCCTCGTCCAGCACGGCGGCCAGCATGTCGTCCAACTCGTCCTGCTCCGCGGCAACGCCGCGCAGCAGATCGCCGAACAGCGTCCGATCGGCCGCGGCCAGGGACAGCCCGTCCAACTCCTCCCTGAAGCGGTGATCGAGAAATTCGCTCAATACATGCTCGGCCGGGGCGCCGGTCATCTGCATCTGATAGAGCGCCTGGGCCGCCGCCAGGCGGGCCGTGCTGCGCGGCCTATTTCCGCCCGATCGCCCGGCGGCCCCCTTGGCCGCCCCGCTTGCCGGTGAGCCGGTCATGGACCTTATACCCTTCAGTATTAGCGCGGATAGAGGTGGAAGTGGCGCTTGACCTCGAGCATGTCCAGGCAGGCGCGCGCCGCCTCGCCGCCCTTGTTCCGGCCCTCGACGCTGGCCCGTTCCTTCGCCTGCTCCTTGTTCTCGCAGGTCAGGATTCCATAACCGAGCGCCAGCACGTATTGGCAGGCCAGGTCCTGCAACTTGCGCGCGCTCTCCGCGCAGATATGGTCGTAATGGCTGGTCTCACCCCGGATGACGCAGCCCAGCGCGATGTAGCCGTCGAAGCGCCGCCGCCCGGCATAGTAGTCCATGGATCGGATGCCGATCTGGATCGCGGCCGGAATTTCGAAGGCGCCAGGCACCGAGATCCTTTCGTAAGTCGCGCCCACCCGGTCCAGCTCCGCGATGGCGCCCTTCGCCAGCTCATCGGCGATGTCCTCGTAATAGGGGGCCTCGACGATCAGGACATGGGGCTTTTCGCTTTCGTCGCTCATCATCGGTTTCCGTCCAGCGGGATTGGGCGCTGTTCCACCAGCCGCAGGCCGTAGCCATCGAGGCCGACGATTGTCCGCTTGGTGTTGGACAGCACGATCATGTCCCTCACGCCGAGATCGAGCAGGATTTGCGCGCCGACGCCATAGTCGCGCAGCTCGCCGAAAGCCTTTTCAGGCTCCCCCATGTGCGTCTTGACGCTCTCGGACAGGCCGCGCACGGTGGGGTCGCTGAGCACGACCAGGACGCCGCGGCCGGCCTGGCTGATCATGCGCATCACGGCTTCCAACTCGCCGCTCTTGCCGCTCGTGCGGTCGCCCAGGGCGTCGTCCAGCACGTCGAGCACGTGGACGCGCACCAGAACCGGTTCCTCGGCCGAAAGGTCACCCTGCCAGAGCGCGACATGTTCGCCCTGGCCGATCTCGTCCTTGTAGACCGCCATCTGGAATGCGCCGCCGAAGCGGGACGCGAAATCGCCCGTGCTGACGCGCTTGACGGTGCGGTCGTGGCGCCGGCGGTAGGCGATCAGGTCGGCGATGGTGGCGATCTTCAGGCCGTGGCGCTGGGCGAAGGCGATCAGGTCGTCGCGCCGCGCCATGGTGCCGTCGTCGTTCATGATCTCGCAGACCACGCCCGAGGGATTGAGCCCGGCCAGGCGCGCCAGGTCCACCGCGGCCTCGGTATGGCCCGCGCGCACCAGGACGCCCCCGTCGCGCGCCACCAGCGGGAACACGTGACCCGGCGAGACCAGATCCTCGCGTCCCGTGCCGGGGTCTATGGCGACGGAGATCGTGCGTGCCCGGTCGGGCGCCGAAATGCCGGTCGTGATGCCATCGCGCGCCTCCACCGAGACGGTGAAGGCTGTCTCGTGGCGTGACTCGTTCTTCTGCGCCATGAGCGGCAGGTCGAGCTCCTCGATCCGCTCGCGGGTGAGCGCCAGGCAGATAAGGCCGCGCCCGTGCTTGGCCATGAAGTTGATCACTTCCGGGGTGGCCATCTGGGCCGGGATCACCAGGTCGCCCTCGTTCTCGCGGCCCTCGTCATCCACCAGAATGAACATGCGGCCGTTGCGGGCCTCCTCGATGATATCCTCGGCCGGGGAGACCAGTTCGCCGAAGGTCGCGCGCCAGGGTTCCTGTTTAATTGTCGCCATGCCTCAGTCTCTCTCCATGAGGCGCTGAACGTAGCGCGCCAGCAGGTCGATTTCCAGGTTGACGCGCACCCCGGCCCGGCAGGCCCCGAATGTGGTGGCCTGGGCCGTATGAGGAATGATATTCACTTCGAAGCGGCCCCGGCCTCCCCCGCCCCGGCCTTTCCCGTCCCGCACCTCGTTGACCGTGAGCGAGACCCCGTCGAGGGTGACCGAGCCCTTGGGCGCAATCAGCCGCATCAGGTCCCCAGGAGCCGAAAAGGCCAAGCGCAGGGAGTCACCCTCCTCGCGCCGCTCCAGGGCCTCGGCCACTCCGTCCACGTGTCCGGAGACCAGGTGTCCACCCAGTTCCTCGCCGAGCTTGAGCGCACGCTCCAGGTTGACCCGCGTGCCGGGTTCCCAGCCGCCCAGGGTGGTCTTGGCCAGGGTCTCGGCCGAGGCGTCCACGGCGAAGCAGTCGGGACCGGTCTCGATCACGGTCAGGCAGACCCCGGAGCAGGCGATCGAGGCGCCGATGTCGATCCCGGCCGTATCGTAAGAGGTCTCGAACACGAAGCGGGTGTCGCCGCGCTTCTCCACCTGCCGCACCCGGCCCAGATCGGTGATGATTCCCGTGAACATGCCCTGACCCTAGGTCACCCGCCGGTAGGTTTCCACCAGATCGTCGCCCGCCTTCTGGACGCTTATCAACGCGAACGCCGGCGCCTCGGCCAGGCGTTCGACGCCGAGCCCGGAAACGGCGGGCAGCCCGTCGCCGCCGATAATTTTCGGGGCATGAAACCAGATCAGGCGGTCGACCAGGCCCCGAGCCAGCAGGGCCGCAGCCAGATGGCCGCCGCCCTCGACCAGAAGGCGCGTAATCCCCCGCCCGCCCAGCGCCTTGAGCGCCGCGGCGAGTGAGATGTTCTTGTCGCTCTCCGGCATCAAGGGGACGACCTCGACGCCCGCGTCCTGGTAAGCCTTGCGCCTTTCCCGGTCGGCGTCATCCCGGGTCAGCAGCCAGGTCGGCTGCGCCTTGGCCCCGGCCACCAGGTCGTGGGTCAGCGGCAGACGCAAGCGGCTGTCGAGCACCACGCGCACCGGCGCCTCCTCCTCCAGGCCGTCGAGCCGCACGTCCAGCCGGGGATTGTCGGCGACCGCCGTATTGCTGCCGATGAGAACCGCGTCATGCCGGGCGCGCAACAGGTGGACGCGGGCGCGCGCCGGCTCGCTGGTGATCCAGCGGCTCTCGCCGCTCTTGGTCGCGATGCGCCCGTCGAGCGTGGCGGCCAGTTTCAGGGTAACCAGCGGCCGTCCCTCGCTCCGATGCAACAGGTAGCCGGCGTTGACCTCGGCGGCCTCATCGGCGCAGAGACCGAGCGCCACCTCGATCCCCGCCGCGCGCAGTGTCGCCAGGCCCTGGCCATTGACCCGCGGGTCCGGGTCCTCGATCCCCACCACGCAACGGGCAATCCCGGCCGCGATCAGCGCCTCGGCGCACGGCGGGGTCCGGCCCTGGTGGGCACAAGGTTCCAGCGTCACGTAGGCGGTGGCGCCGCGGGCCGCCTCGCCGGCCCGGTTCAGCGCCTCGGTCTCGCCGTGGGGCCGGCCGGTCGGCCGCGTCCAGCCCCGGCCCACGACCCGGCCCTCGCGGACCAGGACGCAGCCCACCGACGGGTTGGGCGCCACGTTGCCCAGGCCCCGCTCGGCCAGGGCCAGCGCAGCGCGCATGTGGCCGAGATCGGACGGGTCAGTCGGACTCGCCGAGCTTTTCAATGAATTTTTCAAAATCCCGCGCTTCGCGGAAGTTGCGGTAGACCGAGGCAAAGCGCACATAGGCGACCTGGTCGAGGGTGGCCAGGGCGTCCATGATCAACTCGCCGATCAGCTTGGACGGGATTTCGCTTTCTCCCGAGGATTCCAGGCGCCGCACGATGCCGTTGAGCATGCGCTCCACACGGTCCGGGTCGACCGGCCGTTTGCGCAGGGCGATGGTCACCGAACGCATGAGCTTGTCCCGGTCGAAGGTCTCGCGCTTGGCGTTGGACTTGAGCACGGTGAGTTCACGCAACTGAACCCGCTCGAAGGTGGTGAAACGGGCCCCGCAGTTGGGACAGTGCCGCCGCCGCCGAATGGCCGAGTTGTCCTCGGTCGGACGGGAGTCCTTCACTGACGTGTCTTCGTTACCGCAAAACGGACAGCGCATCGTCGATTCCCCCGCGAACTCCCCTAACTAAACCGTCAAATCCTGATAGATCGGAAAGGCCCGGCAGAGCGCACGGACCTCTTTGCGCACCTCGGTCTCCACGGCACTATTGTCGTCCGGATTGGCGGCCAAGGCGTCCAGCACCCGGGTAATCCATTCGCCGACCTGGCGGAACTCGCCTGGGCCGAAGCCGCGCGTCGTGGCCGCCGGCGTGCCGAGCCGGATGCCCGAAGTGACCATGGGCTTTTCCGGATCGAACGGCACGCCGTTCTTGTTGCAGGTGATGCCCGCGCGGTCGAGGCTTTCCTCGGCCGCCCTGCCGGTCAGCTTCTTTGGCCGCAGGTCGACCAGCATGAGATGGGTGTCGGTGCCGCCGCTGACCATATCGAAGCCGTTTTCCAATAGCACCTGCGCCAGGACGCGCGCGTTTTCCACCACGGCCTGAGCATAGATCTTGAACTCGGGTTTCAGCGCCTCGCCGAGAGCGGCGGCCTTGCCGGCGATCGCGTGCATGAGCGGCCCGCCTTGCAGGCCCGGAAAAGCGGCCGAGTTGATCTTCTTGCCCAGCTCCAGGTCGTTGGACAGGATCATGCCGCCGCGCGCCCCACGCAGGGTCTTGTGCGTCGTGGTGGTCACCACGTCGGCGTGGGGCAGCGGGCTCGGGTGCACCCCGGCCGCGACCAGCCCGGCGAAGTGCGCCATGTCCACGTGGAAGAGAGCGCCTGTTTCGCCGGCGATCTTGCGGAAGCGCGCGAAGTCTATGATGCGCGGATAGGCCGAGCCCCCGGCGATGATCAGCTTCGGCCTGTGTTCCCTGGCCAGCGCCTCGACCTGATCGAAGTCGATCAAGTCGTCCTCGCGGCCAACGCCATACTGCACCGCGTTGAACCACTTGCCGGACTGGTTGGGCGGTGCGCCGTGGGTCAGGTGACCGCCCGCGGCCAGCGACATCCCCATGATGGTATCGCCCGGCTTGCACAGCGCCATGAGCACGCATTGGTTCGCCTGGGCGCCGGAATGGGGCTGCACGTTGGCGAATTCACAGCCGAAGAGCTGTTTGGCCCGGTCGATGGCCAACTGCTCGACCACGTCGACATACTCGCAGCCACCGTAGTAGCGGCGCGCCGGGTAGCCTTCGGCATATTTGTTGGTCAGCACCGAGCCTTGCGCTTCGAGTACCGCGCGGCTGACGATATTCTCCGAGGCGATCAGCTCGATCTGATCCTGCTGCCGCGTCAGCTCGCCGCGAATGGCCCCGGCCAGTGCCGGGTCGGCCTCGGCCAGGCGAGCCGTGAAAAAGCTTTCTTCCTGCGCGCCTCCCGACGCGGTATCGGCAATGGACATCAGGTTTCTTTGCCTCCCTGTTTTTTTTTGGCCCGCAAGACCGTCCTCAACCGAGCTTGGCGACCCTTGGAACGTGCCGCCCTTCGCCGAATTCGGTCCCGAGAAATGTCTTCACGCAGTCCTTGGCGACCTCGGGCCCGATCAGGCGGGCACCCAGCGCCAGGATATTGGCGTTATTGTGCTCGCGCGCCAGCCGCGCCGATGTCTCGTCGTGGCAGACCGCCGCCCGCACGCCGGCGTGCCGGTTGGCCGCGATCGAGATGCCGATGCCCGTGCCGCAGACCGCGATGCCGCGCTCGGCCCGGCCCCCGGCGACCGCTTCGGCCAAGGCATGGCCATAGTCGGGATAGTCCACCGATTCCGGCCCATGGGTTCCCAGGTCGAGGATCTCGCGCCCCATGGATTTCAACTCCTCGACAAGAATTGTCTTGAGCTCGAATCCCGCGTGGTCCGAGGCGATGGCGATGGGGTGTCCGGGCATTCCAAACCGCTGGCAAAAGGTCAAAAAAAGAGGGCGGAGCCTACCATATGTCGCCCTTCGAAGGAAAGCCGCCACTAGGTCTCGGGCCCGGGGCGCAGGCCGCCCGCGAGCCGCCCATGCCGCTGATTTTGCGCTGATCCCCCACAAGTGGGCGGTCCCGAACCCAGATCAGCTTGACTAAATAAAGGAAATCGGGGCCATCATTCCCTATCATGTAAATATAGAAACGTATCGAAGTGGAATTGACAGTGAGTCACGGTCATGCGATGCTTATTTCTTCAGTGGGGGGACTTGGAACGGAAAGCAAAACATGACCGAACAAACGACAGAGAAGGTATCTTCTGGCGAACTTCTGCGCATGACGGCGGATGTTGTCGCCTCCTATGTCAAGAACAACACGCTGTCGACCGGCGACCTGGCCGGCGTGATCAACGCGGTCCACACCTCGTTGGCGGGCCTGACTGGCGATAGCGCGGCCGATAGAGAGCCGCCGCGGCCCGCCGTGCCCATCCGCAAGTCGGTGACGCCTGACTACATCGTCTGCCTGGAAGATGGCAAGAAGCTGAAAATGCTCAAGCGCCACCTGCGGACCAGCTATGACATGACGCCGGACGAATACCGCTCGAAGTGGCGGCTGGGTCCCGATTACCCCATGGTGGCGCCGAATTACGCCAAACGGCGTTCCGAATTCGCCAAGAAGATCGGCCTGGGTCAGAAGTCGCGGCGCCGGCGTTCGGCCAGCGCGGCCAGGTAGCCCGGCGCGCGCCAGCAGCAAGGCTCTGACAGGGGCGAACCCGGTTAGGCGGGTAAGAACTCCCCGGCTGGGCCGCAGGATGCGGCCACGGCCTCAAGATAAGAAGAAACTTTGGCTCAAGCGTGCAACCTCAGGCCCGGCGGGGTATCCCCACCGGGTCCCGTTTTATGCTGTCGCAAGGCTTTAAGCGGCTTGATGAGGTCCCGGGATCAAATGCGCGAGCCGCCGCGCCGCCGTATGCCGGGCTGCTTGTGTTCGCGCTGCATGACGTATTCGAGCTTCTGGATCGCCACGCGCTTGAGCTCCTCCTCACCTACTGTCGGGTCGCCCACGATGGAGACTTCGGTGTAGGTGACGGGATCGATGGCCGAGACCTTGACGTAGGCGCCGACGGGGTAGAACTCGATGATGACTTCGCCTTTCCTGGCCATGGCGCCATAATTGGCCCGGTAAGGCAAAAAATCTGTTAAGCCCGTGCCCGGCTACCCGCGATCCCCTACCCCCGCTTCACCCCCTTTCCCGGACGCGCGGATGGGCTAGATTAGAGGTGGACGCGACCTTTCGACTTGCGAAGGGAAAAGCCGATGGCCCAAGCCCCGAGCGCCGCCCCGCCCCGGCCTAAACCGGACGCCAAGGCGCAGTTCCAGTGGGACGATCCCCTGCTGCTGGACGAGCAGCTCTCCGAGGACGAACGCATGGTGCGCGACGCCGCGCGCGCCTACTGCCAGGACCGGCTCATGCCGCGCATCCTCCTGGCCAACCGGGAGGAGCGCTTCGATCCCGAGATCATAACCGAGATGGGCGAGCTCGGCTTCCTCGGCGCGCCGCTGCCCGAGGAGTACGGCTGCGCCGCGGTCAACTATGTCTGCTACGGCCTGATCGCGCGCGAAGTGGAGCGCGTCGATTCCGGCTACCGCTCGGCCATGAGCGTGCAGTCCAGCCTGGTCATGTATCCGATCTACGCCTACGGCAGCGAGGCGCAGCGGCAAAAGTACCTGCCGCGCCTGGCCAAGGGCGAGCTCGTGGGCTGCTTCGGCCTGACCGAGCCGGATTCCGGTTCCGACCCGGGTTCCATGCGCACCACGGCGAAGAAGGCCAAGGACGGCTACGTCCTGAGCGGCGCCAAGATGTGGATCACCAATTCCCCCATCGCCGATGTCTTCATGGTTTGGGCCAAGACCGAAGACGGCGTGATCCGCGGCTTCCTGCTCGAGCGCGGCATGAAGGGGCTCACGACACCCAAGATCGAGGGCAAGTTCTCCTTGCGCGCCTCGCCCACGGGCGAGATCGTCATGGACCAGGTCTTGGTGCCCGAGGAAAACCTGCTACCGGGCGTCGAGGGCCTGAAGGGTCCCTTCGGCTGCCTCAACCGGGCGCGTTACGGCATCTCCTGGGGCGCGCTGGGCGCGGCCGAGTTCTGCTGGCACGCGGCGCGCAACTACGTCCTCGAACGCAAGCAGTTCGGCCGGCCGCTGGCCGCCAACCAGCTCGTGCAAAAGAAGCTCGCCGACATGCAGACCGAGATCACCATCGGCCTGCAGGCCTGCCTGCGCCTGGGTCGCCTGATGGACGAGGGCAAGGCCGCACCCGAGGCGATTTCCCTGACCAAGCGCAACTCGGCCGGCAAGGCGCTGGACATCGCGCGCATGGCGCGCGACATGCACGGCGGCAACGGCGTTTCCGACGAGTACCACGTGATCCGCCACATGATGAACCTGGAATCGGTCAACACCTACGAGGGCACCCACGACATCCACGCCCTCATCCTGGGCCGGGCGCAAACCGGCATTCAGGCGTTTTCGTAAAGCGTCCGCCCCGCTAACGGGGGCCGGCGGCACGGGGGGTAATTCTTGAGTCCTGACGATAAGAAAGTTCAGAAAGCGTTTGAGAAAGCGCTAAAAACTTATGGACACCGGCCGGACGTAACCGGCGTTGACATCGGCTATAAATACAGCGGCGGCGAGCGCACCGACGAGATAACGGTGCGCATCCACGTGCGCGAAAAAATCCCGCTTTCACTGTTGCAGGCCGCCGAGGTCCTGCCCAGCGAGATCGACGGCGTTCCCATCGACGTGATCCAGGGAAACTATACGCCGTCGAGCAATGGAATACTGATGCTCGCCGCGCGGCGCCACCGGCGCGGCACCATCCAGCCGGGCATCAGCATCTCGCACCACCTGGGCACGGCCGGCACCATCGGCGCGCTGGTCTTCGACCGCACCGACGGGCGCGCCTGCATCCTGAGCAACAAGCACGTCCTCGCCGAGGCCATCCTGGCCGAGGTCGGCGACCAGATCCTGCAACCCGGCCGCATCGACGGCGGACGCCGCGACGTGGACGCCATCGCCCGCCTGCGGCGCCTGTACCTGGGCGTCAGGGGCGACGCCGCCATCGCGGTGCTCAACGACACCCGGCAGACCGACCGCAGACAGTACGAGTCCAACGCGGAAATCACCCAGACGCGCCGCGCCGCGGTCGGCGACAAGGTCACCAAGTCGGGGCGCACGACGGGCGTGACCGAGGGCGACGTCGACGGCATCGGCCGCTTCAAGGTGATGTACGGAACCCAGGAACGGCGGATCGACGGCTTCAAGATCAAGGTCGAGAACCGGGCCAATCCCGAGAACCTGGAGATCACCTCGGCGGGCGATTCGGGGGCGATCTGGTACGACCCGGACACGGCGGACGGCCTGGGCCTGCACTACGCGGGCGAGGGAGACAGCGCGCCAACGGCGGAGTACTCCCTGGCCTGCCACCTGGACGCGGTACTGGACGAGCTCTCCGTATCCCTGTCGCCGGTCGCCGAGCAGGATTTCATCGCGCTCCCTGAGCCCTCCCCCGAGCCGCCGCCCGACCCCGCGCCCACCGGTGGGCCGACGCTGGCCGACCTCCTGGGCGGCGCCGGGGCGAACGAAGAGACCCTAAGCAACCTCGACCATGACGAGGCCTGCGCCGCGGCCCTGCGCGAGCACGGCCTGAGCGTCACGACCGGCCCGGGAGGGGCGCTGGAGATCACCATCGACGCGCAGAAGACCAAGGGCCGGCTGCGCATCTCCTTCGAGCCGGAGTAGCCGGCGGGCCCTCAAGGACGGGCCTCCAGGCAATCACGGATTCCCCGATCGAGGATCGACAGGCCCTCGTCGATTTCCGCTTCGCTCACGGTCAGCGGCGGGGCGATGCGCCAGATGCTGCCATGCGACGGCGAGCTGTCCACGTTCATGCTGAGCCCCAGTTCCAGGCAGCGGCGCATGATGGCCGCACCCAACTCGGTGGCGGGTTCGCGGCTCCGGCGGTCCTTGACCAGCTCCACCCCGAGCAGCAGGCCGCGGCCGCGCACGTCCCCGATGACCTCGTAACGCTGCTTGAGCTCGAGCAAGCCGGCCTCGAGGCGCGCGCCCAGGGCGAAGGCGCGCTCGGCGAGGCGCTCGCGCAGCACCACCTCGAGCACCGCCAGCCCGACCATCGCCGGCAGCGGGTCGGAGACATGCGAGGTGAGCTGCAGGTAGCCCTTCTCGTAGCAATCCTCCTCGATCTCCGCGCTCGTGACCGTGGCCGACAGCGGCAGGCCGCCGCCCAGGGTCTTGCTGAGGGCCAGAATATCGGGCGTCACCCCCACCTGCTCGAAGGCGAAGTTGGCGCCCACGCGGCCGAGCGCGGTCTGCGCCTCGTCCAGGATGAGCAGCATGCCGCGCGCCGCGCAGAGCTCCTTGAGGCGTGGGAAATAGCCGGGCGGCGGCACGATGATCCCGCCGCTGCTCAGAATGGGCTCGGCGATGACGGCGGCCAGCTCGCCGACCGATTGGGCGTCGATCATCTCGAAGCCCACCTCAAGGCAGGTGTGATCGCAGACCTCCGTGCAGTGACGGATCGGGCAGCGGAAGCAATAGGGCGCGGGGATGGCCAGCGATCCCGTCATGCCCGGCCCATAGCCGCGCCGCCCCCGGGAGAAGGTGAGCGACGCCGCGCCGCCCGTCAGTCCATGGTAGGAAGCGCTCAGGCCCACCACCTCGAAGCGCCCGGTATGCAGGCGCGCCATGCGCAGGGCCGCCTCGTTCGACTCCCCGCCGGTGCTGAGCAGCAGGACCTTTTGCAGGCCCGGCGGCAGGATCGCGGCCAGCTCGCGGCAGAGATCCACCACCGGGGGCGCCAACATGAGACTATAAAGATGCATCACCTCGCGGCAGCCCCGCTCCACCGCGGCGACCACCGCCGGGTGGTTGTGGCC
>JAZGBC010000009.1:0-17442 GCA_036444495.1 Kiloniellales bacterium
GATCCGAACCCAGTTGGGCGGTCTCCGACGCCTTGCCGGTGAGCGCCCGGGCGAAAAGCTCCGGCTCCTCGAGCAGGCGCTGGGCCACCTCGATGTCGATGTCCGGATCGGTCTGACGCGCCGGGCAATAGGAACGCAGTTTCTCGATGCCGGCCTTGTCATCCTCATCCACGTTTCTGTTCCGGGCCGCCCGGTCGATCGGCAGAAGACCCTGGCGCAAGCGCGTTACGACCGCGGCCGCGTCCTCGACATTGCCGGTCGTGCAGACGTCCGGCAGGACTCCCCGCCCGCTCAGGGCGTAACCCGAAGGCGCATGAAAGCGCGCCCAGGTCAGGGTCAGCTCGCCCTCGTTGGGCAGACGCAGGACCGTTTGAACCGTACCCTTGCCGAAGGATCCGCTGCCCACCACCACGGCGCGCCCCGAATCCTGCAGCGCCGAGGCGACGATCTCGGAGGCGGAGGCGGAGTTTCCGTTGATCAGCACGACGACCGGCTTCTCCCTGGCCACGTCGTCCGGTTCGGCATCGAAATACTGGTGGCTGTCCGGGTGCCGCCCGTGGGTCGAGACGATCCGCCCCTGCCTGATGAACAGGTCGGACACCGCCACGGCCTGGTCGAGGAGCCCGCCCGGGTTCCCGCGCAAATCGAGGATGAAACCGGTCAGGTCCGGTCCGATCTCGTGCGTGGCGAACTTGATCTTCTCGCGCAGCGTGAGCGAGGTGCTTTGGTTGAAGCCGCTGACCTTGAGAACAGCCGCCTTGCCGCGGCGCGCGAACTTCACGGTCTGCGGTACGATGTGGGCGCGCACGATGGAAATACCGAGGGCGGCCGTCTCGCCGGCCCGCGCGACCGTCAGCTCGACCTTGCTGCGCAGCGGGCCGCGCAGGCGCCGGACCACCTCGCGCTGGCTCAGACCGCTCGTGGATTCATCGTCGATATTGGTAATGACGTCGTTGTCCAGAAGCCCCGAGCGCTCGGCCGGGGTGTTTTCCATGACCGAAAGGATCTTCACCCCCTCGTCGACCAGGCGGATGCGCACGCCGATGCCGCCGAACCCGTCGCGGCTGGCCCGGTTCTCGCGCGCCTCGTCACGTCCGGCATAGCGCGAGAAGTTGTCGAGCTCTTTGAGCACGCCGTCGAACACGGCTTCGTAGACCTCCTCGGGGCTTGCCGATTCGAGCTCCGTGGATTGAGAGCGCCCGACCCTTAGCGCGGTCGCGGTGAGCTTTCCCCAGGACGACGCGTCGTTCAAGGCCGGCATGACGAAATTCGCCTTCTGCTGCCCGGCAATGGACAGCACCAGCCGGTTGCCGGTCCGCTTCACCTCGACGTTGGGCTCGATGGATGTGAGGTTCTCCAACCCCGCGATGGCGAGATCGGCCATGGTGAGATCATCGATATAGATGTCCGAGATATCCTGGTAGCCGACACCGAACAGCCGGTTGGCCAGCGACAGGTCGCGCCCGTCCGTGACCTCTGAGCCCTGCGAGGTGCAGGCCACCACGAAAAAGGCAATAGAAAAAGTGCCGAGACGCCTGGTTAGGCCCCCGCACCCCAGCCAACGCCTGGCTTTTTGATCCCTTCCCGGCCCCATTTTCGCTCCGCTGGCCCTCCTGGCTTCTTCTTTTCGTTCGGGCCCAATAGTAAACGATCGGGGCCCTTTCACGCCACTAAAATTATAATCAAATAGTTAACTATGTCTGGAATCGACCAATAGCCGCCATTTTTGCAAGTAAGCCCGGCAGATTCACGTGGTTTCATTAACCATAGTCTTTAACGTTTTACCGCCGTTTCTTGCTCCTCGGTCCGGATTTTCGCCCGGCGCCTTTACCGCCTGAACCGACCGGCCGCGCGCGCTTGCGGCCCGCCTTCCTGACCTTCGGGGCCGCGCGCCCCGAGGGCTGCGCCGCCTCTTTGTCCAGCGGATGCCAGCCGGCCTGGCCCTTCTTCGGACGGCCTGGCGCGGGTGCGGTCCCGGGGCGTTCCTCGGCTTCTTCCAGCAGCTCCAGCACCAGGCCGCCCGTGATCGGCTCGGCCTCGCGCAGGCGGGCGGCGACCCGCTCGCCCAGGCGATATCTGCGGCCCCAACGCCGCCCCAGCAGACAGTTCTCGGCGGCGATGTGGTCGTAGAAATCGTCCGGCAGCAGGCTGATGGGGACCAGCCCATCGGCCCCGGTCTCGTCCAGGGTGACGAACAGGCCAAAGTGGGTCACGCCGTTGATCACGCCCTGGAATACCGCGCCCACCCGGTCTTGCAGGAAGGCCGCCGTAAAACGGTCGACCGCGTCGCGCTCGGCGGCGGCGGCGCGGCGTTCGGTAGAGGAGATGTGTGTCCCGGCCTCGGCGAATTTCGCCCCTGCTTCGGGCGGCAGCCCGTCCTTGTCCGGCCCGAGGCCGGAGATGAGCGCGCGATGCACCAAGAGGTCGCTGTAGCGGCGGATCGGCGATGTGAAATGGGCGTAGCGGGCGAGCGCCAGGCCGAAGTGGCCCAGATTGTCGGGGCTGTAGACCGCCTGGCTTTGCGCGCGCAGGATCATCTCGTTGACCATGTGTCCGGCCGGAACGTCCTTGACCTGGTGCAGCAGCTGGGTGAGCGCCCGCGGGCGCAGCACCTGGCCGCGCGCGAGACGCAGGCCCAGGCTGTCCAGGACCTGGCGCAGGGCCTCGATCTTTACCGGATCGGGCGCTTCGTGAACCCGGTACATGCAGGGCCGGCCGCGCGCCTCGATCTCCTCGGCGGCGGCCACGTTGGCCGCGATCATGAACTCCTCGATCAAGCGGTGGCTGTCCAGGCGCGCGTGCGGCTCGATCGCGCGGACCGCGCCCTCGTCGTCCAGCAGGATCCGGCGCTCGGGCAGGTCGAGATCCAACGTGCCGCGCCGCTCGCGCGCGGCCAGCAGCGCACCGAAGGCGCCATACAGCGGCTCGACGACCGGCGCCATGAGCGGCTCCGTCGTCTCGTCGGGCCGGCCGTCGCGGGCGGCTTGGACCTGCTCGTAGGTCAAACGCGCCGCCGAGCGCATGAGGGCGCGTGCGAAGCGGTGCCGAAGCGGCTTGCCCTTGGCGTCGATCCAAAGCTCCGCGGTCAGGCAGGGGCGTTCCTCCCGCGGGTTGAGCGAACACCAGCCGTTGGACAGCGCCTCCGGCAGCATGGGTACGACCCGGTCGGGGAAATAGGCCGAATTACCGCGCTCGTAGGCGGCCTTGTCGAGTGCGCTGTCGGGGCGCACGTAGCGGGCTACATCCGCGATAGCGACCAAAAGGTGCCAGCCGCCCGGGTTCTTGGGATTCGGGTCGGGCTCGGCCCAGACGGCGTCGTCAAAGTCGCGCGCGTCGGCCCCGTCGATGGTGACCAGCGGGACCTTGCGCAGGTCGCGGCGCTTACCCAGCTTCACCGGGCCCGCGGCCTCGGCCTCGGCCAGGGCCTCGGGCGAGAAATCGACCGGCAGGCCGTGTTCGTGGATGGCGATCAGGCTGAGCACGCCGGCATCGCCCGCATCGCCCAGGCGCTCCACGACCCGGGCCTCGCGCAGACCCATCCGGCCGCGCGCCGGCTTGACCTCGGCCAGCACCAGTTCGCCCGGCTCGGCGCCGCGGGTGTCCTCTTGGCGCAGGATCAGATCGTCCCTGGCCCGCTTGTCGGTCGGGCGCAGGCGGCCGCCGCGCTCGCCCCGTTCGTAGATGCCCAGCACGCGCCGTGCCACCCGTGGCAATTTGCGGATCGGCCTGCCTTCATAGATGCCCGGCTCGATGCGCTTGAGTTTGGCGAGCACCCGGTCGCCGACGGCCAGCGCCGAGCGGCTGCGCTTGTCCGGCGCCAGGTAGATCACCGGCGGCGCTTCCTCCAGCTCCCAGGTGGCCGGCCGTGCGAGAAGCTCGCCGTCCTCGTCCAGGCCCGAAACCTCGAGCACGGCGACGGCGGGCAGCCTGCCCGGCTGCGACACCTTGTGCCGCCGGTCGCGTTCCAGCAGTCCTTCGTCCTGCAGCTCGCGCAACAGCGCCTTGAGTTGGACGCGGTCGCCGCCCTTGATCTGGAAGGCGCGCGCGATATCCCGCTTGCCCAGCGGGCCGGGGCTGTCCTCGATGAACTGGATGACCTCCTCCCGGCTCGGGAAGGGCCGCGGCTCGCCGGCGCCGTTTTTGCGCCCTGCGCGTTTGGATTTCACGGTTTTGACTCTGGCCAAGGTGGCCCTTGCCTCAGCTTGCGGCCTTGCGGCTCGTGGACTTGCGCTTGCTGCTCTTGCGCTTCGCCTTCTTACGGGGCTTGCCGCCCGATTTGGCCTTCTTGCCGCCCTTGGACTTGGCCTTTTCGGCGCGGGCCGCGAGCAGCTCGACCGCCAGCTCGAGGGTGAGATCCTCGGGCTCGAGGTTTCTGGGCAGCGAGGCGTTGAGGCGCCCATGCTTCACATAGGGCCCGTAGCGGCCGCTGTGCAGCTTGATGGGCTTGCCGTCGGCGGGATGCTCGCCGATCACCTTGCCCGCGCCAGCCCCGCCGCGCCGCGCCGGCGCCTCGGCGATCAGCGTGACCGCCCGGTTGAGGCCGATGGTGAGCACGTCCTCGTCCTCGGGAATCGTGCGGTAGAAGGAGCCGTGCTTCACGTAGGGTCCATAGCGCGCGATCCCGGCGGTCACCGGCTCTCCGCTATCGGGGTGCGGGCCGATTTCGCGCGGCAGGGCGAGCAGTCCAAGGGCGCGCTCCAGGGTGATGTCGTCGGGTCCGAGCTGCTTGGGCGTCGAGGAGCGTTTCGGCTTTTCCTCGCCTTTGCCCTTGCCCTCGCCCAGCTGGACATAAAGCCCGTAAGGCCCTTTGCGCAGACTGACGGTTTCGCCGGTCTCGGGGTCCGTACCCAGCGTCCGCGGCTTCGGCAGATCGAATTCGCCCTCCGCGCCGTCGACCGGCACGGCAAGCGCCCGCGTGTAACGGCAATCGGGATAGCCGGAGCAGCCGATGAAGCCGCCGTTGCGGCCAAGCTTGAGCCCGAGGCGGCCCGTTTCGCAGGCCGGACAGGCGCGTGGGTCCTTGTCCGGGTTGTCGGCATCCAGCGGGAAGAAATGAGGTCCCAGGTCCCGGTCCAGCGCGTCGATGACGTCGCTGATGGACAGGTCCCTGGTTTCCGCCACCGACTTGCTGAAGCCGTCCCAGAACTGGTGCAGTACCGATTTCCAGTCCTTGCGCCCGCCGGAGATATCGTCGAGCTGTGTTTCCAGGTCCGCGGTGAAGTTGTACTGGACGTAACGCTCGAAGAAGCTGGTGAGGAAGGCCGTGACCAGACGGCCGCGGTCCTCGGGAACGAAGCGGCGCCTTTCCAGCGTGACATAATCCCGGTCCTGCAACACTTGCATGATCGAGGCGTAGGTCGAGGGCCGGCCGATGCCCAGCTCCTCCAGCTTCTTCACCAGGCTCGCCTCGGAATAGCGCGGGGGTGGCTGGGTGAAGTGCTGCTGCTTGAGCACCTGATCGCGGTTCAGGCGGTTGCCTTCGAGCAGGCCGGGCAGGCGCGCCCCTTCACCTTCCTCCTCGCCGTCGCCGTTTTCCTTGTTGTCGTCGCGGCCCTCCTGATAGAGCGCGAGAAAGCCGTCGAAGACCAGGACCGACCCCGTGGCCCGCAGCCGCGCCTGGTTGCCGTCGACGGAGATGTCGATGGCCGCCTGGTCGAGGCGGGCGCTTTCCATCTGGCTCGCCAGCATGCGGGTCCAGATCAGCTCGTAGAGTCTGAGCTCGTCTTCCCTGAGATAGGGCGCCATATCCTTGGGCAGGCGGGTCAGGTCGGTCGGGCGGATCGCTTCATGCGCCTCCTGGGCGTTGCGCGCCTTTGCTTTGTAGACGCGCGGCACGACCGGCAGGTAGTCGCCGCCGAAGCGCCCGGCGATCAGGCGGCGCGCTTTCTCGATCGCCTCGGCGGCGACCTGAACGCCGTCGGTGCGCATGTAGGTGATGAGGCCGACGGTCTCGCCGCCGATGTCCACGCCCTCGTACAGGCGCTGTGCGGTGCGCATGGTCTGCGTCGCGCCGAAACCGAGCTTGCGCGAGGCTTCCTGCTGCAGGGTCGAGGTGGTGAAGGCCGGATAGGGATTGCGCCGGGTCTTCTTCTTCTCGACCTTGGTGACGTTGAAGTTCGTGGCCGAGTCCAGAAGCTTGACCGCGAGGTTGGCCGCCTCCTCGTCGCCCAGGTCGAGCTTGTCCAGCTTGCGGCCCTGCAGGTGGGTCAGCCGCGCGGTGAAGGAACTGCCCGCCGGTCCCTTGAGGCGGACATCGACGGTCCAGTACTCGCGCACCTTGAAGACTTCGATCTCCGCTTCGCGCTCGCAGACGAGACGCAGGGCGACCGACTGCACCCGGCCGGCCGAACGGCTGCCCGGCAGCTTACGCCAGAGCACGGGCGAGAGCGTGAAGCCCACCAGATAGTCGAGCGCCCGGCGCGCCAGGTAGGCCTCGATCAGCTCCTTGTTGATCTCGCGCGGATGATGGAAAGCCTGGGTGACGGCGCTCTTCGTCACCTCGTTGAAGGAGACCCGCTTGACCGACACGTTGTCCAGCACCTTGCGCCGGGCCAGTTCCTCGGCGATGTGCCAGGAAATGGCCTCGCCCTCGCGGTCCGGGTCGGTGGCCAGGAACAACTGGTCGGAATCCTTGACCGCCTCGATGATCTCTCTCAGGCGCTTTTCGGCGCGCTCGTCCACCTGCCAGACCATGGCGAAATCGGCATCGGGGTCGACCGAGCCGTCCTTGGCCGGCAGGTCGCGCACGTGGCCGTAGCTGGCCAGCACCTTGTAGCCTGGACCCAGGTATTTATTGATGGCCTTGGCCTTGGCCGGCGATTCGACGACGACGACGTTCATCCGTGTGGGCGGTGCTCTGGCTGTGGTTTCGGGAGGCGGCCGCCGGTCACGACGCCTCGATCGGGCTGCCTACGATGAGCGCCACGCGGTTGCCCGGGTGGCGTTCGGCGCGGCCGGCCAGCTCGAGTTCGAGCAGGACCGTATGCACGACCGCGGCAGACACTTGGCATTGCCGGATCACTTCGTCAACCGCCATGGGGCTCGGTCCGAGCAATTCTTCGATCGCGCGGCGGGCGGCGGCGATCTCCGATTCATCGGGCGGAGCCGCCGGCGCGCCGGGGAATTCGGGCCCCGCGGGCTCCTCCACCGGGCCCCGCAAGAGGCCTTCAAGGACGTCCAGGACATCGGCGGCCGATTCGGTCACGGCCGCGCCCTGGCGGAGCAGATTGTTGCAGCCCCGCGCCCGGGGATCGAGCGGCGAGCCGGGCACGGCGAAGACCTCGCGGCCCTGGTCGAGGGCCAAGCGGGCCGTGATCAGCGAGCCCGAGCGCAGCGCGGCCTCGACCACCACCACCCCCAGCGAGATGCCCGAGATCAGCCGGTTGCGGCGCGGGAAGTGGCGCGACTGGGGCACGGTGCCCGGTGGCATTTCCGTGACCAGGACCCCGCGCGCCTTGATCTCCCCGTAAAGCGCGCTGTTCTCCTCGGGGTAAATTACCTCCACGCCGCCGGCCACCACCGCCGCCGTACCGGTCTCGAGCGCGCCTTCGTGGGCCGCCGCGTCGATGCCGCGCGCCAGGCCCGAGACGACCAGAAAGCCGGCTCGGCCCAGGTCCGCGGCGATGCGCCAGGCCAAGCGCCGGCCGTTGCCCGAGGCGTTGCGCGCGCCGACGACGGCGACCGCCTTGGTCCGGAGCAGATGCCGGTTGCCCAGGCAGGAGAGCAGGGGCGGGGCGTCCTCCAGCACCGCCAGCGCCGGCGGATAATCGGGCTCGCAGAGCGCGATGAGATCGGCCTCCAGCGCCTCGACCGCGGCCAGCTCGCGCTCCGCCACGGCCCTGGCGCAGATGGCGATGGGCCGCCGCCGTCCGCCGCGCCGAGCCAGTTCGGGCAGGGCTTCCAGCGCCGCGGTGGCCGTGCCGAAACGCGCCAGAAGCTGGCGGAAGGTGATGGGCCCGACGTTCTCGCTGCGGATCAGGCGCAGCCAGTCCAGGCGCTCGTCCCGGCTCAGGGCCCGCGGGGCGGTTGCGCTCATGGGCGCTACCTTTGGCGTCCCGGGCGGGCCGCGTCAAGCGCGCGGCGTTCCGGGCCGGACAGCGGCCCAGGCAGTGCTCAGGTGGATTTCCGGCCGATTTTCGGCTCTTCGCCCTTGAACAGACGGCGGATGTTCGTGTGGTGCCGGGTCCAGACGAGGAGCGCCAGGACCGCGGTCAGCTCCACCAGTTGCAGATCGCCCATGAGGAACCAGGCGTAGGCCGGCGCGGCCGCCGTGGCGATCAGCGCCGAGAGCGAGGAGATGCGGAACAGCGCCGCGGCCAGGATCCAGGTGGCGCAGGCCGCCAGGCCCACGGGCCAGGCCAGGGCGAGATAGATGCCGAGCGTGGTGGCCACGCCCTTGCCCCCCTTGAAGCGCAGCCAGATGGGAAAGAGGTGCCCGAGGATGGCGCCGAGCGCCGCCGCGATGGCCAGGTCCGGCCCCCAGAGTCCGCCGATCAGGACCGCGCCGGCCCCCTTGCCGCCGTCGAGCAGCAGGGTCGCCAAGGCCAACTCCTTGCGCCCGGTGCGTAAAACATTCGTCGCGCCGATGTTGCCCGAGCCGATCTTGCGGATGTCGCCCAGGCCCGCCATCCAGGGGAGCAGGAGGCCGAAAGGGATCGCGCCCAGCAGGTAGCCGCCGAACAAGGCGGCGGCCAGGTAAGGCCCGGTGAACTCCCAGGAGATCGGATCAGGCATGGCTTAACCTTTGGCCGGGATAGGGCGTATATCACCCCCACCCCATCCCTCCCCCGTCAAGGAGGAGGGGGAAACCAATCGGATCGCATGAAGTTCCCTCCCCCCTTGTGGGGGAGGGTTAGGGTGGGGGGTATGTCGCGGACACAGGTGGGGGGTATGTCGCGGACACATGTGTCTGAAGATCAGGCCGCCGCCTCGAAGATCGTGCGGCCGTCGACCACGGTCATCAGCACCTTGCCCTGCACGGGATGGTCGTCGAAGGGCGAGTTCTTGGACTTGCTGCGGAAGCTGTCGGGGTCGATGCGCCAGGGCCGCTCCGCGTCGAACAGCACCAGGTCCGCCGGCGCGCCCGCCTTGAGGCGTCCCGAGTCCAGACCCAGGATCTCGGCCGGGCGCAGGCTGACGCGTGCCAGCGCGTCCAGCAGGCCCATGCGCCCCTTGTGGTGCAGTTCGAGCGTGAGCGGCAGGAGCGTTTCCAGTCCGGCGATGCCCGGGTCGGCATGGGCGAAGGGCTGGCGCTTGGATTCCTGGTCGTGCGGGCTGTGGTCGCTGGCCACCGCGTCGATCGTGCCGTCGGCCACCGCCTCGGCGATGGCGGCGCGGTCGGACTCCGCGCGCAGAGGTGGCGAGACCTTGGCGAAGGAGCGGTAGTCGCCCACCGCATGCTCGTTGAGCGTGAAGTAGTGCGGCGCCGTGTCGCAGGTGACCGCGAGCCCGCGCGCCTTGGCCTCGCGCAGGGCGGCCACCGCGCCCGCGGTCGAGATGTGGGCGGCGTGGTAGCGCCCGCCGGTCAGCTCCACCAGGCGCAGGTCGCGCTCCACCATGATGGTCTCGGCGGTGACGGGAATGCCTTCCAGGCCCAGGCGCGTGGCCACTTCGCCCTCGTTCATGACGCCGTTGGCGAGCGCCGGCTCCTCCGGGTGCTGCAGGATGATCTGGTCGAAGGCGCGCGCGTAGCTGAGTGCCCGGCGCATGACCTGGGCGTCGGCCACCGCCTTCAGGCCGTCGGTGAAGCCGAGCGCGCCGAACTCGGCGAGCAGGCCGATCTCGGTGATCTCCTTGCCCTCCAACCCGCGCGTGATCGCGCCGTAGGTATAGACTTTGGTCAGCTTCACCTCGCGCGCGCGACGGGCGACGTATTCCACACCGGCCACGCCGTCCACCACCGGGTCGGTGTTGGGCAGGGCCACCATGGCGGTCACCCCGCCTTCGCCCGCGGCCAGGCTGGCAGAGGCGATGGTTTCCTTGTGCTCCTCGCCGGGCTCGCGCAGTTGCACGCGCATGTCGATGAGGCCCGGGGCCAGGCAATGGCCGCCGCAGTCGATGGTCTTTATCCCCTCGGGCAGGCCATCGTTGAACAGGCGGGGCCCAAGATCGGCGATGCGGCCGTGTTCGGTGAGCAGCGCGCCGGCTATGTCCAGGCCGCTTTCCGGGTCGAGCAGGCGGGCGTTGATGTAGGCGGTGCGCTTCGCGCCGTTCGCCGCGCCGTTGCCGCCCGGGTTCCCGCTCATGATCCGCCGCCCGCTATGGCTTCGGATGGCAGGATGTTATGCCCGCGCAGCGCCTGGGTGAGCGCGTCCAGGCAGGCCATGCGCACCGCCACCCCCATCTCGACCTGCTCGCGGATCAGCGAGCGGTCGATGTCGTCGGCCAACTCGCTGTCGATCTCCACGCCCCGGTTCATGGGGCCCGGGTGCATGATCAGGGCGTCGGGCTTGGCGGCCTTGAGCTTCTCGCGGTCGAGCCCGAAGAAGTGGAAGTATTCGCGGATCGAGGGCACGTAGGAGCCGTGCATGCGCTCGGTCTGCAGGCGCAGCATCATCACAATGTCACAGCCCTCAAGCGCCTGGCGCATATCGAAAAAGACCTCCACGCCCATGCGCGCCATCGCCTCCGGCAGCAGGGTGGGCGGGGCCACGACGCGCACCTCCGCGCCCATGATCTGCAGCAGGTGGATGTTGGAGCGCGCCACCCGCGAGTGCAGGATGTCGCCGCAGATGGCCACGCGCAGGCCCTCGAGCGAGCCCCGGCGCCGGCGGATGGTGAGCGCGTCGAGCAGCGCCTGGGTCGGGTGCTCGTGGCTGCCGTCGCCGGCGTTGATGACCGCGCCGTCGACTTTCTCCGACAGCAGCTTCACCGCGCCCGAATCCGGGTGACGCATGACGAGGACGTCCGGGTGCATGGCGTTCAAGGTCATGGCCGTGTCGATCAGGGTCTCGCCCTTCTTGATCGAGCTCCAGGCCACCGACATGTTGATCACGTCGGCCCCGAGCCGCTTACCGGCCAGCTCGAAGGACGTGCGCGTACGCGTTGAACTTTCAAAGAAAAGATTGATGACCGTCAGCCCACGCAGGAGCGACGTCTTCTTGTCTTCCCGGCGGTTGAGCTCGACGTAGTTTTCCGCGAGATCGAGGAGAAATGAGATTTCGTCCGCCGAAAGCCCCTCGATTCCGAGGAGGTGGCGATGCGGGTAGCCAAGGTGTGCCGGCGCGTGCCGCGGGACAGTCATTAAAGCGTTTATATGACACCGGCCGGGGGTGGGCGCAAGGCGTATGAACGTTCACGGGCGCCCGCCGCACCAACGCGCGTCTGGGGTCGCTAGTTACGCCAGTAACGGGGGCGAGAGTCCGGGAATATGCAATTGGGGCTATGCCTGCGCGCACCCGAATGAGGCCAGCAAATGTTCACGGCTCAGCGGATGCTCAGACCCGTTTTGTATCGGCTCTTGCGTGGTCCCGAGACGGTTTCCCTCGGTGCACGAGGAGCTTCGCCAAAAGAGCGATGCCGATCAGCACGGGGGGGATCAACCAGAGGAGGGTCTCAGTATCGATCATGAATCATTCCCGCAAATCCTGGAGTATCCAACTCGCTATTACATGAACAATTATAGCACCGAACGTCTACTCAGCCAGCATAAGCGCGTTCGTCTCGGGCCCACCCTCAAACAGCATCATGGCAGTCGGTGCGAGCATCCCTAGCGCGATCATCGCCACGGCCACGCCGTTCAGCGCGTTTGCAAGGAGCTTCACTCTCTCGTTCCACACAATCATGGCGGGCAAACTCTATAGAAAACAGCAACTAACGTCCAGGAATGGCATGTCCTATGCCCGCTGAGCTGAGCCCATATGGCGATTTTTGACCGCAAATATCGGATAGAGGGCCGCCGGTCCGGCCTGGCCGCGGTCGACGGGCGGGTCGTTTCGTTTCTTTGCCGCCCTAAATGACCTCGTCCTTCCGCAGTTTCGCGATCTCCTCCTCGCCCAGGCCGAGCAGCTCCTTCAGCACTTCGTCGGTGTGCTCGCCCACCTTGGGCGGGGGGTGGCGGTAGTCCACCGGGGTCTGGGAGAACTTGACCGGGTTGCCGATGAGCTCCACCTCGCCGCCTCGGGCCCCCGGGTAGTCCATGGCCAGGCGCATGCCCCGGTGCAGGATTTGCGGGTCGGTAAATACCTGTTCCAGATTGTTGACCGGGCCCGCGGGCACGGCGAGACCTGCCAGGCCCTGAACCCACTCGTCCCGGGTCTTGCGGGCCGTGATTTCGGGCAGGGCGGCATAGAGCGCTTCGCGGTTGCGCACCCGGTCGGCATTGGTCTTGAAGCGCGGATCGCCGGCCAACTCGGGCGCGCCGGCGAAGTCACAGAAGCGTTGGAACTGGCCGTCGTTGCCAATGGCCAGGATGAAGTGCCCGTCGGAACAGGGCAGCACCTTGTAGGGCGCGATGTTCTGATGCTCGTTGCCGCGGCGCGGGGGCACGTCGCCCGTCACGAGATAAGAAACACCTTCATTGATCAGCCAGGCGACCTGGGTATCCAGCAGGGCCAGATCGATGTGCTGGCCGCCGCCGCCGCGCTCGCGGTGGTGCAGGGCGGCCAGAATGGCCGTGGAGGCGTACATGCCGCACATGACGTCGGCGATGCCGACGCCGGCCTTGATGGGGTCGCCCTCTGGCTCGCCGGTCAGGCTCATGATGCCGCCCATGCCCTGGGCCAGGTAGTCGTAGCCCGCGCGCGGCGCATAGGGCCCGGTCTGGCCGAAGCCGGTGATCGAACAATAGATCAACTCCGGAAAGTCCGCCTTGAGGTCCTCGTAGGCCAGGCCGTATTTCGCCAGGCCGCCCACCTTGAAGTTCTCCACCAGGATGTCGCAGTGCGCGATCAGGCGCTTGGCGAGCGCCTGGCTCTCCGGCTTGGCGATGTCGAGGGTGAGCGAGCGCTTGTTGCGGTTGGATGCCAGGAAGTAGGCGCTTTCCGTGCTGTCCCCGCCGGCCTCGTCCTTGGCGAAGGGCGGCCCCCAACTGCGCGTGTCGTCGCCCTGGCCCGGACGCTCGATCTTGATCACCTCGGCGCCCAGGTCCCCCAGAAGCTGGGTGCAGGTGGGTCCGGCCAGGATGCGGGTCAGATCGAAGACCCGCAGGCCATGAAGCGGCGCGGTCATGGTGGATTCTTTCCCCGGTTGCGCGGCGGCGGAAGGCCGCCTTTTCGCGCGCCCGCGCGGCAGCGTCAAGCACGCCTGGAGCAACTGCCCGTCCAACGCCCCGCCTTCGTGAGAATTCCGTGATAGTTTGCCGGCAGAATCATCGCTACGCTGGGCCTTGCGCGGCGCGGGCCATAAGGGAGGAGACCATGATGTTTATCCGCACGGCGATCCTGGGCGGCGCGCTCAGCCTGGTGCTGGCGACGGCGGCTGCCGCGGCGGCGCCCCAGCGGGTCAAGATCACCGGCGAGGTGATCGATTCCTGGTGCTACCTGACCGAGATCATGTACCCGGAGGGTTCGGCGCATCACCAGTGTGCCATTTGGTGCGCCGCCGGCGGTATTCCGGTGGGCATCCTGGCCGACGACGGGCAGGTCTACCTGGTGCTCAAGTTCGAGGGCGACGACACCAGCAACGCGAACCCCGGGCTCCTGGAGATCCAGAGCCACAAGGTGAGCGTCGAGGGCGACGTCTACGAGCGCGACGGCATCAAGTACCTGCTGGTGGACAAGGTCCTGGGCGATCGGGGCATCGTCAATCTCACCCACGACGACTACGGCATCCAGCCGTTCGGGGAGTAGGGCCATGACGAGACTCATTTTCGCGGCGCTGTTCGGCGGCCTGCTGCTGTTCGGCGGGACTGCCCGGGCGGCCAGTTCCTGGGGCCTGCCGGGCGAGGAGATCGTCCGTTTCGACGCCAAGGTGGTGGACCTGCTCTGCGAGCTGACCGGCGATTGCCCGGACCGCTGCGGTGGGGGAAAACGCCAGCTCGGCCTGCTCACCGACGAGGGCACCCTCATCCCGGCGGTCAAGAACAAGGTCGCTTTCGCCGGCGCGGCCGACGAGCTGATCGACTTCTGCGGCAAGCGGGTCACCGCCGACGGTCTCTTCACCACGAACCGTGGGCACAAGCTCTTCGTGCTGCAGTTCCTGCGCGAGGCGCCCGACGGCAAATGGCGCGGGGCCAACCGCTTCTCGCCCAAGTGGGCCGAGCGCAACGGCCTCGACGCCAAGGACCCCAAGGTCAAGCAGTGGTTCCGCAACGATCCCCGGGTCAAGGCGTTGATCGAAAAGCAGGGCAAGCTGGGCCTGGGGCCCGAGGCGGACCGGAAATACATGGAGAGCCAGTGATGTTAGTGCCGGCGGTGCGGGCACGGCGGCGCGTGCGGCGGTGTTTCGCCTTGGCGGCCGTTGCCTGGGCGTTGGCCGCCGCCGCGCCGCTGCCGGGCCTGGCCGCCTCGGATACGCCCGCCGCCTTTCCGCTGGAGATCGGCGGGCCCTTCGAGCTCATGGATCACCGGGGGCGCACCCTGCGCGATACGGATTTCCGCGGGGCCTATACGCTGGTCTTTTTCGGCTATGCCAACTGCCCGGGCATCTGTCCCGTGGGCCTGCGCAACATGGTCCAGGCGGTCGATCTGCTGGGCGAAGCGGGCGCGCGCGTGACGCCGCTGCTCATCACCGTCGATCCCGAAAGCGATACGCCGGAGAACCTGGCCCCGGCGGTGGCGAAAATTCACCCGGCCCTGATCGGCCTCACCGGCACGCCGGCGCAGCTATTGGCGGCGCGCAAGGCGTACAAGGTCGATGCGCAATCGGTGGGGCGTGCCTGGAACGGGCTCAACCTGTTCAGCCACGGCCAGTACATCTACCTCATGGGCCCGGACGGTAAGTTCCGCACGCTTTTCCCGCCGGTCATGGACCCGGAGACAATGGCCGCCGCGATCGGGCGGTATCTGGGCTAGGGCATCTACTCATAAACCGGCAACGGGTTGGGATTAGCGTGCGAAAGTCCGGTTTTGCGTCCAAGACCGGACGCTCCGGCGCACCGTCGTCCGTGTCGCTTTTTAGCCAACGGCGATCATTCCGGCATGTTCTTGCCAGCATGGATTCTCTTATCCATAGCCGTTAGTCTCCCTGTCCAGGGGAAAGGGCATGGAACGGAGACTTGCCGCCATTCTGGCCGCCGATGTGGTTGGCTACAGCCGCCTCATGGAGGTCGACGAGGAAGCGACTGCCCGTACGCTCAGTACCTATCGAGAGATCGTAGAAGGGCTGGTCGCGAGCCATCATGGCCGGGTCTTCGGCAGTGCCGGCGACAGCATCATCGCCGAGTTCGCGAGCCCGGTCGAGGCCGTGCGTTGTGCGGTCGATATTCAGCGCGAACTTGAAGCTCACAATGCCGATCTGCCTGAAGACCGGCGCATGCGCCTTCGCATCGGTGTCAACCTCGGTGACGTGATGGTCGAGGGCGATAACCTTCTCGGAGATGGTGTGAATATTGCGGCGCGTCTCGAAACGCTTGCCGAGCCTGGCGGTATCTCGCTCGCGCGTTCGGTATTCGACCAGGTGAAGAAACAGCTCGATCTGGGTTACGAAAATCTTGGCGAGCACGAGGTCAAGAACATCGCCGAGCCGGTCCAGGTTTATCGCGTACTGACTGGGCCAGAGGCGGCCGGCAAGGTCATGGGCGAGACAACGCGAGCGACGCAATCATGGAGGCGAGTGGCGCTGGCGGCGGCCGCGGCCGTGCTCATCGGCGTGGCCGGCGCGGTTACGTGGCTGAGGCCGTGGGAGCCGACAATTGAACCGGCGCCGGTCGAGCGCATGGTTTCGCCGCTTCCCGACAGGCCCTCGATTGCCGTGCTTCCCTTCGTGAATTTGAGCGACGATCCTGCGCAGGAATATTTCGCCGACGGCATGACCGAGGACCTGATCACGGACCTGTCCAAGATATCGGACCTGACCGTAATCTCGCGGACCTCGACGTCCGGCTACAAGGGCAGGGAGATCGATATTCGGGAAGTCGGCGAGGCGCTCAATGTCCGCTACGTGATCGAGGGTAGCGTGCGCAAGGTTGGAGAGCAGGTTCGCATCAACGCCCAGTTAATCGATGCGACCACCGGCGGCCACCTTTGGGCCGAGCGCTACGACGGCAGCCTGAACGATATCTTCGGCCTCCAGGATCGGGTGCTGGAGAAAATCGTCGCTTCGCTGGCGCTCGAGCTTTCGGGGGAGGAACGCCGGCGCCTGGCGGACAAGGGAACCGACAGCGTCGCGGCGCACGATCTTTACCTGCGCGGCCTGTTCCAGGAGTCCACCTTTACCCGGGAAGGAAGCCAGGAGGCCATGCAACTCTACGAACAGGCGCTGTCGATCGACCCCGGCTACGCCTTGGCCTATACCCGCATCGCCAACATCCTCGAATTGAGTGCCCGCAACGGATGGTCGGACGATGTCCAGGCCGATCTCACAAAGGCCGTCGAACTGAATGAGACAGCGGTCGCTCTCGACCCGCAGAACCCCAGAATTCACTGGAGCTTGGGCCGGAGCGTCTCGCGGCTCGGGACGCCGGAGGCGCTGCAGCGCGGCATCGAGTCCCTGGAACGGGCCATCGAGCTGGATCCGGATTTCGCCGACGCCTATGCCTTTCTGACGGTTTTGTATGTTGGGGACGGCCGCGCCGAGGACGGTCTCAGGTCCGTGGAGACCGCCATGCGGCTCAATCCGCGTTACCCTTTCTGGTATCTCTTTATGCGTGGGATGACCCGATTCGTCGTCGAGGATTACGACTCGGCGATCGCGGATTTCGAGGCGGCGGCGGATAGAAGCCCGACGGCGCCCTTCGTCCGCTGGTGGCTGGCCGCGTCCTACGCCCAGGCCGGGCGGCAGGACGATGCCGAGTGGCAGGTCGAAGAGATGCAGATGATGGGGTTCGAGGGTACGATCGCGATTATCGTCGAAACCTCGCAAATCCAGGATCCCGGGTACCTGTTGCTCTACGAGGCGGGGCTACGCAAGGCGGGGATACCGGAGTGAAGGGACCAAATTTTCTATAGCGGGTCATTAGCGGAAGTCCGTGGCGGAACTTCCGAAGGTCCGTTATGGGGCCAGGAGCGCGCCTTCAAATCATGAGTATATGCCCTAGGAAAAATCCGAAGGGTCAATCCACCCGGGCTTCGCGGGTTTCGGCGTCCACCGTGGCGTCGGGGGCGGGGAAGGTGGGATAGAGCCCGAGCACGCGCCCGCGCTGCTGAATCAGGCCCAATACGCTGTCGATATAGGGTGTCTCGATGCCCACCAGGCGGCCCATCTCCTGCACCGCGGTCACCAGCGCGTCGATCTCCATGGGCCGGCCGCGCTCCAGGTCCTGCAGCATGGAAGTCTTGTGCGGTCCCACCTCGGCGGCGCCGTTGATGCGCCGGTGCACGTCCACGCGGAAGTGCACGCCGAGTG
>JAZGBC010000010.1:0-2761 GCA_036444495.1 Kiloniellales bacterium
GTGAGTGCGGCGGTTACGAGCGTGGCCCCATTCCTCGGCCGGCGCAGCCCCTGGCTGGCCGCCTGGGCGCTTGTGCTCGCGGCGACGCTCGGGCTGTGGCTGGGCAAGGACCTCTGGCCCTGGGTGGTCAAGTACCCGCGCGGCGGGTCCGTGCCGCTCAAGGACTGGATCAGCGATTTCATGAAATGGCTGATCAACGATTTCGACCTCGGCCTCTTCACCTTCAAGGAATTCACCCGGAGCATCGCCTGGTTGCTCGAATGGCCGCTCTGGCTGGCCAAGGGCCTGCTCGCCAAGGGCTTCAAGATCCCCATCGGCGGCGACGAGATCTTCCGCACGCCGACGCTCTCGTGGCTGGCCATCGTCATCGTCGTCACCCTGCTGGCCTACCGCATCAAGGACCGGAAGCTGGCGCTCCTGATCGCGCTCTGCTTCCTCTATCTGGCGGTCTTCGGCCAATGGGAGAGCGCCATGATGACGCTGTCGTCCATCATCGTGGCCGTGCCCCTGGGCATCGCCGGCGGCCTGGGGCTCGGCATCCTCGGCTACCGCGACCCGCGCATCGAACGCGCCATCACGCCCGTGCTCGATCTCATGCAGACGGTACCGGTCTTCGCCTACCTGGTGCCGATCCTGTTCCTGTTCGGCTTCGGTGCCGTCGCGGCGATGATCGCCACCATGATCTACGCCATGCCGCCCATGGTGCGCTGTACCATGCTGGCGCTCAAGATGGTGCCGGAGGAGATCAAGGAATTCGGCCGCATGGCCGGCTGCTCCCGGCGCCAGATGACCTGGAAGGTGCTCGTTCCCGCGGCGCGGCCCATGCTCATGGTGGGCGTGAACCAGGTCATCATGCTCTCGCTCAACATGGTGATCATCGCCTCCATGATCGGCGCCGGCGGTTTGGGCCATGACGTGCTGGCCTCGCTCCGGCGCCTGGCCATCGGCGAGGGGCTGGAGGCGGGCATCGCCATCACCCTGCTCGCCATTGCCCTCGACCGCCTGAGCCAGGCTTTCGCCCAGTCCTCGCCCGCCGGCCAGCACGAGGAGGCCACGACCAGGCACTTCGCCGCCCGCCATCCTTATCTCCTAGGCGCGCTCGCCATCCTTATCGGGACGACATTGCTCGGTTTCCTGGTGCCCGCGCTGCGCGGCTATCCGGAGGCGGCGCAGGTGACCACCGGGCCCTTCTGGAACGACCTGGTGCGCTATATCAACATCAACTTCTTCGACCAGTTCGAGGCGGTGAAGACCTTCCTGCTGCTCAACCTCATGATCCCCTTCAAGCGCTTCCTGTTGCAGCTGCCCTGGACGGCGGTGGTGGCCATTGTGGCGCTGGCCGGGCTCCAGCTCGGCGGCTGGCGCCTGGCGCTGCTCACCGCCCTGCTGGTGAGCTTCATCGCGGTCACGGGCAACTGGGAGAAGGCGATGATCACCGTCTATCTCTGCGGCATTTCGGTGACCTTTGCCGGGCTCATCGGCATTCCCGTCGGGGTCTGGGCGGCGCGCAACGACCGGGTCCACAGGGTGATCCAGGTCGTCCTCGACACCATCCAGACGCTGCCCAGCTTCGTCTATCTCATGCCCGTGGTCATGCTGTTCCGGGTCGGCGATTTCTCGGCCATGATCGCGGTCGTCGCCTACGCCGTGGCGCCCGCGGTGCGCTACACGGACCACGGCATCCGGCGCGTCCCGCCCGCCTTGATCGAGGCGGCCCGCACCTCGGGCTGCACCAGGCGCCAGATCCTCTGGAAGGTGCAGTTTCCCCTCGCCCTGCCCGAGATCATGCTGGGCATCAACCAGACCATCATGTTCGCCCTCTCCATGCTGGTCATCACCGCCCTGGTGGGCACGCGCGACCTGGGCCAGGAGGTCTATATCGCGCTGACCAAGGCGGACACGGGGCGCGGCGTGGTGGCGGGCGTCTGCGTCGCCTTCATCGCGATCACGGCGGACCGGCTGATCGGCGCCTGGGCGGGCCGGCGCAAGCGCCAACTGGGACTGGATTAAGGAGGCGCGGGCGCATGAACGAAAGCCGGGCCAGACCCGATCCCGCCGCACGCGCCGCCGCGCTGACCTGCTGGTCGGGCAAGGTCGAGCCCGAGGTGCTGTCCGGCGGCATCACCAACCACAATTTCGTCGTGCGCGATGGGGGCGAGTCCTTCGTGGTGCGCATCGCCGAGGACATCCCGCTGCACGGCATCCTGCGCTTCAACGAGCTGGCCGCCAGCCGCGCCGCCCATGCCGCCGGCATCTCGCCCGAGGTGACTCACGCCGAGCCCGGCGCCCTGGTCATGCGCTTCATCGAGGGCACGACCTATGGCGAGGCCGAGGTGCGCGAGGCGCTGGCCGCTGGGCGCATCGTGCCCATTCTGAAGCGCGTGCATCACGAGATGCCGAAGCACTTCGAGGGACCCGCGCTCATCTTCTGGGTGTTCCAGGTGGCGCGCGGTTACGCCAACACCCTGCGCGCGGGCAACAGCCGCATGACCGGTGAGCTGCCGCGTTTCCTGGAGATCAACGCGGAACTGGAAGCGGCCCTCGGTCCGGTGGAGATCGTCTTCGGCCATAACGATCTGCTCGCCGCCAACTTCATCGACGACGGCAAACGTCTCTGGCTTGTCGATTGGGATTACGCCGGCTTCAACAGCCCGCTGTTCGATCTGGCGAATCTCGCGTCGAACAATCTCTTCACGCCCGCCGACGAAGACCGGTTGCTCGAAGACTATTTCGAGACACCCGCGAGCGACGAGTTGCGCCA
>JAZGBC010000011.1:0-6417 GCA_036444495.1 Kiloniellales bacterium
GGGTCTTGTCGAGCTTGACCGTGAGCTCGCGGATCACCCGGTAGGTGTCCTCCTCGGTGGCGATGCCGCGGATCAGCTCGACCAGCTTCATCAGCGGCACCGGGTTCATGAAGTGCATGCCCATGAACTTGCCGGGCCGGTCGGTGATCGCCGCCAGGCGCGTGATCGAGATCGAGGAGGTGTTGGTGCAGATGATCGCCTCGGGCTTCAAAACGGGGCACAGCTTCTTGAGGATATCGCGCTTGATCTCCTCGTTTTCCGTGGCCGATTCGATCACCACGTCGCAGCCCTTGAAGATCGACAGCTCCGTGCCCGTGGAAATGCGCGCCATGGCGGCCTTCTGATCCTTGGCGCCGATGCGCTTGTTCTTGACCTGGCGCTCGAGGTTGCGGTTGACGGCTTCCAGCGCCTTGTCGAGCTGTTCCTGTCCGATGTCCGAGATGCGCACGTCATAGCCGGCAAGCGCGCAGACATGGGCGATGCCGCTGCCCATCTGGCCGGCGCCGATCACCCCGATACACTTGATGTCGAGGCTTCCCTTGGTCGTGCCTGTCTTGTCCGCCATGAACCTTGTTTTTAGTTGTTGCAGGGGGGCGCCGTCTAGCCCAGCGCGCTCTCGAGATCGGGCAGGACCTGGAAGAGATCGGCCACCAAGCCATAGTCGGCGACCTGGAAGATGGGCGCTTCCTCGTCCTTGTTGATCGCCACGATGACCTTGGAATCCTTCATGCCCGCCAGGTGCTGGATCGCGCCCGAGATGCCCACGGCGATGTAAAGGTCCGGGGCCACCACTTTCCCCGTTTGTCCCACCTGGTAGTCGTTGGGCACGAAGCCCGCGTCCACCGCCGCGCGGGATGCGCCCACCGCGGCGCCCAATTTATCGGCGATGCGCTCCAGCATGGCGAAGTTCTCGCCGCTCTGCATGCCGCGCCCGCCCGAGATCACGATCCCGGCGGTGGTCAGCTCGGGGCGCTCGGATTTGGTCAACTCCTGGCCGAGGAAGCTCGCGAGGCCAGCGTCGCCCGTGCTCTCCACCGGCTCGCTCGCGGCCGAACCGCCCTCTTCGGCCGCCGGATCGAAGGCGGTCGCGCGCACGGTGATCAGCTTGATCTTGTCCGACGACTGCACCGTGGCCATGGCATTGCCCGCATAGATCGGGCGGATGAAGGTATCCGCACTCTCGATGCCGCTGATGTCGGAGATCTGCTGCACGTCCAACAGCGCGGCCGCGCGCGGCATGACGTTCTTGCCGAATGTGGTGGCCGGGGCCAGGACGTGGCTGTACTCGGGCGCCAGCTTGGCGATGAGCGGCGCCAGGTTCTCGGCCACGGCGTGCTCGTACTCGGGCGCATCGGCGAGCAGCACCTTGCCGATGCCGGCCACCTTGCCCGCGGCCTCGGCCACGGAGGCGCAGCCGCTTCCGGCCACAAGCATGTGCAACTCGTCACCGATCTGCCCGGCGGCGGTCACGGTATTGAGCGTGGCGGGCTTGAGCACCGCGTTGTCGTGTTCGGCGACGATCAGGACGGCCATCAGATCACCTTCGCCTCGTTCCTGAGTTTCTCGATCAGCTCGGCCACGTCCGCCACCTTGACGCCGGCGGCGCGCGGCGGCGGCTCCACGACCTTGAGCGTGGTGACCCGCGGCGCCACGTCGACGCCCAGGTCGGCGGGCGTGAGCGTCTCGATCGGCTTTTTCTTGGCTTTCATGATGTTGGGCAGCGAGGCGTAGCGCGGCTCGTTCAGGCGCAGGTCCACGGTCACCACGCAGGGCGCCTTGAGCTGCAGGTTCTCCAGCCCGCCGTCCACCTCGCGCGTCACCTTATAGCCCTCGCCGTTCTTCTCGATCTTGGAGACGAAGGCGCCTTGCGGCCAGCCGAGCAGCGCGGCCAGCATCTGGCCGGTCTGGTTGTTGTCGCCGTCGATGGCCTGCTTGCCCATGATAACCAGGTCCACGCCCTCCTTCTCGGCGACCGCCTTGAGCAGCTTGGCCACGGCGAGGGGCTCCAGCGCCGCGTCGCTCTCGATCAGGATGCCGCGGTCCGCGCCCATGGCCAGACCCGTACGGATCGTCTCCTGGGCCTGGCTGGCGCCGGCCGAGACGATGATCACCTCCTCCGCCGTGCCCGCCTCCTTCATGCGTATCGCCTCTTCCACGGCGATCTCGCAAAAGGGGTTCATGGCCATCTTGACGTTGTTGAGCTCCACCCCCGTCTGGTCCGCCTTGACGCGGACCTTCACGTTGGCGTCGATGACGCGCTTGACCGGAACGAGAACCTTCATCCCTTAAGCCTGCTTCGCTTGATGGATTACGCAGTGCGGCGCAAAACGGCCCGCGTGTGATGTGCGGAAATCCCTGCCTTCTGCTTTTCGCGGGCGCACAATAAGGTTAGCCCGGCCCGGCTGTCAACGCGCGCAATAGCATATAATACCAAGTTTTTTGCGGCTTGGCGGGGTCTCGGAGCCTAGCGGTTTTGGCCCGGCTGCCAGAGCACGTCTTGTGCACCGCGGCCGTTGGCGTGGCGCGCGAGCACGAAGAGCAGGTCCGAGAGCCGGTTGATGTAGCGCACCGCCTCCGGGTTGACCGTCTCTGTCTCGGCGAGCGCCGTCATATCGCGTTCGGCGCGCCGCGCGATGGTGCGCGCCAGGTGCAGCGCCGCACCGGCGGGCGTGCCGCCGGGCAGGACGAAGGAATCGAGCGCCCCCAGCCCCTCGTTGATGCGGTCGATCTCGCCTTCCAGGCGCTCCACCTGGGCCGCGCTCATCCTGAGCGGCGGCGGGTCGGCGTCCTCCCGTTCCGGGCGGCAGAGGTCGGCGCCCAGGTCGAAGAGGTCGTTCTGGGCGCGTGCCAGAATCTCATCCAGCTCGCCGTCCGTTTGCTGGCGCGCCACGCCGAGGGCGGCGTTGGCCTCGTCCACCGTGCCGTAGGCGGCCACGCGCAGGCCGTGCTTGGCCACGCGCGCGCCGTCGCCGAGGGAGGTCTCGCCCTTGTCCCCGCCACGGGTGTAGATGCGCGTCAGCTTGACCATGAAACTCCCCCGCCGTTGCCCGGCATCCGCACTATAGAGCGTCCACGCCGGCCTCGGAATAGAGCGCCGGCAGCCAGGGGATGTCGGTGGTGCCGGGATCGACGCCCAGCTGTTTGATGAGCGTGGTCGCCTGGCCGCGGTGGTGGGTCTGGTGATTGAACATCTGCGTCAGCATGACCCAGCGCGGCAAGGTACGGGTCTTGCCGTCGATCATGCTGGTGAAGGTCAAGGGCTCGGCCAGGCCCTTCCGGTCCAGGTTCGCGATCCAATCCAGGATTCGGCCATCGATCTGCTTGCGCTCGGCCCGCATCGCGCCGAAGTCGCCGTATAGCTCGGAGCCGAAGTCACCCTCGGGCATGGGCGAGCCCGTAAAGCGCGCCAGGAAGATGAGATCGGCAAACAGGATGTGATTGAGCGTACCGTGCAGCGACTTGAAGAAGGCGCCCAGGTCCTGCTTGCGCTTGGCGTCGGGAATCTCCGCGGCAAGCGCGTAGATTTTGCGGTTCATCCAGGCGTTGTAGTCGGCCATGAGGGCGTAGTTGTCGCCCCTGTACAGGCTCTTCACCCCGCCCGCCTATCCGTTGGCCAGGAACATGGCGAGCAACAGGAGGGCAACGGCGCAGCCCTGCAGGATGACGCGCCAGCGCATGAGGAGGTTGCCGTATTTGCGGTTGAACTCGCCGCCGCGGGCCATGCCGAAGACACCGGTCATCAGCACGGCCAGCGTGGCGGCGAGCGCGATACCCACCAGCACGAAAACCACGGAATTCATGGGATTGGTATAGCGCCCGGACTAGACGCGGGCCAGCGGCAAGTTAAGCGGAAACGGTCTCCGGCCGGAGGCGTTCGACGGGGCGCTCGTCTCCGAAAAACGCCCGAACCAAAACATGCAAGGGGGAGGGTCAGTTCAAGCGCTCGTTGGTATTAGACGGCGAGCACCGGGGTACCGAGATTCTCCGCCGCCCGTTGCAGCGCCGTGTCCTTGGTGGCCAGTGGCACGCCAAGGCGCATGGCGAGCTCCAGATAGGCCGCATCGTACGTGGTCAGCCCTTCGCTGCGGGCGAGGCTCAGCACGTCGTCCAGGGCGCGCCGTGGGGTTTCCTCGTCGATCGCCACCGGCAGGTCCTGGACCAGCGCCACAAACTCGGCGATCTTGGCCGCGCTCAGCCGGCCACGGCGTTCGGCCATGACCAACACATTGCCGAGCTCGAGCGGCCAGATGCCCGGCGCCGCCGCTCCCTCTTCGCCGAGGCGATCGAGCAACCCGTCGCTCGCCAGCGTGGCTTCGTCCTCGAAGCACCAGGTGACGGCGACGGAGCAGTCGATGACGAAGGCGGTCACCGGCGCCCCTCGTCACGCAGATCCTTCCACGAGAGCCCGTCCAGCCGAGACCCCTTGCGGAAGGCCTTGAGGCGGGAGATGGCACGCCGTGCCCGTTCGCCGTCCGGCTTGGCAAAGGGCACGAGGCGCGCCACGGGCGCGCCGTGCTTGGTGATCACGATCTGCTCGCCCTTGGCGACCCGCTCCAGCAGGCGGGCGAAATGGGTCTTGGCCTCGAAGGCACCGATGGATTTCATACTAGTTGGAGACTAGTTTAAATAGCCACAAAATGCAAGTCCGACCGTCTGAGGGCTTGGGGTGTCTCCCGGATGGCTGGGGTTCGGGTGGCTTGGCCTGAGGCGGGGGACAGAGTCCATACCGACTCTAATTCCGCCCGCTCAACAGCCCCCGGGCGATGATGTGGGCCTGGATTTCGGCGGCGCCCTCGAAGATGTTCAGGATGCGCGCGTCGCACAGCACGCGGGAGATCTTGAACTCCTCGGCGTAGCCGTTGCCGCCGTGCACCTGCAGCGCGTTGTCGGCGTTGGACCAGGCGACGCGGGCGGCGAGCAGCTTGGCCATGCCGGCCTCGATGTCGCAGCGCCGGTTCGAATCCTTCTCGCGCGCGGCGAAGTGGGTGAGCTGGCGCGCGATCATGGTCTCCACCGCC
The DNA here is from genome assembly GCA_036444495.1 of Kiloniellales bacterium. GTDB lineage: Bacteria > Pseudomonadota > Alphaproteobacteria > Kiloniellales > J153 > JAZGBC01. Next base: position 5,019 of record JAZGBC010000011.1, read on the forward strand.
ATCCAGGCGAGCTTCCCGGCCACGCGCGGGAAGGCGATGATGGCCTTGCCGAACTGCTTGCGCTCCAGGGCGTAGGCCAGACCCAGTTCCAGCGCGTTCTGCGCCACGCCCACGGCGCGCGCGGCGGTCTGCACGCGCGCGGACTCGAAGGTGGCCATGAGCTGCTTGAAGCCCTCGCCCTCCACCTCGCCCAATAGGCTCGCGGCCGGCACTTCGAAGCCGTCGAAGGCGATCTCGTATTCCTTCATGCCGCGGTAGCCGAGCACCTTGATCTCGCTGCCGCTCATGCCCGGCGCGGGGAAGGGATCGGATTCGGTGCCGCGCGGCTTCTCGGCGATGAACATGGAGAGGCCCTTGTAGCCGGGCTCGTTCGGGTCCGTGCGCACCAGCAGGGTCATCAGATCGCTGCGCGCGCCGTGGGTGATCCAGGTCTTGCTGCCGGTGATGCGGTAGGTCTCGCCGTCGCGCAGGGCGCGGGTACGTAAGGCACCCAGGTCCGATCCCACGTTGGGCTCGGTGAAGACCGCCGTGACCTGAAGTTCGCCCGAGGCGATCCCCGGCAGCCAGCGCGCCTTCTGCGCCTCGGTGCCGCCCAGGCGGATCAGTTCCGCGGCGATCTCCGAGCGCGTGCCCAGCGAACCCAGGCCGATGTAGCCGCGCGCCAGCTCCTCGGTGACCACGCACATGGCGGTCTTGCCCAGGCCCGCGCCGCCCATCTCCTCGGGCACGGTGAGGCCGAAGACGCCGAGCCCGGCGAGCTGATCCAAGACTTCATCGGGGATAAGCTCGTTCCTCAGGTGCCAGCCGTGGGCCGCCTCGGCGTGCTCGTCCGCCACCTTGCGGAACTGGTCGCGGATCATGCTCAGCGTCTCGTCCTCCAGGCCGAGGTCGCCGAAATCACGGGAGTCGAAACCCGCGGCGATGAGGGCGGCGATTCGCAGGCGCACCGCGTTCGTCCGGCCGCCCGCGGCGAGCGCCTGGACCGCGGGATCGTCGCGCAGGCGAGCGCCGGCCGTCTCGTCCAGCCCCAGATCGACCGGGCGGACGATCTCCACCTGGCTGAGCGCGATGCCGCCGGTCATCTGCTGCAGGTATTCGGCGAAGGCCGCCTGGAGGATCAGGTGCTCCAGCTCGCGGGCCTGGCCGCCCGTTTCCAGGCGCTCGGCCCAGTGCAGCAGTTCGCGCAGGGCGGTGACATAGGTAGCCAGCCAGGCGAATCCATGGGCGGCATACTGCTCGCACTCCAACGCGCCCGCATCCACGGAGCCCCCGGGGGCGACGAGCGCCGCCACCGCGCGCCGCGCCTCGTCCAGGAAGCCTTCGGCCGCCGCCAGCGCCCGGGCACAAGTGGGCAGCAGGTCGGGCAGGACGAGCGCGTCCCCGCGCGAGCGGTCGTTTG
>JAZGBC010000012.1:0-3508 GCA_036444495.1 Kiloniellales bacterium
ACGAGATCCTGGCGGAGGAATTGCGCGAGCGCATTCACGCGCTGTCGCTGCAGACCCTGACGCAGACAGAATGGGCCAGCCGCGGCGGCCAGACCCTGGCCTCACCCCCCTGTCAGGGCGGCGGCAAGGCGGAGGCTTGATCGGGCAAGACCGGGCCCGGCGTTGAACGCGCGCCTGCGCCTGCGCCTTGCGCCCCGGCGGGCCCATATCCATACTTTAGCCATGCGACGCCCAACACCACCGGAGATCGACGAAGCCTTCGGGCCCCCGCCCGAGTTCGAACGGCGCTGCCATCATCCGGGTTGCCAAGAAGAAGGGCACTACCGCGCGCCCGTTTCGCGCGACCGCCTGGGCGAGTACCACTGGTTCTGCCTCGAACATGTGCGCGAGTACAACCTGGCCTGGGACTTTTACGCGGGCATGAACGAGGAGGAGATCGAGCTTCAGCGGCGCGCCGACACCGTCTGGCAGCGCCCGAGTTGGCCGTTCGGGCAGTTCGGCGAGCGCGCCGGCTTCGGCCCCGCCTACCGCGTGCACGACCCGCACGGCTTCTTCTACGAGGACGCCGGCGCCGGCCAGGCCAAGCAGGCCAGGCCCATGACCGAGGAGCAGAAGGCGCTCGCCGTTTTCGACCTTAATGAACCGGTAACCTTTGACGACGTAAAAATTCGTTACAAGAGCCTGGTCAAGCAGCTCCATCCGGATGCGAACGGCGAGGACCGCGAGGCCGAGGAACGCCTCAAATTGGTCAACCTGGCTTACGCGGCGCTCAAGATGAGCTTTGCATGAGCCGCCGGATCGGGTAGACCCGTCGTTCGCTTGGCTAGCCCAGCTGGAAGAGAAAACGAGTTCATGTCCTCAGTACACGCCAATGGCGGCGACCCGGCGATGGACGGCCCCGACATCACCGTGTCGGTGCGCCAGACTTTCGGGATCGACAGCGACATGCGGGTCCCGGCTTTCAGCCAGAGCAGGGAGCACGTGCCGGATATCGACGAGGTCTACCGCCTCGACCGCGACACCACGCTCGCCATCCTGGCCGGCTTTGCCTACAACCGCCGGGTCATGATCCAGGGCTATCACGGCACCGGCAAGTCGACCCACATCGAGCAGGTCTCGGCGCGCCTTAACTGGCCCTGCCTGCCCATCAATCTCGATAGCCACATCAGCCGTATCGACCTGGTGGGCAAGGACGCCATCGTGCTGCGGGACGGCAAGCAGATCACCGAATTCCGCGAGGGCCTGCTGCCCTGGACCCTGCAGCGGCCCATGGCGCTGGTGTTCGACGAATACGACGCCGGGCGCCCGGACGTCATGTTCGTTATCCAGCGCGTGCTCGAGGTCGACGGCCGCCTCACCCTGCTCGACCAGAACAAGATCATCCGCCCGCACCCGGCCTTCCGCCTGTTCTCCACGACCAACACTATCGGCCTGGGCGACACCACGGGGCTCTATCACGGCACGCAGCAGATCAACCAGGGCCAGATGGACCGCTGGAACATCGTCGCCACGCTCAACTACCTGCCGCACGAAGAGGAGGAGAACATCGTCCTCGCCAAGTGCCCCGACTACGGCAGCAAGGAAGAGCGCAATACCATCGCGGCCATGGTCTCGGTGGCCGACCTGACGCGCAGCGGCTTCATCGCCGGCGACATCTCCACCGTCATGAGCCCGCGCACGGTCATCACCTGGGCCGAGAACGCGAGAATCTTCGACGACCTCGCTTTTGCCTTCCAGGTCACTTTCCTGAACAAGTGCGACGAGGTCGAGCGCCCGGTAGTCGCCGAGTACTATCAGCGCTGCTTCGGGACCGAGCTGCCGGGGAGCGGTGTTACCGCGACGCTGGTTTAGGGCTTATTCCGGCACGGAGGCGTTCGGCCGCCATGAGCGACAGCGAAAGCCCCATCGAAGTCTTCAAGCGCACCACGGGCGCGGCGATCCGGGCGATCGCCCGGCGCGACGACGTCCAGGCCAGTTTCACGCCCGGCGGGGCGGGCCTGGTGGGCGGCGAGGCGCGCCTGCCCCTGCCCGCGCGCGACCTGCCGGCGGAGGACGTGGCGCTGGTGCGCGGGGAGGCCGACGCCATCGCGCTGCGCCTGCGCCACCACGACGACGAGCTGCACCGCAGCCACCGCCCCGGCGCCGAGCTGGCCCGGCAAATCTACGACACCGTGGAACAAACCCGCTGCGAGGCGCTCGGCATGCGGCGCATGGCCGGCGTGGCCGCCAACCTGGACGCGGCACTCGAGGAACGCTACCGGGCCCGGGGCTATGGGCGCGCCACGGAACAGGAGGAGGTGCCGCTCGCCGAGGCCCTCAAGGTGCTGGCGCGCGAAGCCATGACCGGGCTGGCGCCGCCGCCTTCGGCGCGCGCCCTGGTCGATCTCTGGCGCCCCGCTATGGACGCGCGGATTCTGCAGGACCTCAAGGAGCTGGGCGAGCGCATCGACGACCAGGAGGGCTTCGCCGACACGGTCCGGCGCCTGCTCACGCACCTGGACCTGGACCTGGGCCTGGACGACGACGCGGCGAACGACGAGGACCAGGACAATCAGGGTGACAACGCCGAGGAGGACCCCTCCCAGGCGCGCGGCGAGGGCGGCGAGCAGGACGCCTCGGACGCGCAGACGATGCTGGAGGGCCAGCGCGGCGAGCTGAGCGAGCTCGAGGGCGCCGACGATCAGCAGGCCGAGATCGACGGCGAGATGATGGCGGGTGCCGGCGACGAGGAGCCGGGCCGCCCCGGTCGCCCGCCCACTTTCGACGAACGGCGCAGCGCGCGCGGCAAGGACGCCTACCGCGCCTTCACGGCCGAGTTCGACGAGACCGTGGAGGCGGCCGAGCTCTGCGACGCCGACGAGTTGACGCGCCTGCGCCTTATGCTCGACCAGCAGCTCGCGCACCTGCAGGGAGTCATCGCGCGCCTGGCCAACCGCCTGCAGCGCCGCCTGCTGGCCAAGCAGACCCGCGCCTGGGAGTTCAACCTGGACGAAGGCCTGCTGGATTCCGCGCGTCTGGCGCGCATCGTCGCCAATCCGACGCACTCCCTCTCCTACAAGAAGGAAAAGGAGATGGAGTTCCGCGACACCGTGGTGACGCTGCTCATCGACAACTCGGGCTCCATGCGCGGCCGGCCCATTACCGTGGCCGCCATGTGCGCCGACATCCTGGCGCGCACGCTCGAGCGCTGCGGGGTCAAGGTGGAGATCCTGGGTTTCACCACGCGCATGTGGAAGGGCGGGCAGTCGCGCGAGCGTTGGATCGCCGCCGGCAAGCCGCCCAGCCCCGGGCGCCTCAACGACCTGCGCCACATCATCTACAAGCCGGCCGACGCGCCCTGGCGGCGCGCACGCAAGAGCCTGGGCCTCATGCTGCGCGAGGGCATCCTCAAGGAGAACATCGACGGCGAGGCGCTGCTCTGGGCGCACAACCGCCTGATCGGCCGGCCCGAGCAGCGGCGCATCCTCATGGTCATCTCCGACGGCGCGCCCGTGGACGACTCCACGCT
>JAZGBC010000013.1:0-7310 GCA_036444495.1 Kiloniellales bacterium
GCCTGGGCCAGGAGCCCGGCCACGAATTCTTCCACCAGCGGCGCGATGGCCCGGGCCGGGGCGTTCTCCTCGATATGGCGCACCAAGCCCGGGCAGGCCTGCTGCACGACCCGCACCTGCGGCGCGCGCCGGGCGATCTCGCGCGGGTAGGCGCCGCTCTCCACCGTGCGCCGGGTGGCGAAGACGCCGATCAGGCGCGCCGCCGGCAGGACAGCGGGCACCGGGCCCTCGATCTGCCAGGGTACGTTCGTGACCGCCTCGATGGTGGGCACGAAGACGCCGAGCACCCGGCGCTCGGGATAGGCCCCGGGCAGCCAATCCTGCTGCAGGCGGCGCAGGGCCACGGCCGCGGCTGTGTTGCAGGCGAGCAGCACCAGGCGGCAGCCGAGCCCGAAGAGGCGCTCCACGTTGGCCACGGTGAGGCCGTAAATCTCCGCAGGATTCCGCTCGCCATAGGGCGCGTGGGCGTGATCGCCCAGGTAGGCGAAGCCGTGCCCGGCGATGCGCTGCTTGAGCGCGCGCAGGACGGTCAGCCCGCCGTGCCCGGAATCGAAAACGCCGATCATGCCCGGTTGCGCCGCTGTCTCAAATAATGAGGTGCTTGAAGAACACGGTCTTGATGGTCCTGTCGAGCTGGGCGTCGAGATCGGCCATGAGGTCTTTGGTCATCTCGTACCAGGCCCGCTCGCGCTCGTTCAGCGACGCGTTCTCGGGCACCGTGCGCGAGCGCCGGGCTTCGACCGTCGCCGTGCCGAGCCTACTCCCATCGGCGGCGATAATCTGGATCTCGACCACGATCAGCGCGTCGTAGCGCTCGGACTGATCGATGGTGACCGCACCCGTCAGCCCGCCCTGGGTCTCGAGCGGGGTCTCGACCACCGAGGCCTGGCGCACGATGTAGCGGGCGCGCCCCGTAGGGCCTGCCGCCACCAGCCGGCCGCGCGCCCAGGCCTTGGCGGCGGCGGCCGGACGGGCGGGAAAGAGGTGCTCCACGTTGGGCGCCTTCCCGGGCGGCTGGTAGCTCTGCTCCACCGCGATCTCGGCCACGTCCAGCTTGATGGGCGGGAGGTGGGCGAAACTGAGCTCGGGGTAGTTTGGCCGCGGCGGGGCCTGATTGGCGCAGGCGGCGAGCAGCAAGGGCGCCAGAAGCAGGAGAAGGAGTCGGGAAGGCGCAGGCATGGCTCTGCCTTTGGTCTCTATGGGGCGGGGGGATTTCTACGCCCCTTCTTTAGGCCGCGAATGGGGCGCCATCAAGGCGCGGTGGAATAGATCCGGTCCAGCGAGGCCTGGTCGAAACGGTAGCGCCGGTTGCAGAACTCGCAGGTGACGATGACCTTGCCGCCGACTTTGAGCTCCTCGATCCGCTCGCGCGGCATGGCGCGCAGGGTCTCCACCAGGCGTTTGCGCGAACAGCGGCAGCGGGCCTCGAGCGGCCGGCGCCGGAACACGCGCACCCCTTCCTCATGGAACAGACGGTAAAGCAGGTCGTTGGCCGGCAGGGCGGGATCGAGCAGCTCGGCGAGCGTGCAGCTCGCCTGCAGTATCATGGCGCGGCGCCAGGCGTCCTCGTCGGGCGGGCTCTTGCCCGCGCTATCCTCCGGCAGGCGCTGCAGGATGATCCCGGCCGCGCGCCATTCGCCGTTGGACCGCTCCGAGGCCGCGAAAAGGCCGGTCTGGATCTGCTCCGACTGGCGGAAATAGTGCTGCAGGCAGTCCGACAGCGTCTGGCCCGTGAGGTCCACGATGCCCTGGTAGCGCTCGGTCTGGGGCCCCTGGTCCACCGTGAAGGCGAGATGTCCCGCGCCCAGAAGCTCCGGCACGCCCAGGCCCGGCACGCCTGAGCCGTTTCGCGCCCAATCCTCGATGGCGGCATTCAGCCTATCCTCGTCGAAGCCGGCATAGCCGCGCAGGTCTCCCTTGGAGGTGACATCGGCAATCATCGCACTAACCGCGCCGGCGCCCTTGGTCTGGAGCGAAAAGACGCCGTCGTACTTGATGGTGCTGCCCAGCATGGCGGTGAGCACCAGCATCTCGCCCAGGAGCGCGGCCAGGGTCTCGGGATAGGCGTGGCGTGTCAGGATATGGTCCACCGCCGGTCCCAGGCGCACCAGGCCGCCCCGGATGCCCGAGGATTCCAGCATGAAGGGCTGGATCAGATCGAGTTCCTGGAGTTTTTTCGCGCCCGCGCCGTCCGGCATATCAGCTCAGACACCAGTAAAGAATGCCCTTTTGGGCGTGCAGGCGGTTCTCCGCCTCGTCCCAGACCACCGACTGCGGCCCGTCGATCACCTCGGCCGTGACCTCGTCGCCACGGTGCGCGGGCAGGCAGTGCATGAAGACCGCGTCCGGCTTGGCCCGCGCCATCAGGCGTTCGTCCACCTGATAGGGCCGCAGCAGGTTGTGGCGGTTCTGGCTCTCGCCCTCGTCTCCCATGGAGACCCAGGCATCGGTCACCACGCCGTCCGCGTCCTTGACCGCCTTCTCGGCGTCCGGGGTCACGGTGACGCGGCCGTTCTCCTTCGCGGCCCAATCGAGCACGTCCTTGGGCGGGCTCAACTGCTCGGGGCAGGCCAGGCGCAGCTCGAAGTTGAAGCGCACCGCCGCGTGAATCCAGGAAGCGGCCATGTTATTGCCGTCCCCGGACCAGGCGATCACCTTGCCCTCGATCGGCCCGCGGTGCTCCTCGAAGGTCATGACGTCGGCCATGAGCTGGCAGGGATGGGTGCGGTCGGTCAGGCCGTTGATCACCGGCACGGAGGCGTGCTCCGCCATATCCAAGAGCTTCGCCTCGCTGGTGGTGCGGAGCATGATGGCGTCCACATAGCGCGACAGCACGCGCGCCGTATCCGCCGCGGTCTCGCCGCGGCCGAGCTGGCTGCCATGGGACTCGAGCACGACGGCATGACCGCCCAGCTCGTGAATGGCCATCTCGAAGGACACCCGGGTGCGGGTCGAGGGCTTCTCGAAGATCATGGCCAGCGCCTTGCCGGCCAGCGGCTTGGCCTCGCCGCAGGGCGTCTCGCCGCGCTTGAAGTCCTTGCTCCACTCGATCATGCCGCGCAGCGTAGCGCCGTCGAGCCGGTCGAGATCGAGGAAATGCTTCACACCGCTCATGTCACGCCGCCTTGGCCCAGTCGGCGCAGACCCGCTCGAGGATTCCCATGGCCTCGTCGACGTGGCTCTGCTCGATGATGAGCGGCGGCAGCAGGCGCAGCACGTTCTCGGCCGCGGCCACGGTGAGCAGGCCCTGCTCGCGCAGCCGCGCCATCATGTCGCCGTTGGGCACCACGCAGCGCAGGCCGAGCAGGAAACCCGCCCCGCGCACCTCGGCGAAGAGTTCGGGATGGCGCGCCGCCAGTTCCTCCAGCCGCGCCCGGAAGCCCCGCGCGCCGCGCTCCACCGACTCGAGAAAGCCGTCGGCCAGGAGCACGTCGAGCACCGCGTTGCCCACGGCGCTGGCCAGCGGGTTGCCGCCGAAGGTACTGCCGTGGGTGCCGGCGGCCATGCCGGCGCAGGCTTCTTCCGTGGCCAGCAAGGCGCCCATGGGGAAGCCGCCGCCCAGGCCCTTGGCCAGTGCCATGGCGTCGGGCGTGATCCCGGCCCATTCATAGGCGAAGAGCTTGCCCGTGCGGCCCATGCCGGTCTGCACCTCGTCTAACAGCAGCAGCAGGCCGAACTCGTCGCAGACCGCGCGCAAGGCCCGCAGGTAATCCGGATCGGCCACCCGGATGCCGCCCTCGCCCTGGATCGGCTCGACCAGGATGGCGCCGGTCTCGGGCGCAATCGCGGCGCGCAGCTCGTTCATATTGCCGAAGGCGACCCGATCGAAGCCTTCGGAAGGCGGGCCGAAGCCCTCCAGGTGTTTCGGGTTTCCCGCCGCCGAGAGCGTGGTCAGCGTGCGCCCGTGGAAGGCGCCCTCGCAGGTGATGATGCGCGTGCGCTCCGGGTTGCCGGCGTGATGGTGATACTTGCGCGCCAGCTTGATCATGCCCTCGACGGCCTCGGCGCCCGAGTTACAGAAGAAGGCGCGGTCGGCGAAGCTCCGCTCCACCAGACGGCGGGCCAGGCGCTCGGACCCGGGGATCTCGTAGAGATTGGAGACGTGCCAGAGCTTCTCCGCCTGCGCCTTGAGTTCCGCAACGAGATGCGGGTGGGCGTGGCCGAGCGCGTTCACCGCCACCCCGGTGGCGAAGTCCAGATAGCGCCGCCCGTCGGCGGCGTAAAGGTACGCCCCCTCGCCGCGCTCGAAGGCGAGCGGCGCGCGCGCATAGGTCGGCATCAAGGCGTCGTTCACGAAAAGGCTCCCATTGGCGCTCGGAAACCGCGCCGCACTCCGGCCCGGCGCGGAAAGGGCGGGACTATTCTAGCAATGGAAGCCCCTGTCAACCAAGCGGGGCGCGGGGCCGTGTCCCGGTTGGAAATTCTGCGCAAACAACGTCCGGAACACCGGCTTTTTAGCGGATCGTGCCTGCTTTCACGCCCAACGGCAGACCTTGGCGCGAGCGTCATCGGTACGGCCGCTTCTGATCCGAAGCGGCCCTTCCGCTCGCTCTGGCTAATGCTCCTCATCGCACGTCGCATCATGTAGAATGCTGGCAGCGCGTCCCCGGGAGCAGGAATGGCCGAGCACCGCATTCAGCGCCGGCTTGCGGCGATCCTGGCCGCAGACATGGTCGGCTATAGCCGCCTGATGGCTGCCGACGAGGCCGGAACCCTGTCGCGCCTCAAGGCTCTCCGCGCCGACCTTTTTGATCCGAAAATCTCCGAGTACCAAGGCCGCATCGTCAAGGAAATGGGCGATGGGCTGTTGGTCGAGTTTGCCAGCGCTGTCGATGCCGTTGAGTGCACGGTAGCGATCCAACGGGCGATGGCCGAACGCGAAGCCCACGTCGCCGAGGACATCCGCATTCGTTACCGCGCTGGAATCAATCTCGGCGATATTGTCATCGACGGTGATGACATCTTCGGCGATGGAGTCAATGTTGCCGCGCGCTTGGAAGGTTTGGCCGAGCCCGCCGGCATCAGCATCTCGGGTGCGGTCTACGACCAGGTTCACAACAAGCTCGACCTTGCTTACGAGGACCTGGGCGAGAAAAGCGTCAAGAACATCAAGGAGCCGGTTCGAGTCTATCGAGTGTTACCGTTTGGCCGGCCCGAGGTTCCAGATTTAACACAAGCGGAAAGCAAATACCGGGAACGACTTAAGGCTCGCTACGCCGAGGATGCTGCCTACTACGTGCCTCTGGCCGGTAAGACCACGGATGTCGTTCCCGTTCAACCGACGAACGCACCCCGCTCGGCTGGCCGCCGCAGACGCCGAGCCAAGTTCGAGTATCACGAATGGATACCCGTCGGTGAGGATATCAAGCAGGTCAAGCTCGATTCCTTGCGCGAAGCGGTTGAAAAGTACCCGTGCATTATTCTGCTGGGTGAGCCCGGTTGTGGCAAAACGACGGCAATCGAAGCCTTAGCTTGCGAATATTCGGACCAACCCGACAGGTTACCGCTGCTTCTTCACTTGGGTGAATTTGCCGGCGGCGCGTCGGTGGAGGACTTTATCATCCAAAGCTGGGGCGGCTCACCGGAGGCCGGTCACTGGGGTGCGCCAGAGTTGGCCGCCAATCTGAGAACATACCTCGAAGCCGGCAAGCTTTTCTTTCTCTTCGATGCCTTGAACGAGATGCCCATCGAGGGATATCGCGAACGTTGTGCAGCGTTGCGCGAATTTATCGACCAAGGGTCCGCCCAGGGAAATCGCTTCCTCGTCACCTGCCGAATCTTGGACTACGGCGAGGAGTTCTCTGGCTTGCAGCGGGTTGAAGTGCAATCCCTGAGTGACGATCAGATCCAACACTTTTTGCGCAACGAATTGCCGGAAAGCTGGCAGGCCCTATGGCAAATGTTGCGGAGCGACGACAGTCGGCATCGGCTGCTGGAAATGGCCCGAAACCCTTACTTGCTGACCGTCATGATCGACGTGTTCGAGGAAGATGGCGAGCTGAGTCAAAATCGGGCCGACCTGATGCGGCGCTTCACCCAGATCATGCTGGAGTGGGCCAGGGAAAAATGCCCTCCTGAGCAATGGCTGGACGCCGAGCTGCAGTTCGAAGCCCTCTCCGTGATGGCTTATGAAATGCAAACTCGATCCGGGTTCGGGACCAAGGTCAAGATCGAGCAGATCAAGACCGTTATGCCGGATCATCTGCAGCTTGACCCCAACTGGCCCGCGAAAGCGGCTCCGCCCGACCAGGTGCTGAGCCTCGCCGCCAACGCCAACATTGTCGAAATGCCGGTCGATCGCCTGACCGTGCGGTTTTACCACCAGTTGCTGCAGGAATATTTTGCGGCCCATCAGATGCTTAAGCAGGACCCGGCCAAGCTTGCCGAGCTATGGCGCGGCCCTTGGCTGGAAACTGAAATGCCGCTGTGGAAACGGCCTGAAAACAACTATGAGCCACTGCCGCCGCCACCGCCGACAGGATGGGAAGAAACCACCATCCTGGCCGCCGGGTTGGACCCGGCAAATGACAACCAGCTGGTCCAAGCCCTGCTGCGGATCAATCCGGTCCTGGCCGGGCGTTGTCTGTTGCAAGGACACGATGGCATCGACCCGGGCATCCGCGGGGCCGTAATCGCCCAACTGCTCGCGGCCATCGCCAGCCCCGAGGTTGCGCTGCGTGTGCGGATTGCGGCCGGTAATGTGCTCGGGGACCTCGGCGATCCACGCCTGGGCGAGATGGTGGTTATTCCCGCCGGAGATTTCCTCATGGGAGACGGCAGCGAACGGCACAATCTGTCTCTGCCCGACTACCGGCTCGCCAAGTATCCGCTGACCAATGTTGAGTATCGGCGGTTTATCGACGCCGGCGGTTACCGGGACAAAAGCTGGTGGACGGAGGCAGGTTGGCTCGAGATCGGCCAAAAACAGAACGAACCGCGCTTCTGGCAAGACGAGCGCTTTAACAAGCCGAACCAGCCCACGATCGGGTTGAGTTGGTACGAATGCGTGGCCTATTGCCGGTGGTTGAGTGCGGAAACCGGGCAATTCCATCGCTTGCCCACCGAGGCCGAGTGGGAGAAGGGGGCTAGGGGCGATGACGGGCGCGCCTATCCCTGGGGCAACGAATTCGACCCCGATCGCCTGAACGGACGCGGTCCCGGCGATCGCCAGGTCTTCGCAAGTACACCGGTGGGACTATACCCGGCAGGCGTCAGCCCGTTCGGTCTATTCGATTGCGCCGGCAATGTGTGGGAATGGTGCGCCACCCGTTGGAAGAAACCCTTTCCCTATGACACGGAGCAAGACGAAT
>JAZGBC010000014.1:0-12240 GCA_036444495.1 Kiloniellales bacterium
TTGACCCCGGTAGGCCCCTAGAGCAGCATCCGTTCAGATGGAATCGCTTTCAGCGATCCAACTGAAGGGATAAAGCTGCTCTACCTATTGAGAAGTAGAGCAATTTTATCCGAACGGATGGAACCGGACCGGTTCCATCCGTTCGAATATTGCTCTAGCGGGCGATTCTCTCTTAGGAGGCTCCGATGCGCGCCGAGATCGAAGCGGTGGTGAACGACATTCGCCAGTCGTTGGCCCTGCTCGGGAGGCATCTTTGACCCGGACGCAACGCGCAAGCGCCTGGCGGAGCTGAACGCCCGCGCCGAGGACCCGGACCTCTGGCAGGACCAGGCCGAGGCGCAGAAGGTGATGCGCGAGCGCACCCAGCTCGACCAGGTCATCGCCACCTACGAGGATTTCGAACAGCGCCTGGAGGACGCGCTCACCCTGCTCGAGCTGGGCGAGGCGGAGGAGGACGCCGAGACCGTGGCCGAGGGCGAGGCCGAGCTAACCAAGCTGCGCGCGGTCACGGCCAAGCAGCAGCTGGCCAGCCTGCTCTCCGGCGAGGCGGATTCCAACGACTGCTATCTCGAGGTCCACGCCGGGGCCGGAGGCACCGAGGCCCAGGACTGGGCCGAGATGCTGCTGCGCATGTACATGCGCTGGGCCGAGGCCCACGGCCACAAGGTCGAGTGGCTGGAGGAGAGCCCGGGCGAAGAGGCGGGCATCAAGTCCACCACCCTGCTCATCCGGGGCCACAACGCCTATGGCTGGCTCAAGACCGAATCCGGGGTGCACCGCCTGGTGCGCATCTCGCCCTACGATTCCCAGTCCCGGCGCCACACCTCCTTCGCCAGCGCCTGGGTCTATCCCGTGGTCGACGACGACATCGAGGTGGAGATCGTCGACAAGGACCTGCGCGTGGACACCTACCGCGCCCAGGGCGCCGGCGGGCAGCACGTGAATACGACCGACAGCGCGGTCAGGATCACCCACATGCCCAGCGGCATCGTGGTGCAGTGCCAGAACGACCGCTCGCAGCACAAGAACCGGGCAGAGGCCATGAAGATGCTGCGGGCCCGGCTCTATGAGTTTGAGTTAAGGAAACGTGAAGAAGCGGCCCAGGCCGAGGCCGAGGCGAAATCGGACATCGGCTGGGGGCATCAAATCCGGTCCTACGTCTTGCAGCCCTACCAGATGGTCAAGGACCTGCGTACCGGCGTGGAGACGGGAAACGTCCAGGCGGTGCTGGACGGTGATATCGACGCCTTTCTCGAAGCGTCGCTGGCCCAGAAGCTTGACGTCGCGGCCGAGGCGGCGGCAGCAGCCAATCCCGAATCCTAAGCGGCGGACGCATTCGCGAGCGGCCCCGGCAGGCGCAGGCGGCCGGGCCGGACCAGGCGCACCACGGCCGGCCGGTCGCCAGCCACTCTCGCATAGCCCAGAGGAACCGCCCCGGGAAGAAGCCTGCGCAGATCCGCCGTATCGGTGCAAGGATCGGCCAGCGCGCAGATATGGCACGGTGGCGCTCCTGCGCCGCGGTCCCGGGCGGCCTCGTGACAGGCATCCCGGAGGCTGCGCCTCGATCGCCGGAGATAGGGGCTGCAACTTTTGGCTTTAACAGTAGCCATTTCATCCCTCTATGGGTCAACATTAAGGCGGGTTATGACCTTATGTGGTTAATGAAGGGTTAAGGGAATGGGCTGCGCGCGCGGCGCCGCCTTGGCGCTTATGTGGCCTGGACCCTGGGCCTTGGGCCGTGTCCGCCGACTGCCCGGCAAAGCCCATCCGGCGCACCGTTCAACATGGCGTTAGCCCAGGCACGGGTGATGGCGGGGGGCGCTGGCTATTCTGAAAAACAGAAAGTGAGCAGGGCTGGTTGCCCTAAATTATCCAGTATTATTGCCGCTCCCTGGAGATATTAGGGCGTAACAGCCTACTAAATATCAAAATATAAAGATAAAATACAATGTTTATCCATAGCTAATCTTTCCTGTTGCAACAATCCCTTAATTTTAATCAGGTATTCTCCTTGTGCATGGTAGATATGTGTATGTTCTTCTTGTTCACGGCGAGCCGAATGACCTAGAGTCGCGGCAGACCGGGGGCGCTTCGAAGTAGCGGGCGGGCCAGCACCGTCAGGCGGCAAGTATCAGACAGGCATGACAGACAAGGCGGCAAGTAACAGGACAGGCACGCAGGCACGACAGGGGATAGAGATCACCAATGGCGCTTATCCAGGTCAATCTGGAGGAGATGAACCTTCTCCTCGTGGACGACAGCCGCACCGACCGGCTGATCCTGAAGTCGATCCTTAAGGAGGTCGGTGTGGGCTTGGTGCGCCAAGCCGAGAACGGCGAGGACGCGCTCGAGCAGCTCAAGACCTTTCCGGCCGATCTGGTGATCTGCGACCTGCACATGGACCCCATGGACGGCATCGAGTTCACCCGGCGGGTACGTGATCCGGGCAAGAGCCCCAATCCCATTCTGCCGGTCCTCATGGTCACAGCCGACTCCACGCCCGAGCGCGTGCAGGAGGCGCTCGGCGCCGGCATCAATGGATTCATGTCAAAGCCCGTCAAGCCCGATACCCTGCGCCGGCAGATCACGGGTCTCTTCAGCCGGCCCATGATCTTCGTGCGCGTAGAGGGGCGGCTCATCCCACTGCGCACCGGCGCGCGTCCGGATGCCGAGGTGGAGGGCGCCGCCAAGCAGCCAAAGAAAGCCGCGGGGAATTCGGCGGCCCCGCCGAAACGGGCCGCCGCGGCGGCCGGACGCTAAGGTCGGCTGAAATCCTTTAGGTCACCGGCCCTGTAGGGCCCTGTTTAGGTCACCGGCCCTGTAGGGCCCTGATAGAAGGCCGGCGCAAGGCCCGCCCTCTGCCGGGCCGCCTGGTTGAAGGGGGGCTTGAGCGCACCCTTGAAGTGGCGCCGCACCAGCGCCGGCCAGGCTTGATCGGGCTCTAGTCCGCGCCTCCGGCAGAGGCAATCGAACCAGCGCTTGCCCGCGGCCACGTGGCCGATCTCCTCCTCGTAGATGACCCGGAGCGCGGCGGCCCCTTGCGTGTCGCCCACCGCCTCCAGCTTGGCGATCAGGCCCGGGGTCACGTCCAGGCCGCGCGCCTCCAGCACCAGCGGGACCACCGCCAGGCGCGCCAGCAGATCCCGGGCGGTTTCCTGCGCAGCTTCCCAGAGCCCACCGTGGGCCGGCAGATCGCCATAGGCCGCCCCCAGCGCCGTCAGGCGCGCGTCCAGCAGGGTGAAATGCTTGGCCTCCTCGGCGGCGACCCGCACCCAGTCGTCATGGAAGGCGCGCGGCAGGCCCTCCCCCGTGAAGCGGGCGATGAGGTCCCAGGCCAGGTCGATGGCGTTCAGCTCGATGTGGGCCAGGGCGTGGTAGAGCGCGATGCGCCCCTTGGACCCGGGCCCCACGCGCCGGCGCGGCATCTCGCGCGGAGGCCTGAGCAGGGGCAGGACGGGCCGGGCCGGACGCTCGGGCGGTTGCGCCCGGCCGATCTCGCCGATCTCCCCCGCCGCCCAGGCGGCCGCTACGGCCCGGGTGAGCCGCACCTTCCCGGCCGGTTCCGGCGTCTCCAGCACCGCCACCGCGGCGGCGGCAAGAGATGTCCAAGAAAAAGGGGACATTCTACTTTATTTCCCTATTTTCTCTTTTTTCTCAGTCGCTTATCTCCGACTCTTTCCTTGGGTGGCCGGCCGCGCGGACGAAGGCTTGCCTGCAGGCCGAGGCGTTCGGCGGTGCGCTCGGCCCAGCTCCGGCCACCCCAGGGCGCACCGCGGATCACGCTGGTCCGCAGCGCGGCGAGTTCCACGGGGTCGTCGCGCGCGTTGACCCAGTCGCACCAGCGCGCCGGCCGTAGGAGCGGCCCGGGGTGCAGCCGGAGCGGGCGCGCCGGTCCCGCCGCGCTGAGGCTGGACCAGGGCCAGTCCTCGGCGCGCGCGACCAGTTTGGCGCGCAGTGGGTTGCGCTCCACATAGCGCAGAACGGTCAGCAGGTGCTCGTCCTGCTGGATCGGAAAGGCCTTGAAGCGGCCCTGCCACAGGTGGCCGTCGGTGCCATGCCGGCGGTGGTGGCGGCGCACCTGCGAGGTCGAGAGCCATTGCATCCAGCGGCTCAGGTCGCCGTCTCCGAGCGGCCAGAGTACCAGGTGAAAGTGGTTCGGCATGAGGCAATAGGCGAGGACACGCATCGGCAGCCGCTCGCAGGCCGCGTCCATCAGCTTGAGAAATTCGCGGTAGTCGGTCTCGTTGTGAAACACGCGGGCGCGTGCGTTGCCGCGGTTGATGACGTGGGTGCAAATGCCGCCGCGCGACGCGCGTGCTGTGCGAGGCATGAGCGCAGGCTAGCACGATCCGGTGAAAAAGGGGACAGTCCCCTTTTCCACCTCTTAAGTCCCCTTTTTCATCCCTTCCGCCGATCGCCGGGGCTTGGCCGGAGGGCCGGCAGGGTGGCCGCGGCGCAGGCGAGAAATCCGGCCAGGAGAAGCGGCGAATTCCGCTCAAGGGGAGAACTGGGCCGCCCTCTCGCTGGCCGGGTGGGCGGTGGGTTGCATGGTATTAAGCAGTTGTAAAATCAAATAAAAATAAGAAATAAAGTAGAATGTCCCCTTTATTACCGGCGGCGGCGAGAGATGTACAGGTTCCCCTCACGTGCCGGTCTCCCGGCTCTTGCCGCCGTCCAGGTCCGCGCCCAGCGCCTTGGCCGGCCCCTCCACGATCTCGATGAACACCTCGTGCACCTCCTGGGCGCTGGCGATGAGGTTCTCGCGCAGCGCCGCGAAGTCCGCCATGCCGGCGGCGCGCGCCAGGGAGGCCTGGAGCCCCTCGCTGCCCTGGTCGGCATCGAAGGCGGGGGCGGCGGTCAGGCGCAGCATGCCCTGGACCTGGCGCACCAGGCGCGTGGCCTCGATCAGGCGCTGGGCGAGCGCGGTTCCCAGGAGCCCGGCCTGGGCCAGCTTGGCGAAGGCCGCCTGGGTCGAGCCGTCCAGCAGCTCCGGGTGCTCGGGCGCGTGTTTGAGCAGCAGGTACTGGGCCAGGAACTCCAGGTCGGTCAGGCCGCCGCGCAGGTATTTCACGCTCCAGATGGACCGGGCCGGGCGCTCGCGCTCGATGCGCGCGCGCATCTCGGCCACATCGATCAAGAGCTTGTCCGCATCCCTCGGCGCGCAGAGGATATCCCGCAACGCCGCTTCGATGCGCGCTTTGAGGTCCGGCTCCCCCGTCACCACGCGGGCGCGGGTGAGCGCCATATGCTCCCAGGTCCAGGAGTCCTGCTCGTAGTACTGGCGCCAACCGCCGAGCGAGGTGGCGATGGGCCCGGCGTTGCCCGAGGGCCTCAAGCGCATGTCGATCTCGTAGAGCCGGCCCTCGGGCGTGAGCGCGGAGACCGCGTTGATGAAGCGCTGGGCCAGGCGCGCGTAGTACTGGCTCGTCGGCAGGGGCTTGGGGCCGTCGGACTCCCCCGCGCCCTCGGCCGTCTCGTAGATGAAGATGAGATCCAGGTCGGAGGCGACGGTCATCTCGCGCGCGCCCAGCTTGCCGAGCGCCAGGACCGCCAGGCCCGGCCCGGGCACGCGGCCGTGGCTGCGCGCGATGTCGTCGGAGACCGGCTGCGCCATGCCCGCCAGCACCGTATCGGCGATGTCGCTGAGCGCCCGGCCGGCCTCGTCCACGTCACTGGTGTGGCGCAGGATGTGCATCCCCGCCTGGAAGCGCCGGTCGTTCGCCCAGCGGCGCGAGAGGTCGAGCACGTCCTGAAAGTCCTGCGCCTGGTCCAGTGCGGCCTCCAGCTCCCGCGCCAGCTCCTCGCGCCCCGGGATGGGATCGAAGAAGCCGGGCGTGAGCACGGCATCGAGCAGCGCCGGCCGGCGGCTCAGGTGATCGGCGAGCGCCGGGGCACCGCCCATGACCTCGGCCAGCATGCCGAGCAGCGGCGGGTTGGCGTGGAGCAGGGAGAAGAGCTGTACGCCCGCGGGCAGGCCCGAGAGGAACTCGTCGAACTTGGTCAGCGCCAGGTCCGGCTGCGTGGTCTTGCCCAGGGCCTCGAGCAGGCTGGGCATGAGCTCGGTCAGGAGCTCGCGGCTGCGGGTCGAGCGCGTGGCGCGGTAGCGGCCGTGGTGCCAGGCGCGCACCAGGTTGAACACGGTGGGCCCTTCCTTGAAGCCCAGGGACTCCAGGGTGGCGAGCGTGCCCGGCTCCGGCTCGCCGCCGGTAAAGACCAGGTTTCCCTTGGGCGAAAGCGCGGGCTCCTCCTCGAACAGCTCGGCATAGTGGCGCTCGACCGAGCGCAGGACGGCCAGGAGCTCGGCGCGGAAGGCGGCGGGGTCGTCGTGGCCCATGAAGGCGGCGGTCCGCGCGATGCCGGCCGCGTCCCCGGGCAGGCTGTGGGTCTGCTGGTCTTCGACCATCTGCAGGCGATGCTCCAGGCGGCGCAGGTAGCGGTAGGCCGCGGCCATGTCCTGGGCCGTTTGCCCGCTGATGTGGCCGGCTTCCGCCAGGGCATCGAGCGACTCTTCCAGCCTGGCCCCGCGCAGCTGGGGCTGGCGCCCGCCCCAGATGAGCTGCTGGGTCTGGACGAAAAGCTCGATCTCGCGGATACCGCCGCGGCCCAGCTTGATGTTGTGCCCCTCGACCGCGATCTCGGCGCCGCCCTTGTGGGCGTGGATCTGGCGCTTGATGGAGTGGATATCCTGCAGCGCCCAGAAGTCCAGGTTCTTGCGCCAGACGAAGGGGCGCAGTTCCTTGAGGAAGGCCGTGCCCAGGGCCAGGTCGCCCGCCACCGGCCGGGCCCGGATCATGGCGGCGCGCTCCCAGTTCTGGCCCATGCTCTCGTAGTAGGTCAGCGCCGCCGGCACCGAGATGGCCGCGGGCATGGCCCCCGGGTCGGGCCTGAGGCGCAGATCGGTGCGGAAGACGTATCCCTCGGCCGTGCGCTCCTCCAGGACCGTTACCAAATCCCGGGTCAGCCGCACGAAGCCCTCCTGCGGACCCCGCTCGTGCCGGTAGCGTGCCTTTTCCGGGTCGAACAGGACGATGAGGTCGATGTCCGAGGAGTAGTTGAGCTCGCGGGCCCCCAGCTTGCCCAGGCCGAGCACCACATAGCCGCAGTCGCGTTGCGGCTCCGCCGGGTCGGCCAGCTCCAGTTCACCCCGCCCCGCCGCCTCGCGCAACAGGTGGGCGAGCGCCACCGACACCGCCGCATCGGCAAAGTCGGACAGGGCCGCTATGACCTGGCCCACGGTCCAGTGGCCGGTGATATCCGCCAGACCCACCAGGAGGGCGGTCCCACGGCGCACCCGGCGCAACTCCGCCATCAGCAGCCGGCGATCCTCCTCGTGGGCAAGTTCGTCCTTGAGCCTACGTAAGACTTCCCGTAGGACGGCCTCCGGCCCGCGGGTCAGAATGCCGACAAAAAAGGCGATATCGGAGAAAATACAGTGACTCAGGAAGGGGCTATTGGCGAAAATAGCCTCCAGCAGCCGCCGGCCGGCAGAATCCTCGGGCAGGGCGCGGGCGAAGCCCGCCAGCTCCGGATCATCCAGCCGGGCGGCCTTTTGGGCCCAGTCCTCCAGGCCCCGCGCGGCGCGAGCCGCATCGCCCGGTTTTGGCAAATAGTCGAGTGAATCGCGAAAGAACAGATCGGTCATGGTACGCCGCCCGGCTCGGCGGCACACTGCGAGAGCCCGCCCCCGGGGTCAAGTGCGGCCAGGAGTCCGGCCCCCGGTCAGGCCGGAAAGGCGCGCCATGATCCAGCGCGGCACGCGCATCGCCATCGAGGTTATCGCCGGCTTGATCGGCGTCGTCGTGCTGCTCGTCGGCATGTCGCTCTGGCGCCTGTCCACCGGGCCGATCGAGCTCGACTTCCTGACGCCGGCTGTGGAGACCGCGCTGAGCGATCCCGACGGCGGCTTGTCCGTGCGCGTGGGCCGGACAGAGCTGACCTGGGGCGGATGGGACAAGACCCTCGACCTGCACACGCGCGACGTGCGCATCCAGGACGAGAAGGGCTTCACCCTGGCGGCCCTGCCCGACATCGTGGTGCGCCTCAGCCTGCGCGCGCTGGTCCAGGGCAGCGTCGCGCCCACCGTGGTCGAGGTGATTGGCGCCCGGCTTAACCTGGTGCGCGGGGCCGACGGCAGCTTCGAGTTCGACCGCTGGCACGGCGAGACGCAGGAAGCCTTGATCGAATCCGATATGTCACAGGTGCTGCCCTCGGTCATCGAGCGATTGATGTCCAGCCCCGAACCCGGCGAACCGCTCAGCTATCTCACCGCCGTGCGCATCGTGGGCGGCCAAGTTGGGGTCAACGACAGGAAGCTGGGGCGTTATTGGCAGGCCCCGCTGGCGGATATCGAGCTGCGGCGCAACGCGGCGGGGCTTGCCGGCGAAATCGCCATGGTGATCGCGCTCGGCGATACCTACACCAATTTCACCGGGAGCTTCCTCTTCGATCGGGACACGGGGCGGATCGACCTCAGCAGTTACTTCACGGACCTGCATCCGGCGGCCCTGAGCTCCGTGGCGCCGCAACTGGAGAAACTCGGCGGGCTGAGCACGCCGCTCGACGGCTCCCTCTCGGCCTCCCTCGGGGTCGATGGCCGGGTCGAGTCCATGAGCTTCCGGGTGAGCGGGGGCAGCGGCACCATCTCGCTGCCGGAACTGCTGCCCGAGGCCGTGCCGCTCCTGAGCAGCGAGGCGCGCGGAAGCCTCAGCGGACCGGACCGGAGCTTCGAGCTGGAAAGCGCGGTCCTGCGGCTGGGCACTGAGGAGGAGCCCGGCCCGGTCATATCGGTTGCCGGGTCAATCGTGAGCGAGGGCGCCGAATTCGCCGGCGACCTGGACCTGGATGCGGAAATCACGGTGCGCGGCATTACCCTGGATGAATTCCCGCGTTATTGGCCGGAGTCCATGGCCATCAATGCGCGGCGCTGGGTGCTGCGCAACATGCCGCGCGGCGTCGTCGACGAGATGACGATGGTGGCGGCGCTGCACCTGCCGGGAGGCGCGCTGGACCTGACCGAGATCGGGAAGATCGAGGGGACGCTGAGCTACCGCGATCTGGAGGTCCACTATTTCCAGCCCCTGCCGGCTGTTACCGCGGTGGCGGGCACGGCCACCTTCGACCACACCGGCTTCATGTTCCACTCCGAGGGCGGCAAGCTCCTGGATCTGGAGGTTGGGCCGTCGACGGTGGACATCCGCGGACTGGACACGGCCCACCAGGAGTTGACGGTCAAGGGGGGAGTGGTTGGACCGCTTTCCACAATTCTCAAGGTTCTCGATCACGACCGCCTCAAGCTGGTACGCCGTTTGGATATCGACCCGGCCACGACCGAGGGGGAGTTGGCCGCACAGTTCGAATTCGAGTTCCCGCTGCTCAACGCCCTGGTCCTCGATGAAGTGGTTATGGCGGTCAAGGCCAACCTGGAGCGGGTCACCATCCGCGAGTTCATACTGGGTCTGGATGCGGAAAACGGCAGCCTCTCGCTCTGGCTGGACAAGTCGGGCATGGGAATCAAGGGCCCCTTCGAGCTGGCCGGCGTGCCGCTGGACATCGAATGGCAGGAGAATTTCTCCAAGAAGAGCGACCGCGCCCGGGCGTTTCTGGTTCGGGCGAGCCGGCTGGACGACGCCGACCGCAAGGTCCTCGGCCTCGATCTGGTGCCCTATCTGGAGGGACCGGTCTCGGCAACCGTGCGCTATGGCGGCGACCGCGCCGGCAAGGGCAAGATCGAAGTGGCGGTCAACCTGGAGGACGCCAGACTCGCCTTCTCGGCGCTGTCCTGGGAAAAGCTGCCGGGCGTTTCCGGCGAAGTCCATCTGACGTTGGGCATGCAAGACGGCAAGCTGACCGAGGTATCCGAGATCGACGTCCAGGCCGGTACCCTGATCGCACAGGGTACCGGGACTTTCGACGAGCGCGGGAAAGCGCTGCAAGGTTTGCGGTTCGAGCAGTTGGCCTTCGACCGCAGCCGCCTGACGGACGTGACGGTCGGGCTGAACGAGCCGGCCCTGTCGGTGAACATCGGCGGCGGCGTCCTCGATGCCGCCTGGCTTCTTGGCGGGGAAACCGATGAGAGCGCGCCAGAAAGCGCTAGCATCGTCAGAAAGGAGGAGAAGGGGGAGTCCGCTTCCGGATCGGTAGAGGCGTCTGCTGCGGCCAAGGACAAGGACTCGGCCGGACCGAACGGCCGTACGCCCGTGCAGTCGCCGCGCGCCAAGCGCAGCTTCATGCCGCTCGACTTGCGGGCCGCGCGCCTTGATGCCGTTTATGTCACATCCGACCGCTATCTCGAAGACGTTGCGCTGTACTTGCGCCGAAGCCGCGCCGGCTGGAAGGGCATTCGGGTTGAGGGCAAGGTGCCGCGCAAATTCTGGAGCAAGCTGTTTCCCGTTAAATCGGCGGCCGATGAGAGGGTCGAAAGGGAAAACGGGACGACGGGCGGCGAGCACGACCGGCCGGAGGACGCGAAAGCGCAGGCGGAGGAACAGGAGCGGGCGGCGCTCGGGCCCGAGTCCGCCGATTTGCTGGACCGCTCCCTGCGCATCGACTTCCGGCCGAAGCCGGGCGGCGGCTACGCGCTGGAGGTCATCGCCGAGGACATGGGCGGCGTGCTGCGCGCGTTGGATCGCATGGATACCATGCAGGGCGGCAGCTTGGTCATCCGGGGCGAGGCGGACGGGCCGCTGCCGCTGCATCTGCTCGAGGCGCGCATCGAGGCGCGGGATTATCTGCTGATCGAAGCGCCCAGGCTGGCCAAACTGCTTTCGCTCGCCTCGCTCACCGGTTTCGTCGACTCGCTGCGCGGCGAAGGACTCAGGTTCGAACGCATCGTCGGCGATTTCACCTTGCTCGACGGGCAATTCGAGACCGACTTGATCCGCGCCTATGGTTCGGCCCTGGGCATTACCGCCAAGGGCAGAATCGATTTCGACCAATCGTTGGTGGACCTGAAAGGCACGGTCGTGCCCGCCTATACGATCAACCGTATCCTGGGAAGTATTCCGCTTCTCGGCCCCATTTTGACCGGCGGCGAGGGCGAGGGCCTCCTGGCCGTGACCTACTCCATGGATGGTCCGCTGAGCGACCCCGAGGTGAACGTAAACCCGCTTTCGGCCTTGGCTCCGGGGTTTCTGCGCGGCCTGTTCTCTGCGGGCTCCAGCAATTCGGACAAGGAAAAAGCCACGGTGTTTCCGGAGCGCGCGGACCCGTAAAGGGAAGGGACCCCCCGGGGGAAAGTCAAACGGCCCGCACCAGGGCGTGGCGCTTCTTGCCCGCGGACAGCTTGATCACCCCGTCCGGGTTGAGATCGGAAAGCCCGACGGCCCTGGCGTCGTTTTCGATGGCCACGTCGTTGACGCGTCCGCCGCCGCCCTTGATCAGGCGCCGCGCCTCGCCGTTGCTCGCGGTCAGGCCGGCCTCGCGCAGCAGTTCGTACGCCGGGATGCCCTGGGCGAGCCGGTCGCGGGACACCTCGATCGTGGGCAGCTCGCCGCCGATGCCGCCCTCCTCGAAGGTCTTGCGTGCGGTCTCGGCGGCCGCCCGCGCCGCGGCCTCGCCCCGGCATAGCTTGGTGGCCTCATCGGCCAGGATCTTCTTGGCCTCGTTGATCTCATTGCCCTCGAGCCGCTCCAGGCGCCCGATCTCCTCCTCCGGCAGCTCGGTAAAGAGGCGCAGGAAGCGGCCCACATCGGCGTCCTCCGTGTTGCGCCAGTACTGCCAGTAGTCGTAGGACGAGAGCCGTTCCTCGTTAAGCCAGACCGCGCCTTCGGCGGTCTTGCCCATCTTGGCGCCCGAGGAGGTGGTGATGAGCGGCGAGGTCAGGCCGTAAAGCGTCTTCTGATCCAGGCGCCGGCCCAAATCCACGCCGACCACGATGTTGCCCCACTGGTCCGAGCCGCCCATCTGCAGGAGACAGTTGTGGCGCCGGCTCAGCTCCAGGAAGTCGTAGGCCTGGAGCACCATGTAGTTGAACTCGAGGAAGCTCAGGTGGTGCTCGCGTTCCAGGCGCAGGCGCACCGAGTCGAAGGTCAGCATCTGGTTGACCGAGAAATGGCGGCCGTACTCGCGCAGGAAGGCGACGTAGTTGAGCTCGTCCAGCCAGGCTGCATTGTCCACCATGAAGGCGTCGGTCGGCCCCTCGCCGAAGGTCAGGAACTGTTCGAAGGTCTTCTTGATGCCCGCCGTGTTGCGCGCGATCTGCTCCCCGGTCAGCAGCTGGCGCGATTCGTCCTTGCCCGAGGG
>JAZGBC010000015.1:0-7938 GCA_036444495.1 Kiloniellales bacterium
GTGAAGGGCAGCCCGTGGGCCTCGGCCACCGCCTTGTAGGTGATCTTGCCGCCGGCCACGTTGAGGCCTTTCTTCAGATGCGGGTCCTCGGCCAGCGCCCGCCGATGGCCCTTGTTGGCCAGCGCCAGGGTGAAGGGCAACGTGGCGTTGTTCAGCGCGAAGGTGGAGGTGCGCGCCACCGCGCCCGGCATGTTGGTGACGCAGTAATGCACCGCGCCCTCCTCCACGTAGGTCGGGTTGCTGTGGGTCGTGGGGCGCGATGTCTCGAAGCAGCCACCCTGGTCGATGGCGATGTCCACCAGCACCGAGCCGGGACGCATCTGCCCGACCATCTCGCGGGTCACCAGTTTGGGCGCCGCCGCGCCGGGCACGAGCACCGCGCCGACCACCAGGTCCGCGCCCGTCACATAGGTCTCGATCGCATCAACGGTCGAAAAGATCGTGTTCAGCATGGGACCGAACTGGAGATCGAGCGCATAGAGCCGCTCCAGGTTATTGTCGATCACGGTGACGTGGGCCTCCATGCCCATGGCCATGCGCGCCGCGTTCGTGCCCGAGACGCCGCCGCCGATGATGACCACGCGCGAGGCCGCCACGCCGGGCACGCCGCCCAGCAGCATGCCCGAGCCGCCCTGCTCCTTCTCCAGGCAGTGCGCGCCCACCTGCACCGACATGCGCCCGGCCACCTCGCTCATGGGCGCGAGCAGCGGCAAGCCACCGTTTGCGCCGGTCACGGTCTCGTAGGCGACCGCGATGCAGCCCGAGTCCATCAGGCCCTTGGTCTGTTTGAGATCGGGCGCCAGGTGCAGATAGGTGAAGAGAACCTGCCCCTCGCGCAGTTGCGTGTACTCGCCGTCCAGCGGCTCCTTGACCTTCACCACCATCTCGGCCTGGGCGAAGATTTCCGCCGGGCCGTCGGCGATCTCGGCGCCGGCGGTGCGGTAGGCCTCGTCGCCGAAACCGATTCCGGCGCCGGCGTTGTGCTCGACCATCACCTTGTGGCCGTGGTGAACCAATTCGCGCACCGCGCCCGGCACGAGCCCGACCCGGTACTCCTCGACCTTGATCTCCTTTGGAACTCCGACAAGCATGCTGCCTTCCCCGGTGTCTGAGTGATCGCCCCCACGAAGGGGCCGAGAGCGCGCGGACCTTACGCCTTTATGCGTTCGGCCTTGGGGTCGTACAGGGGCCTGAGGCTCGCGGCCGCGGCGAAACGCTCGCCCGCGACCTCGATCTCGTAGCGCCCCGAATTGACATAGTCCGCGTCCACGCCGGCCTCGTTCACGACGTAGCCCAGGCCGATGGCGCGGCCCAGGTGGTGTCCGTAGTTGCCCGATTCCAGGTGTCCCACGCGCTCGCCGTCCCGGTAGATGGGCTCGTAGTGATAGAGCAGCGGTTCCGGGTCCTCCAGGGCGAACTGGACCAGGCGCTTCTTGACGCCCGTCTCCTTCTGCCGCAGCAGCGCGTCGCGCCCGATGAAGGGCACGTTCTTGTCCAGTCGCACGGCGAAGCCGAGCCCGGCCTCGAGCGGCGTGTCCTCGCAGGTGATGTCGTGGCCCCAGTGCCGGTAGGCCTTCTCGATGCGCAGGCTGTCCATGGCGTGCATGCCCACCATCTTGAGGCCGATGCCGTCGCTCGCGGCGGCGATGGTATCGAACACGCCGCGGGCGAATTCGCTCGGCAGGTGCAGCTCCCAGCCCAGCTCGCCCACATAGGTGATTCTGAGCGCCCGCACGGTCGCATATCCAATGGCGATCTCCTGGGCGGTGCCGAACGGAAATGCCTGATTGGAAAGATCCGCATCGGTCGCCCGCGAGAGCAGCTCGCGCGCCTTCGGGCCCATGACCCCGATCACCGCATGGCCCGAGGTGACATCGGTCACCGCAACGCGCGCGTCGCCGGGGATGTTGCGCGTGAGCCAGTCCAGATCGTGCACGCCCACGGCCGCGCCCGTCACCACGTAGTAGCGGTCCTCGGCCAGGCGGGTCACGGTCAGGTCGGCCTCGATGCCGCCGCGCGAGTTGAGCCACTGGGTGTAGACGATCTTGCCCGGCGGCACGGCCACATCGTTGGCGCAGATGCGCTGCAGTACCGCCTCGGCATCCGGCCCCTGGACCAGGAACTTGGCGAAGGAACTCTGGTCGAGCAGGCCAACGCCCTCGCGCACCGCCTCGTGCTCGGCGGCGGAATAATCGAACCAGTTCTGGCGCTTGTAGCTGTAGTCGTATTTCGGCTCCACGCCTTCCGGCGCGTACCAGTTAGGCCGCTCCCAGCCGGCCACCTCGCCGAAGCAGGCGCCGCGCGCCTCGAGGCGCTCGTGCAGGGGCGAGCAGCGCACGCCGCGGGCGCTCTCGTGCTGCCGGTAGGGCCAGTGCAGATCGTAGAGCAGGCCGAGCGCCTCGCCGGCACGGTGGTAAAGGTAAGCCTTGTTGTTCTGGTGCGGCTGCATGCGCCGGATGTCGAACTCGGAGAGGTCGAAGGGCGCCTCCCCTTCCACGATCCATTCCGCCAGCGCCTTGCCCGCCCCGCCCGAGGACTGGATGCCCACGGAATTGAAGCCGGCCAGGACGAAGAAGTTCTTCAGCTCCGGCGCCTCGCCCATGTGGTAGCGAACGTCGGGGGTAAAACTCTCCGGCCCGTTGAAGAAGGTGCGGATGCCGGCCTGCTCCAGCGCCGGGATGCGGTGCATGGCGCCTTCCAGCACCGGCATGAAGTGATCCATGTCCTCGGGCAACTCGTCGAAGGCGAAGTCCTCCGGGATGCCGTCCATGCCCCAGGGCTTGGCGTTGTGCTCGAAGGCGCCGATCAGCAGCTTGCCCGCGTCCTCCTTGTAGTAGGCGCAGCCATCCATGTCGCGCAGCACCGGCAGGTCCGGGGTGACGCCTTCCATGGGCTCGGTCACCACGTAGAAGTGCTCGCAGGCGTGCAGCGGCACCTTGACGCCGCACATGAGCCCCACCTCGCGCGCCCAGAGGCCGGCGCAGTTGACCACCACCTCGGCCTTGATGGGCCCGCGCCCGGTCTCGACCCCGGTCACGCGGCCCTTGGCCGTGGTGATGCCGGTCACCTTGGTGTCCTCGAAGATCGTGGCCCCGCCCAGGCGTGCGCCCTTGGCCAGCGCCATGGTCGCGTCGGCCGGATTGATCTGGCCGTCTTTGGGGAAATAGACCGCGCCCAGAACATCGTCCACGTTGAGGATCGGGTAGAGCTCCCGGGCCCGCTCCGGGGTCACCAGCTCCACCTCCACGCCCATGGCTTTGGCCAGGTCGGCGGCGCGCCGGTGCTCCTCCCAGCGACCCTCGTTGGTGGCGATGCCCAGGCTGCCGTTCCGCTTGAGGCCGGTGGCCTGGCCCGTCTCCGCCTCGATGCGCTGGAAGAGCGCCATCGACTCCTGGGCGATTCGCGTCATGCCGCGGCTGCCGAGGACCTCGCGCACCAGACCGGCGGCGTGCCAAGTAGTGCCGCAGGTGAGCTTTTTGCGCTCGAGCAGCACGACATCGCGCCAACCCAGCTTGGTGAGCTGGTAGGCCACGGCGCAGCCGATTATGCCGCCGCCAATGACGACGGCCCGCGTCTCGCTCGGTAAGGTTTTGGACACGGCCCGACCTCCCCGGAAGATAACGAAGAAATCCCCTTAATCGGGGTCAGACTATTCCCCAACCGGTCCAGGTTCCAGGGCCAGTTGGGGGCAAAACTTGAGGCCACAATCGGGCCCCGGGTCAGGATCTCGGCGCCCTCTTCAGTCCGGACCGAAGAGCGCCCCGTGCAGCGCCTGCCAAGCCGCCTCTCCGGGCGCCAGCAGCAGGCCCGGCGCGTCGAAGCTGCGCGCTCCGTAGGGATCGCCGTCGAGCGTCCGGGCGATCCCGCCCGCCTCGCTTTGGATGATACAGCCGGGCACGTGGTCCCAGGGCATCAGCCGGGTGAAGAGACTGAAATGCATCTCGCCGCGCGCCAGGCGCAGGTACTCGAAACCGGCGCAGCGCAGGGACTTGACCGCGCCCACCCGTTCACGCCGCGCCTGGACCTGGCGGACCATCTCGGGGCCGGCGAAGGTCCCGGCATGGAGTGTGCCGCGCATCTCGCCAAGCGGCGCTTCCGCGGCCACCTGCAGGCGCTCTCCATCGAGCCAGGCGCCGGCGTCCTGCTCGGCGACCGCCATGCGATCGCCCATGACATCCAGAATCCAGCCGGCCGCGGTCCGGCCGGCGCGCAGCAGGCCGGCCATGACGGCAAAGTCCGTCTTGCCGCGAGCGAAGTTTGCCGTGCCGTCGATGGGATCGATGATCCAAATCCAGCCGTCGCCTGCCAAGCGATCCAGAAGCCGGGGATCGGCGGCGGTGGCTTCCTCGCCGACGACCAGCGAACCGGGCAGCAGGTCGGCCAGCCGCCGGCTGATCACCTTCTCGGCGGCCTCGTCGGCCACGGTAACCAACTCGCCGCGCTCCTTCTCGCGGATTTCGTGCTCCTTGAGGGCCTGAAAGCGCGGCAGGATTTCCTCCGCCGCGGCATCTCTGAGGATCCGGGTGACGGCCTCGATGTCGGTGAACAACAGCCCGACCTCAGCCGTCTTGCGCCCCGGACAGGCGCCGGCGGAAACGGGCCAGGTTGTCCGGCGCCAGGCTGACCCGCAGGTGGGCGAGGGTCTCGTCGTCGTGGCGCTCGAGCACCTGGCCGTGATCGTAGAGCCAGGAGATGGCGGCGCCGTCGCTCAGGCGCACCTCCAGCTCCACCGTGCGGTGGCCCTCCATGAGATAGCGGTCGATGGCTTGCAAGAGCGCTGCCACGCCCTCTCCCGTGAGCGCCGAGGCCAGCACTTGGCGCGGGTCGCGCTCGGCCCGGGCGGCCAGCACCGCGCGCGACTCCTCGTCCAGCAGGTCGATCTTGTTGAGCACCTCGATGACGCCGCGCTCGATCCGCCCGTCCAGGCCCAATTGGGCGAGCACGGCTTTCACGTCCTGGCGCTGGGCCTCGCTGTCCGGGTGCGAGACGTCGCGCACGTGCAGGATCAGCCCGGACTCGGTCACATCCTCCAGGGTGGCGCGAAAGGCGGCGATCAGGTCGGTCGGCAGGTCCGAGATGAAACCCACGGAGTCGGACAGGATGATCTCCAGGCCCGAGGGCAGCTCGACCTGGCGCATGGTGGGATCCAGCGTGGCGAACAGCAGGTCCCCGGCGAAGACCTGGGAGTGGGTCAAGTGGTTGAACAGGGTCGACTTGCCGGCGTTGGTGTAGCCGACCAGAGCGACCATGGGATAGGGCACGCGGCGGCGCGCGGCGCGGTGCAGCTCGCGGGTGCGCTTGACCTGCTCCAGGTCGAATTTCAGGCGAGTGATGCGCTCGGTGATGATGCGCCGGTCCATTTCCAACTGGCGCTCGCCGGGGCCGCCCAGGAAACCGAAGCCGCCGCGCTGGCGCTCCAGGTGCGTCCAGGAGCGCACCAGCCGCGACCGCTGGTAGGTCAGCGCGGCCAACTCCACCTGGAGCTGGCCTTCCTTGGTGCGGGCCCGCGCGCCGAAAATCTCCAGGATCAGCCCGGTGCGGTCGATCACCTTGCAGTGCCAAGCCCGCTCCAGGTTGCGCTGCTGGATGGGCGTGAGCGCCGCATCGACAATGGCGACGGCGATCTCATGGGCGGCGACGAACTCGGTGAAGCGTTCGACCACGCCCGCGCCGAACAGCGTGCCGGGCCGCGCCTTGTTGAGGTTGACGACCTCGGCATGAACGATCCGGAGGTCGATGGCCAGCGCCAAGCCCACGGCTTCTTCGAGCCGGGCCTCGGGTCCGCGCGCCGGGTTTGCACCCGCGCGCAGGTTCGGATGGATGACCAGCGCCCGCGCGATGCCGTGACCCTCCTCCGGCCCGGCGGACTTGCTGCCGTTGGCGCCTGGAAGCCCCCCTTGACGGTTGCTCCGCTTACGCGTTTTGCAGCTCCTGCTGCCCCTGCTGCTGCTCCGCCGCCGGATCGAAAAGCTGCACCGGCGTGGCGGGCATCACTGTCGAGATCGCGTGCTTGTAGACAAGCTGCGAGTGGGCGTCACGGCGCAGCAGCACCGAAAAGTTGTCGAACCACGTGATGATGCCCTGGAGCTTGACCCCGTTCACAAGGAATACGGTTACTGGAACCTTGTTCTTCCGGATGTGATTGAGAAAGACGTCCTGGACGTTCTGGGATTTTTCCGCGGCCATTTTCAGCCACCTATTTAGTTACGGTCGTTGTTTTCTTTTCGCTCTTTCCCCTGCCAGCGCCCACGGGTGAGCAAGTCCTGGCAGGCGGGGCCGCCGGTTCGCCCCGACGGCGCCTGTTCCGCCACTACGGTTACACGAGAAAGAAAATTTCACAAGTCCTGGATCGTGCGCAGCAGGTGGCGGCAGTCGGTGACGTGAACCCGGGGATGGAGGGAACCGAACTCTCCTTCCTCCGGCGGCGCGCGGCGCAACAGCACCGGCAGGCAACCGGATTCCACCGCGCATTCCATGTCGATGTCCGTATCCCCCACGAACCAGACCTGCGGCCCCCGTTCCAGGCCGGAATCCGCGAGCGCCAGCTCGACCGCCTCCACAGCGGGCTTGTCGCGCGCGGCGTCGGTTGCGCCCACCAGGCGCCCGAAATGGGCGTCCCAGCCCAGGTGCGCCACCTCGCGGCGCAAGATGTGGCCCCGCTTGTTGCTGACCACCGCCAGGTAAAATGTCCCTGTTGACGCCAGGGCTTCGATCAGTTCCTCCGCCCCTTCGTAGGCGCGCAGTTTTTCCAGATGATCGGCCTCGAAGGTCCGGTAGAAGATGTCCAAGGCCTCCCCGGCCCGCTCGCCGAAGAGCAGCGAAAAGCTTTCCCGCGCCGAGCGGCGCACCCGCGCCTGGGTCTCCTCCAGGGTCCAAGTCGGCTGTCCCATGGCCTCGAGCGTGACGTTGAGGGCATGGTGGATGGCGCCCCAACTGTCGATCAGGGTGTTGTCCCAGTCGAACAGAAAGGCGCGCGGCCGCGGCAGCGTCACGCCGGGTCTCCCAGGCCATCCATGTAGGCCAGATAATGCTCGCGCAACTTGCTATAGAGAAGACCGGGGTGTCCGTTGCCGACCGTCGTCTCGTCGATGCGCGTCACCGGCAGGAGATAGGAGGTGCTGGAGGTCAGAAAAGCCTCCTTCGCCGCCTTGGCCTCCTCCACCGTGAAGGCGCGCTCCTCCAGCGTCAGCCCTTCCTCCCGGATCAGCTCGATCAGCGATAGCCGGGTGATGCCGCTCAAGATGGCCTGGCCGGCGTCGCGCGTGACCACCTTGCCGTCCGTGGTGACGATCCAGGCGTTGGACGAGGTACCTTCGGTGACGCGCCCCTCGGGATCGACCTGCCAGGCCTCGTAGGCGCCGGCCTCCACGGCCTGCTGCTTGGCCAGCACATTGGGCAGCAGCGAGACCGTCTTGATGTCGCAGCGCGCCCAGCGGATGTCCGGCAGCGTAATGACCTTGAGCCCTTCGTTGAGTACCTGATCGCTGTGCGGCTTCATCTGGCGTGTGGTCATGACCAGCGCCGGCGGCACGGACCGGTCCGGAAACTTGTGGTCGCGCGGCGCGACGCCGCGGGTCACCTGCAGATAAAGGAATCCGTTGCTCAGATCGTTGCGCCGCATGAGTTCGCGGGAGACCAGCTTAAGCGCCCGCCGCTCCATGGGCATGGCGATGCCAAGCTCGCCGAGCGAGCGTTCCAGGCGGTCCAGGTGGGGATCCTCGTCCACAAGGATACCGTTATAGACCGGCACGACCTCATAGACGCCGTCGGCGAACTGATAACCGCGGTCTTCGATATGCACGGCGGCCCGGGCGTGCGGCAGGTAACGGCCGTTGACATAGGCTTGGCGGGGCATGGCGTAAGGTCTCTTTCTCTCCCGGCCCTAAAAGAATTCCAGCTTCACGGCGAAGAGCTTCTCGATCTTCTTGACGGCTTCCG
>JAZGBC010000016.1:0-2415 GCA_036444495.1 Kiloniellales bacterium
TGGCGCCGCTCAGGGAGACCCTGATCGAGCGCACCGCGGGCAACCCGTTCTTCCTCGAGGAGAGCGTGCGCACGCTGGTCGAGGCCGGGACGCTCAGCGGCGCGCCGGGGGCGTACCAACTGGCGGCCGAGGCCGCCACGATCGAGATGCCGGCGACGGTCCAGGGTGTGCTGGCGGCGCGCATAGACCGCCTGCCGGCCGACAACAAGCGGTTGCTGCAGACCGCGGCGGTGATCGGCAAGGACGTGCCCTACGACCTCCTGCTGGCCATCGCCGACACGTCCGAGGAGGAGCTGCGGCGCGGGCTGAGCGAGCTGCAGACGGCGGAGTTCGTCTACGAGACGCGGCTGTTTCCCGAACCCGAGTACACCTTCAAGCACGCGCTGACCCACGAGGTCGCGTACGGCAGCCTGTTACGGGAGCGCCGCAGCAAGCTCCACCGGGCGATCGCCGAGCATCTCGAGGCGGCGTCCGCCGGCCATCCGGCCGAGCAGTTCGAGCGACTGGCCCATCACTACACCGAGGCGGGACTTGCCGAGCAGGCGGTGGACTATTGGCGGCGGTCCGGTCTGCGTGCCATCGAGCGCTCCGCGAACACCGAGGCGGTTGCCAACCTGACCAGGGGACTGGAGCTTCTCGAGGGGCTCCCCGACATGCATGACCGGGCGCGGCAGGAACTCGCGATGCAGCTCGGTCTCGGCCTCGGGGTCATGGCAATTGACGGGTCCCGCGCGCCCGCGGTGGGGCAGGCATACACCCGAGCTTGCGCGCTGTGCCAGGACGTCGGCGAGCCGGCGGACCGCTTCGCCGCCCTATGGGGACTTTGGCGACACACGCGCGCTACCGTCGATTTTTCAAGCGCGCGCGCGCTCGCCGACGAGCTGTCCGGCCTGGCGGAACGGCAGGGCGATGCAGCATTTTTCCTTCAGGCCCACCATGCCCAATGGACCACCCGGTTTTACTTCGGCGAGTTCGCCGAGTGTTGCGATCATGCCGATCAGGCCATCGCTGTCTACGACGCGCGCCAGCACCACGCCCAGACCTTCCGGTTCGGCGGGCACGACCCCTGCGTCTGCGGCCACGCGGTCGCGGCCCTTTCGCTCTGGTCGCTCGGTTATCCCGATAAGGCGGTGGCCAACATTGGTGGAGCGATCGACCTCGCCCACAGGGTCCACCATCCGCAGAGCCTGGCGCTGGCCCTGTCGCAGGGCGCGCAGCTCCACCAGTTGCGTCGGGAGGTCTTGTTGGCGAAGGAGCGGGGCGAGGCGGCCGTCGGAGCCGCGCGCGAGCATGGCTTCTTTGAGTCTTTTGCAGTCGCGTTCGTCGATGGCTGGGCCGCCGCCGGCGGCGGCCAGGCGGAAGAGGCGATCGCCAGCATCCGGGAAGGGCTCGCGGCCCGGCGGACCGCGGGACGGGCGATCGAGGAACCCCATATGCTGGGCTACTACATCGATTTTCTCGCCCGGGCCGGCCAAGCCGACGAGGGTATGAAAGTCCTCGCGAACGCGGTCGCTGCCTACAGCGACAGGGGAATGACCTACTGGGACGCCGAGCTCCACCGCCAAAAGGGCACGCTGCTGCTGTCGCTCGCGGACGGTAACGGGGCCGAGGCCGAAGCCTGCATCAAGCAGGCCATCGAGATTGCCCGCGGCCAGAGCGCCCGGTCCTTGGAGTTGCGCGCGGCGACCGACCTCGCGCGGCTCTGGCAGGGCCAGGGCAAGCGAACCGAGGCGCGTGACCTGCTCGCCCCGGTCTACGGCTGGTTCACGGAGGGCTTCGATACCGCCGACCTAAAGGACGCGAAAGCCTTGCTCAATGACCTGACCTGAGGATTGGTACGACAACCCTGGCGATGGAATCCGCTGCCTCTCTTGCAAGCCTGAATTTGGGAAAATTCGACTTTCTGGCGCCCGTCCGTATGTCCGTTGTTGGCTAATAAGAGAAGTTCCGAACACCTCCGCGCCACGTCCGCTTATCCCCCAACAGGCGACATCCGCTGGCCAATGTCCGTTATCGTGCGGATTTCGTCCGGTCTACCCCCAGGAACAGACGTTCCCGGTGGGGTCGCGAAATGACCGGTTTTGACCCAAAGGCGACATCCGCGAGTGCTTGACCGCCAGCTCTAGACACCTGATAATTTCTCGACCCGACGCCCAAATCGGCCCTAGCAGGCTGTCAATCCATACGGCTCGGAGGCCCACATGGTCATTGTGATCTTAGGGCTGTGGTTCGTTCTCTTGTTGGCTTTGAACTTCATGGGTGTTTTTGAGGCGCGTGCCGGCGTGCCACCGCTCGCTTTTGGCTTGAGTGTAATTGGCCCGCCAATTGTTTTCGCGATTTTGTATCTCGTTTGGACCGAATTTCGCCGGTCTGTTTTGTCCTTCGATTTGAAACTACTAACCGCTATTCAGGCAT
>JAZGBC010000017.1:0-2789 GCA_036444495.1 Kiloniellales bacterium
CGCCGGGTGGAGTCTCGCGGACTCCCGCGATTCGGGAACCGTCGATCGGCGAGCGCACCTCGAGGGTGCCGCCTTCGATCTCGGACGAAGACAAGCCAACGGCTTCGATGATGTCCTTGTGGCTCACGGTAGCGTCTCCCTTCCTGTTGCCGCCCTCCTCGAGAGGCGCGCCCTCCGCGATGTTAAGCCGCTTCGCCGGCCGATCAACTGGGTCTTGTCGCCGCGATCAGGGTGGGTTCGCTGATCAGGTCCGGTTCGCCGCAGAGCGCCAAAACCGCGGCACGTGCCTGGTCCCGCAACGCCAGCGCGGCCGCCCAATTCGCTCCTTGCGCTTCGACTGCCGGGCCGAATGAAACGCCGATCTGTCCCCATCGCGCGAAGTTGCTGTTACCGCGAAGGATCGCCCGCGTCCCCGAGATACCCACGGGCAAAACCGGCACCCCTGTCTCCGCCGCGGCAACAAAAGCCCCCATGTGAAAGGGCCTCAGCCCCGGCCGGCGGTCAAAGGTACCCTCGGCAAACATGACAAGCGATTCGCCCGTTTCCAGCGACTTAATCAGGCGCTGGGTGTCTTCGACCCCGCCTGCCGGATCGAATCGTTCGACGAAGGCGGTGCCGAGCCGTCTCAGGAAGGGACCCCCCACCGGCGATTTCATGAGTTCGCGCTTGGCGACGAAGGCGAACGTTAAGGGGAGGGCCGCCGTGAGCACCAGGCTGTCCAGGAAACTCGCGTGGTTGGTCACCAGGATATAAGAGCGGCCCGCCGAAATGTGTTCGAGCCCGCGCACGACCGGCGCGATGCGCAGAAGCCGCAACATGACGCGCGCCGCGAATCGAATCACCCAACGCCGGGCCCGCAGGCCTGGAAAGGCGACAACGCAAAAAACTACGAAGGGGCTCATGAGACGGTAAACGGTTTGGAAGGCAACTGCGTAGAACCCGGCGCTCAGGGCTTGCTTCCAGCGCCGTATCTGAGGCCTGGCGCTGGCCCGAACCAGACCGAGGAACTGTTGCCAGAGGGCCGGCGGCGGCCGGCCGATGCGCCCTGTTTCGTAGAGCGTGCGGCAGGCCGAGCGACGGACCTTTCCATTGTCCGTCTTTAGCACGGTCCTAGGGGGTGCCAGGACCACATCATCGGGTGGAATGCTCGCAAGGTCCGCGACCAGCCGGACGATCTTGCTGCGCAGATCGTCCCGCTCGCCGGAATCCCGCAGCCGCGTCTCGGCGAGAACGACCATACGCTCGGTCCCGGCCGTGGGATCCTCGACGGCAAAGACGGCGACGCGCCCTTTGCGGACACCATCGAGGTCCCCGACCGCGTCCTCCAGCTCGTCCGGGTAGAGATTCCGGCCGGCACGGACAATGATGTCCTTCATGCGGCCGGTTACGTACAGCTCGCCCCCTGCGACGTATCCGGTATCGCCCGTGTTGAGCCAGCCATCCTGCATCAGCTTCGCGGTTTCCTGCGGCGCCCGCAGATAACCAAGCGTCGCGGACGGCCCGCGGAACTGCAGCAGGCCTTCCTGGCGGTCTCCTAGCTCGCGCCCGGCCGTGTCCACGATCCGGACCTCGTGCCCCGGCAGGGGTATCCCGCAGCTCGCGAAATCCGCGGCTTGCGGATCGTCTCTCTCGGCGGGGATTGCGCGCGCCTCCGATGCCAAGGCGCGCCGGACCACCCGGTCAAAGCGCGGGCCGCGGCCAAGGGGCGAGGTGGTGAGCGCGACCGAGCTCTCGGCAAGGCCGTACATCGGGGTTAGGGCCTGCGGTTGAAAGCCGAATTTCGAGAAGCGTTGACTGAACCGCGTTACCGTCGCGCGGCTGACACGTTCGGCACCGTTGCCCGCCATGCGCCAAGACGAGAGGTCGAGCCCCTCGATGTCACGATCGTCGATCTTTCGCAGGCATAGCTCGTAGGCGAAGTTCGGTGCCGCGGACAAGGTGCCACGGTAGCGGTGGATGGCCCACAGCCAGCGCTCCGGCCGCGCCAGGAAAGCAAGGGGCGGCATGACCACGAAGGGGCAGGCGTAGACAAGACTTCCCAGCCAGGTGCCGATCAGTCCCATATCGTGGTAAAGCGGCAGCCAGCTCACGACCACGTCCTGCGACGTCACCCGGAAGGCCTGAGCGAGTCCGCGGATGTTCGCGAGCAGCTTGGCGTGGCTCAGCATGACCCCCTTGGGATCGCCGGTGCTGCCCGAGGTGTACTGGACCAAGGCCAATCCTTCGGCGCCGATCTGTGGCCGCAGCTCGCCGTTCGCAAATTCCTGCAGTTCGCCTGCTGTGACGATGGCCTTGAGGCTGGGCACCTGGGCGCGAATAAGCCGGCCAAAGGGGCGTGCCTGCGCGGTCGTGATCAGGGCCGGAACCTCAGCATTCCGCAGGATTCCGGCCTGACGCCGCAGGTGCTCCGCGATCTGGGCCCGGCGAAGCGGGGGATAGATCGGGACCGGAACGCCCCCGGCCAGCAGCACCCCGAAAAACGCGTGGAAGAAGTCGGCGCTGGTCGGCAACATGATGCCAACGGCCGCGCCGTGAGTGAGGTCCTTCTCTCTTAGGCCGGAGGCAACCCCCTGGGCGCCGCGCCAGAGATCGCCATAGGAAATAACCTGCTCCTCGTCTGGTGTCCCGAGAAGCCGGATATGCGGCCGATCGGGATGCGCGGCAACATGGAACGCAAGCGCCTCTAGAAGCGTCTCGGCCTCTTCCGGCGCCGCCGTCGTCACCTCGGGCTCAGGCACGGTCCACTTGGGCTCGAGGGCAGTGGCCGGTCCGGCTGTCGCCAGGGCGTA
>JAZGBC010000018.1:0-8677 GCA_036444495.1 Kiloniellales bacterium
CTTCACCTATACGGTGGTCGATAGCGACGGCGATACGGACACGGCCACGCTGACCATCGACGTGGACGACGTGATCGAGCCCGCCGGCGCCTTCCTCTTGACCAACACCAACGCCGACCAGCAGGACCTGCGTCTCATCGTCACCCGAAACGACGCCGAGGTCGT
The DNA here is from genome assembly GCA_036444495.1 of Kiloniellales bacterium. GTDB lineage: Bacteria > Pseudomonadota > Alphaproteobacteria > Kiloniellales > J153 > JAZGBC01. The sequence continues at coordinate 166 of JAZGBC010000018.1, forward strand.
GGGCAGCGGGATGCCGAGCACGGCGGAAGGCCAGGAGGGCACGGTAGAGCTGGGCAACGGCGACGGGGTCCTCTTCGAGGAGACCGAATCCTACGCCGTCATCGTCAAGTTCGAGGCCGGCAGCGGCACCGTCAACCTGACCGATCTGGACCTGATCTTCGATCTGACGGCTGAGGATCTGGACAATCCCGACAACGTGTTCCTGACGCTGCTCGACCAGGGCAACGTCCATCTGGGCGAGCAGGGCAGCGGCGTGGACGGTGTCATCTGGCAGATCGAGTTCGACACGGACCCGGAGATCTCGGATTTCGTCGTCTCGGACGCGATTCTCTACGACATACAGTCCGATCCGACCCTCGGCGATATCGTCGAATTCGATACGGACTTGTCGAATACCAGCTTCGATCTCGATTTCAGTCTTCTGCCGACCGATGGAAATGTCACTCCAGCGGAGATCGAGTTGTACGGCGATATCTCTCTCTTCGGCGATATCGAGGCGCTCGACATCAGTGGATCGAACAACGAGGTCAACACGCTCAGCCTCAATGCCCAGGACGTGATCGACGTGACCGAGGGGGAAAACGACCTGGTCATAATGGGCGACGACGATAAGCTCGTCCTGACCGATCCGGAGAACTGGGAGGACGGCGATCTGTCGACCGCTGAGATCGACCCGGTCGGCAGCACCGAGATCAACGGCGAGACCTTTGACGTCTACGCCTTCAACGTGGACGGCGTGTCCGGCACCCTAACTGTGGATAGCGATTTGACGGTCCAATTCGAAACCGTCGGGGTCTGATTTCCCCACCGTGCCGGGGTCTACCGCACCGGGCCCGATCTCCCATCACGGTCCAGGCAGAATGCGGGCCCGCTCACACGAGTTTCATCCCAAGACGCGCCATGTTAAGTTGCGATTCGGCGCGAAAGCGCGACGATCCGGTCCGGGCTCGGGCGATGGCTAGGGGGGCGCTATGAGCAGGGTATATGGCATGAACATGACCAGGACCGTCGGCGCGATTGCCGGCCTCTACGGCGTCTTTGCCTTTGCCGTGTTCCTCTTCAAGCTGACCAGGAATCTGGAGGATGGTCTGCAGCCCTACGATGCCTTCGTGAGCGGGCTATGGACCGGGCTCGGCTGGCCGGTCAGCGTCGCGGCGTGGTTCTGGGGCTAGGGGAAAAGCTGGTGCCGGGTGCAGGAGTCGAACCCGCGACATCTGGTTTACAAAACCAGCGCTCTACCAACTGAGCTAACCCGGCGCCGGGCCTGATCCGGACCCTAGCTTAAGTCCCGTTACCCGTTAAATAATCCTACGGACGGCCCTTGTCATGGGTGAAGTTGCGTCTCAGCGCATCCCGCCCTTGCCGGGGGCTGGCGGGCGGGCGTAATGTCGCCCCGGAACAACCCCTAAAACGCTAAGGAACCGGGGCGGATCGAAGCCCCGCCAGGCCGGGAAGGGAGAACCCACCATGTCTGCAGTCCTGTCCCTCGACACGCTCAAATCCCAGGCCGACGGCCTGTCCTACCGCAGCCAGGCCTTCATCGACGGCGCCTACGTGGATGCGGCCGATGGCAAGACCTTCGACTGCGTCAGCCCGATCGACGGCAAGACCCTGGCCCAGGTTGCCGCCTGCGACAAGGAGGACGTGGACCGCGCGGTGGCCGCCGCCCGGCGCGCCTTCGAGGATGGCCGCTGGCGCAACTATGCCCCGGCCAAGCGCAAGAAGATCCTTCTCAAATTGGCCGAGCTGATCGAGCAGCACGCCACCGAGCTGGCCCTGCTGGAAACGCTCGATATGGGCAAGCCGATCCGCGACAGCAGCAATATCGATATCCCGGCCTCGGCCGGCTGCATCCGCTGGTACGCCGAGGCCATCGACAAGGTCTATGACGAGATCGCCCAGACCCCGGCCGATACCGTTGCCATGATCACGCGCGAGCCCATGGGGGTCTGCGCCGCGGTCGTGCCCTGGAACTTCCCCCTGCTCATGGCGGTCTGGAAGATCGGCCCGGCGCTGGCCACCGGAAACTCGCTGATCGTCAAGCCGGCCGAGCAGTCCCCATTGACCATGATCCGGGTCGCCGAGCTGGCCGCCGAGGCGGGCGTGCCCGATGGCGTGCTCGGCGTGCTGCCCGGCTTCGGCGAGACCGCCGGCCAGGCGCTCGGCCTTCACATGGACGTGGATTGCGTCGCCTTCACCGGCTCGGCCGAGGTCGGTAAGTATTTTATGAAGTACTCGGGCGAGTCCAACATGAAGCGGGTCAGCCTGGAGTGCGGCGGCAAGACGCCGAATATCGTCATGGCGGACGCGCCGGACCTGGACGCCGCGGCCACGGCGGCGGCCTGGGGCATCTTCTTCAACCAGGGCGAGGTCTGCAACGCGGGCTCGCGCCTGCTGGTCGAGGAATCGGTCAAGGACCGGCTGCTCGAAAAGGTCATGGAGGTCGGCAAGGGGATGCGCGTCGGCGATCCCCTGGACCCGGAGACCGAGATGGGCGCCATCGTCGACGACACCCAGCTCGACCGCATCATGGGCTACATCGACATCGGCCAGAAGGAAGGCGCGACGCTCTCCATGGGCGGCAAGCGCCTCATGGCCGAGAGCGGCGGCTATTACGTGCAGCCCACGATCTTCGACAAGGTGAACAACCAGATGACTATCGCCCGGGAGGAGATTTTCGGGCCGGTGCTCTCGACCATCACCTTCAAGGAGCCGGAGGAGGCGATCGAGATCGCCAACGATACCATGTTCGGGCTGGCCGCGGCGGTCTGGACCCGCGACATCAACAAGGCGCTGAAATCGGCCAAGGCGCTCCGCGCCGGCTCGGTCTGGGTCAACTGCTTCGACGCCGGCGACAACACCGTGCCCTTCGGCGGCTACAAGCAGTCCGGCTTCGGGCGCGACAAGTCGCTGCACGCCATGGAGAAGTACACCGAGCTCAAGACCACCTATATCCAGTTGAGCTAGGCCCGGGCAGGCCGGAAAATAAAAAGGCCGCGTCCTTTTAGGGGGCGCGGTCTTTCCTATGACGGTTCGGCGGGATTGCCCCGCTCCTATCCCCCATCCTGCGTGAGCAGCGCCCCGTAGAGGTCGGGGCGGCGGTCGCGGAACAGGCCCCAGGCGGCGCGCTGGGCGCGGATCGCGTCGAGATCGAAGCTCGCCGTGATGACCGCCCGCTCGGCCTCGCCCGCCTCGGCCACCTTGGCGCCGGTCTGGTCGGCGATGAAGGAGGAGCCGTAGAAGGTGAGCGCGCAGGACTCGCCCTCCTCGCGCCCGATGCGGTTGCTGGCGATGAGCGGGGTCAGGTTGGCCGCGGCGTGGCCCTGCATGGCGCGCTGCCAGTGCTCCTTGCTGTTGATCGTGGGGTCCTGCGGCTCGGAGCCGATGGCGGTGGGGTAGAACAGCAGCTCCGCGCCCTTGAGCGCCATGGCCCGCGCCGCTTCCGGGAACCACTGGTCCCAGCAGACCGCGGCCCCGATGGTGCCGTAGCGCGTCCGCCAGACCTTGAAGCCCGTATCGCCCGGGTTGAAGTAGAACTTCTCCTGATAGCCCGGCCCGTCGGGGATGTGGCTCTTGCGGTAGAGGCCCAGGTTGCGCCCGTCGGCGTCGATCACGGCGAGCGAGTTGTAGTGCGCCCGATTGGCCCGCTCGAAGAAGCTCACGGGCAGGACCACCGCCAGCTCCCGGGCCAGTTCGCCCATCTTTTCGAGCAGCGGGTGCCCCTCGGCCGGCCGGGCCAGGGCGAAATGCTCCTGCTTCTGGTCCTTGCAGAAGTAGGGCGTCTCGAAGAGCTCCTGCAGCAGGATGATCTGCGCGCCTGCGGCCGCGGCCTCGCGCACCAGGGCTTCCGCGTTCCCGACGTTCGCCTCGCGGTCCCAGGTGCAGGCCATCTGCGTGGCCGCGACAGTGACGCTACTCATGCGCTATCTCGCCAAACAAACTTGAACCACAGAGGCACAGAGGCGCAGAGGAACAAAAAGGGTAAACACGAAGACACAAAGAACACGAAGGAAGTTTAAGCGCGCGACCCGCGCAACCAAAAACACTTTTGATGTCTTAGTGCCTTCGTGCCTTCGTGGTTCCTTTATCTTTCTTCTCTGTGCCTCTGTGTCTCTGTGGTGAAATTTCATTGTTTCTCAAGCCACGTCCTTGGCCGTCAGGTCCAGGGCGCTGCGCAGGATGCGGATCAACTCGTCGATCTCGGCCTTGGTCACGGTCAGCGAGGGCGACATGACCATGACGTCGCGCACGGCGCGCAGGATGGCGCCGCCCGCGAGGCAGTGGTCGCGGCAGATGGTGCCCACCCTGCCCGGCTTGTCGAAGTGCCTGCGGCTCGCCTTGTCCCTGACGATCTCCACCGCGCCGATCAGGCCCAACGAGCGCACCTCGCCCACCAGCGGATTGTCGAGCAGGCTCTCCAGGCCTTCCTTGAAGTAGGGGCCGGTCTCGTCATGAGTGCGCTCGACCAGCTTTTCCTCTTCGATGAGGCGGATGTTCTCCAGCCCCACGGCGCAGGCCACCGGATGCCCCGAATAGGTGAAGCCGTGATAGAACTCACCGCCCTTGGCGATCAGCGTATCGGTGATCCGGTCGCCGACGAGGGCGGCCGAAAGGGGCAGGTAGCCCGAGGTCAGGCCCTTGGCGATGGTCATGACGTCGGGTGCCAGGCCGTAGTACTCGCTGGCGAACATGTGGCCCGTGCGCCCGAAACCGCAGATCACCTCGTCGATGATCAGCAGCACGTCGTGCTTGCGGCAGATTCGTTGCACCTCGGGCCAGTAGGTCTCGGGCGGGATGATGACCGCGCCCGCGCCCTGGATCGGCTCGCCGATGAAGGCGGCGACTTTCTCGGGACCCAGCTCCAGGATCTTGTCCTCGACGGCCTGGGCGGCCTTGACGCCGAAGTCCTCGGGCGAAAGGTCGCCGCCGTAGTCGTACCAGTAGGGAGGCATGACGTGGACGAAGCCGGGCAGGGGCAGGTCCGCCTGTTCGTGCATGGCCTTCATGCCGCCGAGGCTGATCGCGGCCATGGTGCTGCCGTGATAGGCGTATTCGCGGCTGATGAAGGTCTTCTTCTCCGGCTTGCCCTCCAGGTTCCAGAAATGGCGGATCATGCGCACGATGGTGTCGTTGGCCTCGGAGCCGGAGGAGCCGTAGAAGACGTGGTTCAGGTCCGGCGGCGCGATCGCGGTGAGCTTTTCGGCCAGCTCGACGGAGGCCGGCGTCGCGGTCTTGAAGAAGGTGTTGTAATAGGGCAGCTCCAGCATCTGCCGGTAGGCGGCCTCGGCCAGCTCCTTGCGGCCGTAGCCCAGGTTGACGCACCAGAGGCCCGCCATGCCGTCGAGCAAGCGGTTGCCCTCGGAATCGGTGATCGTGATCCCTTCGGCCTGGGTGATGATGCGGGCGCCGCCCTCGGCGGCCAGCCCCTTGTAATCGGTGAAGGGATGCAGGTGGTGCTCGATATCGCTTTCGCGCCAGCGGACGGTGCTGTTGCGCGCGGCTGTTGCTGTCATGGGTCTCTCGGCTCCCTAGCTTGCGGTTGACTCCAACTCGATCGGCGGGAAGGCGCGCGCCACGGCGCGGCACCTAAAGCCGCCGCACTAGGGATTGAAGTCGATGCGGGCGCAGAGGATCAGCAGATCGGCGAGGTTCGTGCGCCCCGAAGCTTCCCAGCCGTAACGAACGATCATGGTCGATCTCAACATGGTCCAGACTGAATAGCCCTGGCCGGTTAACAGGCGTTAAACGTTTAGCAGAAGGTGTTCGCGCTCCCAAGACGAGATCACCTGCTGATAGGCGTCCAGTTCGGTCTCCTTGACCAGCGTCACCGCGTCCACGAAGCGCTCGCCGAGCACCGGCTTGAGGGCCCGGCTGCCCTTGAAACGGTCGAGCGCGTCGTAAAGCGTGCGCGGCAGGGTATGGGCCAGGCGGTAGGCGCTGCCCTCCACCGGCGCGCGCGGCTTGAGGCGCTCGGTCATGCCGATATATCCGCAAGCCAGGGATGCCGCAGCCGCCAGATAGGGGTTGGCGTCGGCGCCGGCGATGCGGTTCTCCACGCGCCGGGATTCGGGCTCGGAATGAGGCACGCGCAGGCCCACGGTGCGATTGTCGTAGCCCCAGTGGGTGTTGATGGGCGCATCCGAATGCCGCATCAGGCGGCGGTAGGAGTTCACGTTGGGCGCGAGCAGCGGCATGACCGCCGGCAGGTGCTTCTGCAGCCCGGCGATGTGGTTCAGGAAGAGCCGGGAGTTCTTGCCGTTCTTCTGGGCGAAGAGGTTGCGGCCCTTCTTGGCCTCGCGCACGTGCTGATGGATGTGCATGGAGCTGCCGGGCTGGCCCTGCATGGGCTTGGCCATGAAGGTGGCGTAGACCTTGTGGCGCAGGCCCGCCTCGCGCACCGTGCGCTTGAACAGGAAGGTCTGGTCGGCCAGCTTCATGGCCGGGCCGTGATTGAAGTTCATCTCCATCTGGGCGGCGCCGGCCTCGTGGGTGAGCGTGTCGATGTCGATGTCCTGGGCCTCGCAGAAATCGTAGACGTCCTCGAACAGGGGATCGAACTCGTTGACCGCGTCCACGCCGTAGGCCTGGCGCGAGGTCTCGCGCCGGCCCGAGCGCCCGATGGGTGGTTCCAGGGGATAGTCCGGGTCGGTGTTGACATCGACCAGGTAGAACTCCAGCTCGGGCGCGATATCGGGGGCCCAGCCCTTCTCCTCGTAGAGCGCCAGCACGCGCTTCAGGAGATTGCGCGAGGAGAACTCCACGGGCGATCCGTCCAGGTAATGGGCGTCGCAGATGACCTGGGCCGTGGGATCCTTGTACCAGGGCACGACCCGGATGGTGGCCGCGTCCGGGGTCAGGTAGACGTCCTGGGTGGCCGGGCTGGTGACGATGCCCTCCGGCGGGTAGTCGCCGGTCACGGTCTGCACGAAGACCGCCTCGGGCAGGCGCAGGCCCTCGCGCTCCATGCCCTGGAGGAACTTGCCCGCGGGCAGGATCTTGCCGCGCGCGATGCCCGCCATGTCGGGCACCAGGCACTCGACCTCCTCGATGCGGTGCTCTTTCAGGAACTCTTCGATGGAATTCATGGGTCACCCGGAAAGGCGCCGGCCAGCGCCCTGATCGGCGCTCTTCGCTAGCACGGCCCGAGACGCCAGGACAAGGCGCGCCGCGCCGGTCTTGCGCCGCCACTCTCCCCGACCCGGCTTGATGATTTGTTAACGGCAACCTTCGCGCCGGTCTTGCGTTGTGCCGGTGGCAAGCGATCTGCTAGCACTCTGGCCATGCCCCGCGAACCTCACGTCGAGTCCTATTACACCGCCACGGCCAACTCCGATCCGGCCTATCCCGAGCTCCTGGGCGAGGTCACGGCCGATGTCTGCGTCGTCGGCGGCGGCTTCAGCGGTCTTTCGGTCGCGCTCGAGCTGGCGGAGCGGGGCTTTGACGTGGCCCTGCTGGAAGGCCGGCGCATCGCCTGGGGCGCCTCGGGGCGCAGCGGTGGGCAGATCTGCACCGGCTTTTCCTCGGGCATGGCCAAGGTTGTGAACTGGGCCGGCAGGGACGACGCGCGCAAGCTCTTCGGCCTGGCCGAGGAGGCCAAGAGCATCATCCGCGAGCGGGTGGAGCGCCACAAAATCGACTGCGACCTTGCCTGGGGCTACTTCCACGGCGCCAACAAGCCACGCCAACTCGATGGCCTGCGCCGGAACCAGGATCTCTGGGCCAGGGATTTCGATTACGGCGACACGCGCCTGGCCGAGACCCGGGAGGAGGCCGTGCAATACGTCAACAGCCCGTCCTACATCGGCGGGCTCTACGAGGGCGGGGCCGGGCACCTGCACCCGCTGAACTACTGCTTGGGCCTGGCACGGGCGGCCGAGGCGGCGGGCGTGCGTATCTTCGAGGGTTCCGAGGTCACGCGCCTGGAGTCCGGGGCGGCCCCGGCGGCCCATTGCGCCCGGGGATCCGTCAAGACGAATACCCTGGTCCTCTGCTGCAACGCCTATCTGGGCGACCTGGCGCCGCAGCTCCGGGCCAAGATCATGCCGGTGGGCACCTATATCGCGGCGACCGAGCCGCTGGGCGAGAACCGGGCCCGCTCGGTCATCCCCGGCAACCTGGCGGTCAGCGACTGCAACTTCGTGCTCAACTATTACCGCCTGTCCCGCGACAAGCGGCTGCTGTTCGGCGGGCGGGTCAGCTATTCCAACCTGGTGCCGCCCCATCTGCCGCGCGCCATGCGGCGCAAGATGCTCGCGGTCTTCCCCCAGCTCCACGACGTGGGTTTCGACTACACCTGGGGCGGCTACGTGGCGATCACGGTGGAGCGCACGCCCCACATCGGGCGCCTGGGCGATAACGTCTATTTCGCCCAGGGCTATTCGGGCCAGGGCGTGGCCATGAGCGGACTGGCCGGCCGCGTGATCGCCGAGGCGGTGGCGGGGCAGGCCGGGCGCTTCGACCTCTTTGCCCGCCTGCCGCACACCAGCTTCCCCGGCGGGCGTCTGTTCAGGAC
>JAZGBC010000019.1:0-8387 GCA_036444495.1 Kiloniellales bacterium
TGATGGGGCTGATCGGCGACTTGATGTACACCGTGATCGATCCGCGCATCAATTTCGAGAGCCGGGAGGTCTGAGATGGCCGAAGCTGCGCGGACCGCGACGCCACGCCGGCCCGGAGCCGGTGTCCTGAAGCTATCGCCGCTCAACCAGCGGCGGTTGCACAATTTCCGCGCCAACAGGCGCGGCTACTGGTCGTTCTGGATTTTCCTCGCCCTCTTTGTCGTGACGCTCTTTGCGGAGGTCGTCGCCAACGACAAACCCTTCCTGGTCTATTTCGACGGCGGCTTCTACACACCGATCTTCGTGGCCTACCCGGAGACCACCTTCGGCGGCGAATTCGAGACCGAGACCGACTACCGCGATCCCTTTGTGGCCAAGTTGATCGGCGACGAGGGCTGGATGATCTGGCCGCTGGTCCGCTATGACCACCAAACCGTGGCCTGGGACCTGCCGGTGCCGGCGCCCGCCCCGCCCGACGCCGAACACTGGCTGGGCACCGACGACCAGGCGCGCGACGTGATGGCGCGGCTCATCTACGGCTTCCGCATTTCCGTGCTGTTCGGCTTCGTACTCACCGTGATCAGCGCCGCCATCGGCGTAACGGCGGGCGCGGTGCAGGGCTATTTCGGCGGCTGGCTCGATTTGTTGTTCCAACGCTTCATGGAGATCTGGTCGGGCATGCCGATCCTTTATCTCCTGATCATCCTGGCCAGCGTGGTCGAGCCCAACTTCTGGTGGCTGCTCGGCCTCCTGCTCATGTTCTCCTGGATGGGATTCGTCGGGGTCGTGCGCGCCGAGTTCCTGCGCGCGCGCAACCTGGATTTCGTGCGCGCCGCCCGGGCGCTTGGCGTCTCCAACCTCGTGATCATGTTCCGCCACGTGCTGCCCAACGCCACGGTGGCAACCATCACCTTCATGCCCTTTACGCTGGCCGGCTCGGTCACCCTGCTGACCTCGCTCGATTTCCTGGGCATCGGCCTGCCGCCCGGCTCGGCCTCGCTGGGAGAGTTGCTCGCCCAGGGTAAGGCGAACCTGCAGGCGCCGTGGCTGGGCCTGACGGGCTTTTTCGCCATCGCGGTCATGTTGAGCCTGCTCATCTTCATGGGCGAGGCGGTGCGCGACGCCCTCGACCCGCGCAAGCTCTTCGCCGGCGAGCCGCCGCCCGCCGAGAGCGCGGTGGAGGCGGCGCCCATCCCGGCCGCCCAGGGAGGCGAATGATGGCCGAACCCTTGCTCCAGGTGCGGAACCTCTCGACCCGCTTCGAGATGCCGGCCGGGCCGCTGGACGCGGTCAAGGGCGCCACCTTCGACATCGAACGGGGCAAGACGCTGGCGCTGGTCGGCGAAAGCGGCTCGGGCAAGTCGGTCACCGCGCTCTCGATCCTTCAGCTCCTGCCCTATCCGCTGGCGCGTCACCCGGGCGGCTCGGTGCGCTTCAAGGGGCGCGAGCTGATCGGCGCCAGCCAGGAGGTGCTGCGCGACGTGCGCGGGGACGAAATCTCCATGATCTTCCAGGAGCCCATGACCTCGCTCAATCCGCTGCACACGGTGGAGAAGCAGATCAACGAGACGCTCATCCTGCACAAAGGCTTGGGCCGCGAGGCCGCGCGAGCACGCACGCTGGAGCTATTGGATATGGCCGGCATCCCCGAAGCGTCCAAGCGGCTGTCGGCTTATCCCCACGAGCTGTCCGGCGGCCAGCGCCAGAGGATCATGATCGCCATGGCGCTGGCCAACGAGCCGGACCTTCTGATCGCCGACGAACCCACCACCGCCCTCGACGTCACCATCCAGGCGCAGATCCTGAAGCTGCTCAAGGAATTGCAGGCCAAGATGGGCATGGCGCTGCTGCTGATCACCCACGATCTGGCCATCGTGCGCAAGATGGCCGACCACGTCTGCGTCATGACCGGCGGCGAGATCGTCGAGCAGGGCCCGGTCGAGGACATCTACGAGCGCCCGCGCCACCCCTATACGCAGGCCCTGCTGGCCGCCGAGCCCAAGGGCGACCCGATCAAGGCGCCGCCCGATGCGCCCGTGGTCATGGCAGGCGAAAACATCAAGGTCCACTTCCCCATCAGGAAGGGGTTCCTGAAGCGCACGGTGGACTACGTGCGGGCGGTGGACGGCATCTCGCTCAGCGTGCGCGAAGGGCATACGCTCGGCATCGTCGGCGAAAGCGGCTCGGGCAAGACGACGCTGGGTCTGGCGCTCCTGCGCCTCATTTCCAGCCAGGGCGGCATCCAATTCAAGGGGGACGCCATCCAGGGCTGGAAGTCCAAGGACATGCGCCCCTTGCGGCGCGAGATGCAGGTGGTCTTCCAGGACCCCTTCGGCTCGCTCAGCCCGCGCCTCTCGATCGGGCAGATCGTCGAGGAGGGCCTGAAGGTGCACGGCCTGGGCGGCACGGCGGACGAGCGCGAGGCCATGATCGTGGAGGCGCTGAAGGAGGTGGGCCTGGACCCGGAGAGCCGGCACCGCTACCCGCACGAATTCTCCGGCGGCCAGCGCCAGCGCGTCGCCATCGCGCGCGCCATGGTCTTGAAGCCCAGTTTCCTGGTGCTGGACGAGCCCACCTCGGCGCTGGACATGTCGGTGCAGGCTCAGATCGTGGATCTCCTGCGCGAGCTGCAGGACAGGAACCGCCTGGCCTACCTCTTCATCAGCCACGATCTCAAGGTGGTGCGCGCGCTGGCCGACGAGGTGCTGGTCATGCGCGACGGCCGGGTGGTGGAACAGGGCAGCGCCGAGGCCCTCTTCGAGGCCCCGAAAGAGGCCTACACCAAGGCGCTGATGAAGGCCGCCTTCGAGCTGGAGGCGGTTGAAGGGGACGTGGTGAGGATGTAGCTAGGGCGACTTAAAGTATAACCACAGAGGCACAGAGACGCAGAGAACCAACAAAGGATTTCACCACTAAGGCTCTAAGACACAAAGGAACACGAAGAGGTGATTTTTGCGCGCTTTGCGCGCCTCAACCTATTTTCATTCTTTGTGATCTTCGTGTCTTGGTGTCTTCGTGGTGAACCTTGTTCTCCTCTGTGCCTCTGTGCCTCTGTGCCTCTGTGGTAGCTCTTTCTATTGGCGCTCGCGGAACCCCGCATTTTCAACGAAGCTTCATGGCTCTCCTCTTCAAATCAGACATCGACCGCGGCGGCGCCTGGCGCAAGGCGCTGCTCGACTGCGACCCCGATCTGGACCTGCGCGAATGGCCCGAGATCGGCGATCCCGCCGACATCGAGTACGCGCTGGTCTGGCAGCCGCCCAAGGGCGAGCTCAGGTCTTATCCCAACCTCAAGGTCATCTTCTCCATCGGCGCGGGCATCGACCACCTCTCCTCGGACCCGGAGTTGCCCGAGGGCGTGCCCATCGTGCGCATGGTGGAGCCGGGCCTGACCGCGGGCATGACCGAGTTCCTGGTCATGAGTGTGATCTACCACCACCGTTTCATGCTGGACTACCTGGCCCAGCAGCGCGGGAAGGCCTGGCGCGAAATTCCGCAGGTGCCGCCCGAGGAGCGCCGGGTCGGCATCATGGGAATGGGCGTGCTGGGGCGCGACGCGGCGGAGAAGCTCCGCGCCTTCAACTTCGACGTGGCCGGCTGGAGCCGGACGCCGAAGGAGATACCCGGCGTGACCTCGTTCCACGGGGAGGCGGGGCTGATCCCCTTCCTGGAACGCAGCGACATCCTCATTTGCCTGCTGCCGCTGACCGAAGCCACCACGAACATCGTGGACGCCCGGATCCTGGGCGCCCTGCCGCGGGGCGCGGCCTTCATCTCCGTCGGGCGCGGGCCCCAGGTGGCTGAGGCGGACCTCTTGGAGGCGCTCGACTCGGGCCAGATCGGCGGGGCCACGCTGGATGTCTTCCAGGAGGAGCCCCTGCCCGCCGATAGCCCCTTCTGGGACCACCCGCGGGTCGTGGTGACCCCCCACGTCGCCTCCATGACCATCGCCAAGGGGGCCTGCGCCATGGTCATCGACAACATCCGGCGCCACAAGGCGGGCCAGTCGCTGCTGCATGTGGTGGACCTGGACCGGGGCTATTAGATTAAGGCCGATCGGGGGAGAGCGGGAATGACCGAGCCCTTTATGAGCGCCGGCCCGGACGGGCCGGCCCGAGGCGGCGGGCAAGCCGAGCGTAACACCGTCAACATCGTCTACCTGCTCTATCTGGCCAGCCTGGTGTTCGGCATCACGGCGCTCATCGGCGTGGTCATGGCCTACATCAACCGCAAGGAGGCTCCCTCCGAGCTGGCGACCCACTACGACTTCCAGATCCGCACCTTCTGGATCGGGCTGCTCTACGTCGTGATCGGCGCCGTCACCTCGATGATCGTGATCGGCTGGTTCCTGCTGCTCCTCTGGGCGATCTGGCTCATCATCCGCTGCGTGAAGGGCATGAAATACCTCTCCCGGGAGCAGGCCCACCCGGACCCCACGAGCTGGCTGTTCGGCTAGACGGACCCCGGAGACGGGCCTCGCCCGGACACCCATCCTAGGACTAACGGCCTCTTAACCATCCAACCGTTAGCATGCGCACGAACGCCTACCGCCGGATTGGGCCGGCCCGTATGGCGCCCCCGATCCTAGTGTGATGGTTCCGATGTTCGGAACATTCAATGTGCCGAACATCGGAAGCTGAATCACACTAGATTCAAATAGTTAGTGCCCCTTCGACTGCGAAATTCGATGGCGCTAATTTCGCAGTCGGGGCACTAGGACATAAGGGGACTGATAATGACGGACCTGAATTACACGTCGGAAGCGGGCGGTCAGGCCGATGCCACCGCCACCGCCGGCAAGTCGGCGAACCTGGTCTATATCCTCTACCTGCTCAGCTTCGTGGTCGGCATCACGAGCCTGATCGGCCTGGTCATGGCCTACCTGAACCGCAACGACGCCCCCGAGTGGGTGCAGAGCCACTACACCCTGCAGATCCGGACCTTCTGGATCGGCCTGTTCATCGGCGCGGTCGGCGTTATCTCGACCGTCATCGTCATCGGCTGGCTGATCCTGTTTTCCCTGGCCATTTGGTGGATCGTGCGTTGCGTCAAGGGCATGAGCTACATCGGGCAGAAGATGGCCTATCCCCACCCGGATACCTGGCTCTTCTAAGACCCGCCTATCTCCTACCGCTAACGGGCAACGGGGCCGGCTAGAGCTTTCTGGCGGCCCCGGCGGCCCTGTCCCCGAAGTCGCGCAGGAACACCGAGCCCTTGACCGTGCGCTGGACGAGCACGTTGCGCTTGTCCGCCTCGTCGCGCTTGCGCCGCACCAGGCCGCGCCCGCCAAGCGCATCGAGCGCCCGGCTCACCGCCGGCTTGGAAATCCCGAGCTCCTTGGCCAGGCCGCGCACCGTGTGCGGCGGGGACGTCAGATAGACTTGCAGCAGAAGGGCCGTCTGACGCGCGGTCAGGTCCGGGTCCTTCTGTGCCAGTCCCCCGACGCTCACCCTGCGCCAGAGTTCCAGCGCATGATTGGCGGATAGTTTCACGGCGAGGCGTCCAGATCGTTGCGACTCCGGAACGAAGACTGCCCGATCGGCGTGCGCCGGGCAAGGCGGCCCCGTGCGGCCGTGGCTAGCGCCGGACGGGACGCTTGGCCGTACGTTTCAGAACACCAGCACCTTATCGGCCGCGAGGGTCGCCGCCGCCAGTTCGTCCATCGTGCTGCGCCCTGCGCCGGCCATCAGGTCGGCCTCGGTCAGTCCCCGTGCATCCATGCAGTTACCGCAGATCAGCACTTGGCCCTTGCCCGCGAGGACCTGCTTTAGCATCCGTTCCACGTTGTAATAACCGTCCGGCGTCTTCTGACCTCTCCTAGCGCCGATCACGGCGTCGGCCATCAGGAACACGGTAACCTCCGCCTCCGTTTCCTGCTTCAACAGGGCGCTCGCCAAGCGCAGGGCGTTGTAGCAGCGCTCGGTGCCGTAGGGCGGATCGTTGATGATCAACAGGGTTTTCATGTGCCGTCTCCCGGACCGGGGACTTGTGGCGCGGCCGCGGCCGCCCGTCGGTTGATGGGATAGCTGCCCACGCCGCCCAGGAAGGGCTGGATGAGCAGCCGGTCGAGACGCAGATCCGCGCGCGCGCGGAACTGCTCGATGCCGATGGTCATGCCCTCGTGGCCGGCGGCCGGCTGGGCCCGGTAGGTGCCGAACAGGCGGTCCCACCAGGGCAGGTTGAAGCCGAAGTTGCTGTTGGTCTCGTTGGGCAGGATCGAGTGGTGCACCCGGTGCATGTCCGGGGTCACGACGAACAGCCGCAGCACCCGGTCCAGGCCCAGGGGCAGGCGCAGGTTGCCGTGGTTGAACATGGCGGTGGCGTTCAGCAGCACCTCGAAGATCACCACCGCTACCGCCGGCGCGCCGAGCACCGCGACCGAGGCGAGTTTGATGACCATGGACAGCAGGATCTCGATAGGGTGGAAGCGCGCCCCGGTGGTGACGTCGAAATCCAGGTCCGCGTGGTGCATGCGGTGCAGGCGCCACAAGGCAGGCACGGCGTGCACCATGACGTGCTGCAGATAGATGATCAGGTCCAGCGCCAGGACCGAGGCGATGATGGCGAGCGCGGCGGGCACCTCAAGCGCGTTGAACAGGCCCCAGCCGTGCTCCCCGGCGTAGAGGGCCATGCCGACGGCCGCGGCCGGGAATATCAGGCGCAGGACGACCGTATTCAGGGCCACGATAGCGAAATTGCTGGGCCAGCGGACCCAGCGCGGGAACTGCCGCGCCCGGCGCGGGAACAGCGCCTCGCCACACCCGACGAGGATCAGCACGCCCAGGAAGAACCCGAGCCGGATCGTGGGCTCATTACCGAGAATCAGGTCCGTCACCAGGTATTTTCCCTCTATTTCCCAGGGCCTCGCCCGATAGGGCATTGACAGGCCAAGAATCGTAATATAGTATTCAATTGATCTATTGAATAATAGACGGCCCGGACGGACATGTCAAGCGCCAAGCGAAAGCCCGATGTCAAGAAAACGCTCTTCGCCCATGTGGCGACGGTGGCCAAGGCCTTGAGTCATGGACATCGCCTGGAGTTGCTGGAACTGCTGGCGCAGGGGGAACGGAACGTGGAGGTTCTGGCCCGGCTGACCGGGCTCTCCGTCGCCAACGCCTCCCAGCACCTTCAGCACTTGCGGCGGGCCGGCCTGGTGGTGGCCCGCAAGTCGGGACAGTACGTCCACTACCGCCTTGCCGACGAGGCGGTGGCCGCGCTCCTCGCCTCGCTGCGCGGCGTCGCGGAGACCAACCTCGCCGAGCTCGACAAGCTGGTATCCGGTTACCTGCGCTCGCAGGACGGCCTGGAGCCGGTGTCGCCGAAGCAACTGCTCCGGCGGGTGCGCGAAGGCCTGGTCACGGTGCTCGATGTCCGCCCCCCTGAGGAGTTCGCCGCCGGCCACCTGCCCAGCGCCGTCAACATGCCCTTGAAGGAGTTGAAGCAGCGCCTCAGCGAACTGCCGAGGGACCAGGAGGTGGTCGCCTATTGCCGCGGGCCCTACTGCCTGCTGGCCTACGAGGCCGTCGCCGAGCTGCGCGAGCAGGGCTTTGCCGCGCGGCGGCTGGACGGCGGCCTTCCGGAGTGGAGACTCGCCGGCCTGCCCGTGGAGTGAGCCGAAGGTGGAATCGGGAGGAAGCAGACGATGAATATCCTTGTGATCGGCGGATCATTCGGAGGACTGACAACGGCCTTCGACCTGCGCCGCCTTCTTCCACGCCAGCATGACATTACGGTGATCGCCAAAGAGCGGCGCTTCATCTTCATTCCCTCGCTCCCCTGGGTCGCCATGGGGGCGAAGACCATCGCCGACATTTCCTTCGACCTCGAGCGCCCGCTGAAGCGCAAGGGGATCGGCTTCGTCGAGGCGGCGGTGAACAGGATCGACCCGGACGCACGCAAGGTCCACACGGATTCTGAATCCTACGACTACGACTATCTGGTCATCGCCACCGGCCACCGCAGCGCCAACGAGGCGGTGCCCGGCCTCGGTCCCTTCGATGGCCCGGGGCATTCTCTGATGTCGCCGCCGGAAGCCGAGGAAGCGCGGGATACCTGGTCCGCCTTCCTGGACAATCCCGGCCCAATGGTCATCGGTTGCGCCCCCGGAGCCAGTTGCCTGGGGCCGGCCTACGAGTTCCTGTTCGAGGCCCACCATGCCCTGAAGCGACTTTCGCTCTGCCACAAGGCGCCGATCACGTTCGTCACGCCGGAGCCCTTTCTCGGCCACCTCGGCGTCGGCGGTTTCGGCAAGATCCGCCAATTTCTGGAAGGCGAACTGGAAGAACGCGACGTCCGCTACCATACCTCGGCGGCGATTTCGAAGATTACCGCTAGTTCGGTCGAGATGACGGACGGAGCGGTATTCGAATCCCGATATTCTCTCA
>JAZGBC010000020.1:0-5426 GCA_036444495.1 Kiloniellales bacterium
GTGACGCCGAACCAGATCTCCGTGGTCTCGTGGCTTCTATCGTGCGTTGCCGCAGGTCTGTTTGCAGTCGGGGGTTATCCGGCTCTGGCCCTGGGCGGGGTGCTGGCGCAACTGGCCTCGATCATCGATGGCTGCGATGGCGAGATCGCCCGCCTGAGGCATTCCCAGAGCGAATTCGGAGGCTGGTTCGACGCCATCCTTGATCGTTACGCCGATGCCTTCCTTCTGTTTGGCCTGATGTGGCACCAGTTCTCGTCCGATGGCTCGCCCCTGGCCCTAGTCATCGGCTTTGCGGCGATCCTCGGCTCGTTCATGAACAGCTATTCGGCCGACAAATACGACGGCCTGATGGCCAGGAGACTTCGGGGTGCACCCTATTTCAGGTTGGGCCGTGATGTCAGAGTGTTCATCATATTTCTTGGCGCGGTCTTCAACCAACCCCTGCTTACCCTATCCGTCATTGCCCTGGTGATGAACATCGAGGTGGTTCGCCGCATCATTGTCTGCAGGCGCGAGCATGTCGACTGACTTTGCGCCCGGTCGGGCGGCGTGAGCAGGGGCGTAGACGTGAAGCCGGCACGAACGGTGGCAGGACGTGCGTTCGCACCGATGTTCGGACATCCGGGTACCATCTGTGACGGAAGATCTGTTGCTCCGCGGCTCCTGCAAGACCCGAAGCACCCTTGGTGAAGAGGGCGCGTCATGAAGCAGCCAGTACACGGGGAAGGTCTACCGGTTGGCGTCGCAGCGGCAAAGGGTTGAGGAGGGTCTGGAGAAGAAATTGAGAGCGGAGGTGTCCATTGTAGGGCGGGCTTACCGGCGGTCCAATGGGTGGTAGTCTCGACGACAGAATAGGAACAGCAGCTGGGATCAATTCGCCATGGCAACTCCACATTCCATCGGTATCGTGGGTGGCAGCGGCGCGCTTGGCGGCGCCATCGCCCGAGCCCTGCTTCGCGAGGCATATGTCACTCCCGAGCGGCTTTGGATTTCCAACCGGTCCGGAAACGCTTCTGGCTTCGAAGAATGGCCCGGCACGCGGTTCACGACCCGCAACCAGGAACTCGTGGATGCCTGCCAGGCCGTTCTTCTCTCGGTGCCGCCTCATCTGGCGTCGTCTCTGGGTATCGACGCGGAAAATCGCTTGGTAATTTCGGTGATGGCGGGGGTGTCCATCGAGCGGATCGAACAGCAAACAGGTACCCAAAGGGTCGTGCGTGCGATGTCGAGTCCGGCGGCCGAGATCGGGCTTGCCTATTCTCCCTGGTGTGCAAGCGCCGGGGTGAGCGACGAGGATCGCGATTGGACCCGGGGCCTGTTCGGCGCTTGCGGCCTGACCGACGAGGTACCCAGCGAGGAGCAGATCGATCTTTTCACGGCACTGACCGGCCCGGTGCCGGGGTTCGTCGCCTACTATGCCGATTGCATGGTGGAATACGCGGTGAAACACGGCATCGACCCGGCGATCGCCGATCGCGCCATGCGTCAGCTTTTCCACGCGAGCGGGGTCATCCTCGCGGAATCGGAGGCTTCGCCCGGCGAACACGTGCGCGAGATGATCGCCTACGCGGGAACGACGGCCGCCGGGCTCGAGGCCATGAAGGCCTCGACCCTCGCCGCGTCGATCGAACAGGGTCTGGACGCGGCCTGCCGAAAGGCGCAGCGCATCGCCTGACGCGGCGGTCGGCTGCCCCCAGCCCGCGCACGGAAGTCTCTAGGGCCGCACCTCGATGTAGTCGTAGACGCGGCTCACGCCCTCGGTATCGCGCGCCACCTGCACGGCCTTCTTATGCTCTTCCTCCGAGCGCGAGCGCCCGAGGATGTAGATCCCCGAAAAAGCATCGGCGGCGACACGAAGGTTCACGTCCGCCACCCCCTTGGTGCCGACCAGGTTCAGGCCGACCTTGGTGTCGAGGAGCAGGGCGTCGCCCCAATCCAGCATCTCGTCCTCGTTCTTCTCCTGATCGGCCTCGCTCATGTACCGCACGTGCCAGTAGAGTTTTTTCACGCCGGACACGGCTTCCGTCTTTGTCTTGAACTCCTCGTACAGCGCCTCGTCGTCGAACAGGCCGGTGACGAGCAGGCGCTGCTCGTAGATCTCCGTCGACGCCTTGATCGTGCCGAGATCCGCCATGATCTTGTTGACGGCGAGCACGATCTTGTTGTCCTTGACGATGTCGCCGCTCGAACGCGCCTCGATGGCCCGCTCGAACAGCGTCTTCGGCGCGGTCAGGATCGTATCCAGGAAGGCCTGCGCGCCTGGCGCGGCAAAGACCAGCAGGGCAAAAAGGACGGCCGCACTCAATCGAAGCATGAAGCTCTCCCCATCCCGATGATCGAAACACTCGGCCCGCGCCAAGGATAGGGCCTGCCGTGCGCCCGCTCTAGCCCTTCCGCGCCACCAACTGTATGAGGCGGATGCGGTCCTCTTCCAGGTTGCGGCCCACGTTGCCGAACATCTCGCGCCAGGCGGAGCCCATGACGACGTGGAGTCCGAGCGGCGGCTGGCCGTCCCGCGCGATCTTCTCCATCGTCTTCTTGCGCCATTCGAGGCCGGCCTCGGAGACGTCGCGGAAGACATCGATGCGGAAGCCGGCGGCCGCCAAGCCCGCGCGCAGCTCCTCGGGTGTGGTCAGGAAGCTGATCTCGGGCCGGCGCGCCCAGGGCACGGGGAAGTGCAGCGGCCCGCCGTTCCCCGCCACGATGTCGTAGAGAGCGAGCCGCCCGCCGGATTTGAGCACCCGGTACATCTCGCCATGGAGCCGGGCCTTGTCGGCGATATTCATGGAGGCGTGCTGGGTCCAGACCAGGTCGAAGCCCGCGTCCTCGAACGGCATGTCGAGCGCATCGCCCTGGCGGAATTCGACCCGGTCCGCGAGCCCGGTGCGCTCGGCCAGCATGGCGCCGACACGGCAGAACTCTTCGGTCAGGTCGAGCCCGATGACGCGGCAGCCGAATTCGCCCGCCAGGTACCGGGCCGGCCCGCCGATGCCGCAGCCCACGTCGAGCACGTGGCTGCCGGGCTCCAGCGCCACCAGTTCGGTCTGGTCCCGGGTCGCCTCCAGGCCGCGGAAATGGAACTGGTCCAGCCCGCTGAGATCGCCGGGGGCCAGGTTGTCCGGGTCCTTCCCCGCGCGGCGCAGCGCGGCCAGGATCGCCTCGCCCAGGTCGCCGCGCGTGTAGTGATCGGAAACGGCCTGGGGACCCGATGACATGTCAGGCCTGCTCCGTCACGGGAACCGGCGCGCGCGTCTCGGCCAGGGGACGGTCGGCGATCGGCCAATGCAAAAGCGCCGCGAGCAGGCCAAGCGCCACCGCCATGAGCCAGACCGCGGTGTAGGAGCCGGTCAGGTCGTAGCTCAGCCCGCCCAGCAAGGCGCCGAAGAAGGCGCCGATCTGGTGGCTGAACATGACGAAGCCGAAGAGCGTGGCCATGTACTTCGGCCCGAAGACGTCGCCCACCAGGCCGCTGGTGAGCGGCACGGTGCTGAGCCAGAGCACGCCGAAGCTGGCCGAGAAGAGCCAGACCGAGAGCTCGCTCTTGGGTGCGATCATGAACAGCGTGATGGTGAGGGCGCGGGCCAGATAGATGCCCGAGAGCAGGTACTTCTTGCGGAAGCGCCCGCCCAGATAGCCGGCGAGCAAACCGCCGATAATATTAAAGAAGCCGATCACGCCGAGCGCGGTGGCGCCCACCATGGGATCGAAGTTGAAGGTGTTGATATAGGCCGGCAGGTGGGTCGCGATGAAGGCGACATGGAAGCCGCAGACGAAGAACCCGCCGTTGAGCAGGAGATAGCCGCTGTGACGCCGCGCCTCGTCGATCGCGGCCCGGATGCCGCCTGACGCAGACTCCTCCGAGGCGCTGGTCTCGGGCCGGCCCGTGAGCGCCGCGGCGAAGGGCACGATGAGGGCAGCGAGCGCGGCGAGGACCAGCAGCGCGCCGACCCAGCCCAGATCGCTTATGATGATCTGCGCAAAGGGCAGCAGCAGGAACTGGCCGACCGAGCCGCCGGTGGCCGCGACGCCGAGGGCCATGCTGCGCCGCCGCCCGGGAAAGGCGCGCGCCACCGCCGAAAGCACGAGGGGAAAGCCGCAGGCGCTGACCGCGAAGCCGATGAAGACGCCGGCGCCCAGGTGCAGGCTGGCCTCGCTGCCGCCCAGGCCCATGATCAGCAGCCCGAGCGCGTAGATCACCCCGCCCAATGCCAGCCAGCGGGCCGTGCCGTAACGGTCCGCCAGCACGCCGAAGATGGGCGTGAGCACCCCCCAGAGCAGGTTCTGTATGGCGATGGCGAGGGCGAAGCTGCTGCGCGTGATGCCCAGGTCCTGGGTCATGGGCTCGAGGAACAGCCCGGCGGTCTGGCGCACGCCCATGTTGAGGGCGAGCACCGCCATGGCGCAAAAGAGCACCACGGCGGGAACGCGCCAGCTTCGATCGGCCATTGTCCTTCGCCTCTGTTGAAGCGGGAGTGACCTTACAGGCTTTCGCCCGGCCGGCCTATGCGGACCTCCGCATGACTACCATGCGCAAAGCCCCGGCGGGGCCGACAGGCTCGCAAATAATCCGAATCCGGTCCAAATTTGGCCGCAAAGGCATGGCATGCCCGGCACAGCATGACCGAAGAAGTAAAAACGCGGCGGCGGACGGCGGCCCGGGGAAGACTCCCTGGAGGCCTCAAGGCGCGCTTCCTGGCCGTCGATTGGGCCGCGCTGGGCCGAACGCTCGTCCGCCTCGTCCGGGCGGCGGTCGCCGCGCTCCTCTATCTGATCCGCCTGCTGGCCCGGGCCGTGCTCTGGTCCCTGCGGCGCTCGGCCCCCCTTGCGAGGCGTCTGCTTCGTTGGGCCGCGCGGAACCCGCGCCTCGCCGCGCCCGGAGCTCTCGCGATGGTGGCCGGCCTGGCCTTGGCGCTTTACCTGCGGGGCGAAACCACGCCCGAGTTCGCGCTGAACGACAAGCTGGAATGCCTGGCGCTCAACATCTACCACGAGGCCCGGGGCGAGCCGGAGCCGGGCAAGATCGCCGTCGGCCAGGTGGTCATGAACCGGGTCGCCGACCCCGCCTTTCCCGACAGCGTCTGCGCCGTGATCAAGCAGGGCAATACGCTAAACCCTGGGGCCTGCCATTTCTCCTGGTGGTGCGACGGCAAGAGCGATCGGCCCGGCGACCCGCAAGCCTGGGCGGAGAGCAAGCTGCTGGCGGGCAAGGTCCTCGACGGCGATCTGGACGACCCCACGAAGGGCGCGCTCTGGTACCACGCGGACTACGTGAACCCGGCCTGGCGCGACGGCAAGCTGCAGAGGCCGAAGATCGGCCGGCACCTCTTCTACGCCCGGCCGTGATGGGCGGGTGACCTAGATGCTGCGGTCGCCGAGGCGCTTGCGCAGGGCCTTGGCGTTGTATCTGGCCCCGGGCAGCAGGGGAA
>JAZGBC010000021.1:0-3196 GCA_036444495.1 Kiloniellales bacterium
CCTCACAGCCGCCAATAGTCCGCCAGCGAGTCGAGCGCCAGGCGCAGCACCACCACACCGGCCTGGGGCGCGTCGCCGCGCGCCGCGGCCCAGTCGCGCGCGGCCTCGTCGCACAGGCAGACACGCACCAGGATGCCGGCGAGCGGCCCCAGGGCACGCAGGATCTCGGTCACCCGCCGGCGCAGGACCGCCTGCCGGTCGCTCAGCTCGCGATGCCCCCGGACCCGAAACTCGTAGGCCAGGGTGATCTGGTGCGTGCCCCCGGCCGCACGCCAAAGCTGGTACAGCCGCATGCCCGCGTCGAACTGGCGCTGGCTGATCTGCCGGCGCGTCAGATAGCGGTCGAGCGCGCTCTGCGTCGCCACGCGCCGGTAGAAGACCCCGGCCTCCTCGCCCGGCTCGCTGCGGATCACGTCTCCGTGCTGATAGCGCTCGGGCGGGCCAATATCCCCGCCCGTCGGCGGCAATTGCAGGGCGGCACGCGCCGCCTTGCGGGCGCGCCGCCTAGCCATGGGCCGCCGCTCCCAGCTCCCGGCGCAGGCGCAGGTAAATCCGGCGAGTGGCCGGCTCCCGGCGCAGGCGCAGCGCCGCCCGGCGGCAGGCATGGAACACGGTGCTGTGGTCCTGTGCGAGAAAGACACCGATGGCCGACAGCGTGGCCCCGGGGCAAAGCTCGCGCAGAAGATAGGCGAGCAGCTGCCGGGCCCGGACCAGCTCACGCGCCTGTCCAGGCCGGCGCAATTGAGCCTCCTCCAGGCCGCAGGCCCGGGCCACGGCGCGCTGCACCCGAACCATGGCCGGTCCGCCCGCCGCCGCTGAAGCTATGGCGGGCAAGCCCGCCGCCGCGCCACCCACCGCGGGTCCGCCCCCCACTGCAGCGTCCGCCCGATCCCACGGCAGTCCCCAGCCGCGCGGCGCAATCAGGCCGTGATCGACCGCCTGCTCCTGGCTCAAGCCCAGGGACCGCCTGAGGCCCGTTTCCGACATGCCGCCCCGGCGCATGGTCTGGATCCGGGCCCGCAGGGGAAGAACCGGCCCGGGTCCGGCCGTCCCGCCACGCCCCGGCTGGGTGTTGGAGCGCCTCGACTGGGTGTTGCCGCGGCCCGGCTGGGGGGTGGAGCGGGACGGCCGGGTATTGCCGCGGCCCGGCTCGGTGTTGCCACGGCCCGGCTCGGTGTTGGAGCGGCCCGGCTGGGTGTTGCCACGGCCCGGCTGGGTGTTGGAGCGGACCGTCTGGGTCTTGCCACGCCCCCGCGAGGCCTCGCCATGCCCCGGCCGGCTCTGGCCGGTTTCCGGGACCGGCGCGGCCCGCTCCACCCAGCCGCCCATCGAACCTCGCGGTGATAGGAATAAGTCCCTCGACATCCTGGAAATATGCATGACCCGCATATCTAGATCAAGCATAAAATGCGCATGACACATTGGCTTTTGGGGATAACCCAGGTAGGATGCGCATCATGCATGCCGATTTAACCGCCGATTTAGCCCAGGCCCCCTCCGACGATCCAGCGACACTGGCGGCCCGCATCCGGGCGCTGCGCAGATCCCTCGGCCTGTCCCAGGCCGGGCTGGGCGGGCTGCTCGGGGTGGATCAGTCCAATGTCTCGCGCTGGGAAAATGGCGCCGTCCCCGACGACCACCACATCGAGCGATTGGCCGGGCTGGCCCAGAGCCACACGGCGGCCTTCCGCTATGGCGCGCCGCCCGGCCCCGGGCCGGGATCGGGCTTTCACGAGCCCACCCGGGTGGCGGTGGTCGGCTACGTGGGCGCGGGCCAGGAGGTCTTCCCGCACGACGACCACGCGCTGGGCGGCGGGCTCGAGGAGGTGGAGGCGCCCGAGGGCGTGGGCCGGCATCCCATGGTGGCGCTGCGCATCCGCGGCGAGTCCATGCACCCCATGCGCGAGGGCTGGCTCCTGTTCTACCGGCGCGACCAGCAGGGCGTGCCCGAGGACTGCCTGAACCGCCTCTGCGTAGTCAAGCTGGCGGGCGACGGGCCGCTGCTGGTCAAGGAACTGCGCCGCGGCTACAAACCCAATTACTTCATCCTGAGCAGTTGGAGCGCCCCGCCCATCGAGGACGTGCGCCTCGACTGGGCCGCGCCGGTCCTCTCCATCCGGCCCTGAATCAAGGCTCCGCCTGGAGATAGGGGGACAGAAATAGGGGGACACAATATTATTGTGTCCCCCTATTTTTCAACAATCGAGCAAGTTCCACAGGCGAACCCCTTGACCGCCGCCAGCGGGTTATGCGCATAACGCATATCATTACTTGGCTCGATTGCGGAACTGGGGTTCATGGAAGACGGCGGCCAGGTGGAACGAGAGCAGGCCAGCGATGCTAACGCCCGGCAGCGGCGGCTCTGCCTCGGCCGCCTGCGCCGGCTCGCCGAGCGCCTGGACACCCAAGCCGCGCTGATCCGCAACGGGGGCGCCAACATGAACGCCGAGGCCCAGGCCGGCCGCCTGAGCGAGGAGGCCTTCGCGATCCGCTGGGCGTTGCGCCAGATTGCGCCGGAAATCGAAGGCGTGGGACAGGTCTTCGCCGCCCTGCGCGGCGCCGGCGATTCGCCCTAATCCCGGCATTCGTTCCACCCGCAGGCTCCGTTTAAGCTTCACAAGCGCGCGGCCTGCCGGGCACGCGGAACTCGCGCCAGCGCGCTAGGGCATTAGCTCGATTCCTGAAGGTCCGGTCCTGGCCCCATAACGGACGTTCCTAGAGGGTCACACGGATGTCCGAAAGTGACCCAGAACGGAAATCAGCGGCGCTACTGTTATTCTTGTAATTTCCAGTCAGCAGGATCGGCAAAGCCAGCGTTACCCCAACGTCTGCAGAGTTCTATGGAATCCTCTGATCGTGCCCTTGGAAGGTCGTCGTGTATGTCCAACCATGGCATCTTGCTTTCAACACCAACATGCACCGTCGGCGCGAAGTCTTCCGGATGGTCCAAAGTCGCACTGTAGAATGCCAGGATGCCATCTGGTTCTTCCTGATGCCTCATAGTCATGGGTGACCCACATGTCGAGCAGAAGCCACGCTCGGCGAAAGGAGATGATTTGAAATACGTCGGTTCAGCGTTCGGGAATCTAACCGCGGTCTGTGGAAACACGACCCAGACGGTAACAGCCGCGCTGTTGGCGCGTTGACACATTCTGCAGTGACAATAGCCCGTCCACACTGGAGGTTGGCTGCTTTC
>JAZGBC010000022.1:0-13963 GCA_036444495.1 Kiloniellales bacterium
CTATGGCCGGCATCCACCAGCGCCTCGCGCCGGATGGCTTCGCGGCTGCTGTTGCGCCCGCCGAAACCGACACCTGGCCCGGCACGAGCCGGTAGGCGGAGACCGGCTCGGCGATATTCTTGACTTCCTGCTGGCCCATATCCTCGAAGTCCAGCGACAGCTTGTGCTTGATCTGCTCGAACACGCTGCCCGAAATGCAGACGCCGCCCGCCTCGGCCAGGCCTTCCAACCGCGCGGCCACATTGACTCCATCGCCGAACAGGTCGCCATCTCTGACCATGACGTCGCCCACATTGATGCCGATGCGGAACATCAATTTCCGCTCGTCCGCCAGCTCCGCGTTGCGGCTCGAAATCTCCTCCTGGCAGGAAATGGCGCAGCGCACCGCCTCGACCGTACTGCCGAACTCGGCCAACACGCTGTCGCCGCCCGTGCTGAAGACCCGGCCGTCGTGCCGGGCGACCAAACCGTCGATGATTTCGCGATACTCGCCGAGGGTCTTGAGCGTCGCTTCCTCGTCCGCGCGCATCAGACGCGTATAGCCCTCGACGTCGGCGGCGAGAATCGTGGTGAGTTTTCGCTTGACGCCCTCTTGTTCCATGGGGTTCCCCCACCCTCGTAGCGCCGGAAAACCATCATAGCGACGTTGGAAATTCGTGTCTAACAAGACAGCTCGCGCACACGCCGCACACCCGAAGGCGCTATGCCACGTCGAGGGGGGCGGAAATCCTGGTTTTCGCTGCCCTCTTTTTTTAACGATCGACCGATGCGTTGAGGACAGCGCCCTGGCCCATGGCTGCCGCTTCGCCGATAATGTGGCATGTCGCATGGGCCGATCCGGTCGCCGGGACGGGAGGCCTGCATACAAAAAAACGGGGGTAAAGATGAACGCTGAAGCGAAGAAGACGGCGCTGCGCATGATCCCTTACGGGATCTACGTCCTGACGGCGAAGGGCTCGGACGGGACGGTCGCCGCCGCCACGGTCAACTGGGTAACCCAGACGGCCTTCGAGCCGCCGCTCATCGCCGTCGGGGTCAAGAGCGATTCGGGCGCCTACCACACGCTCAAGGACGCCGGGCATTTCGCCCTCAACATGCTGGGCAAGGGCCAGCAGGAAACCGCCTTCGCCTTCTTCAAGCCGACCCGGGAGGACGGCGGCAGCATCAACGGCCAGGCTTATAGGGCGGGAACCACGGGCTCACCGCTGCTGGATAGCGCCCACGCCGCGCTCGAGTGCAAGGTGACCGAGATCGTCGAGCGCGGAGACCACCACATCGTGGTCGGCGAAGTGATCGGCGCGAGCGTGGCGCAGGAACCGGCGGGCCGGCCCGACGAGGCGATCCTTGAGATGAAGGACCTGGGGGAGAAGGTCTTCTACGGCGGATGAACGTGTCGATCTGGCCGCCGGAACCCTACGCGCTCGGCCGCTCCATGGTGAACACCAGGTCGACGCGGGTGTAGTCCATGTAACCCAGCCGGGCGATGGGCTTGATCTTGGCCATGTCCACGAGCCCGTCGGTCAGCACCTCGTCGCGGATATGCACGCCGATAACGCGCCCCAGCACCAACGCGTTGCGCCCGCCGGGGACGTCGCAGGGCAACTCGATGGTCTGGTGGTGCAGGCACTCCAGGTGGATAGGCGCGGCCTTGACCCGCGGCGGTTTGACCAGGCGCGCGGGCTCCTGCTCCAGTTCCGCCAGCGCCATCTCGTCGATCTCGGCGGCCACGGGCGCGGAGGTGCGGTTCATCTGATCGCGCAGGTCCCAGGTCGCGAGGCTGGCGACGAACTCGCCGGTCGCCTCACAGTTCCTGAGCGTGTCTTTCTCGGGGATGCTTGGGGACCCGTTGCTCGCGAACATCACCATGGGAGGATCGGAGGCGACGCCGTTGAAAAAGCTGTAGGGCGCCAGGTTGACCACACCGTCGGCGCCGAGGGTCGAGATCCAGCCGATCGGCCGGGGCACGATGCAGCTCTTGAAGGGATTGCGCGGCAAGCCGTGCCGGTTTTCTTTTGTTTCGTAGAACATGGGCTCGCAGGATTGAATCTTCGGGAGTTGGGGGCTGAATCTATTGGAAGAGCCTGCGGCCCTTGGCCGGCCGCCGCGGCTGGGAATAAGAGTGCCCGCGCCTAATCGGCGCTCTCGTCGTCCGGATCGATCTTGGCTACCCGGTCCAACTCGGAATCGCCGGCTTCGGCGGTTTCCGCGGCCGATCCGGCACGCTCGCTACGCATCCGCCGGCGCTCCTTGGCGCGGCGGCCGCCCAGGGTTTCCGAATTCGCAGACCGGCGCTTACGCTGCTTGCGGTAGCGTTCGAGATCGACGATCTCACCCATAATTCGCTTTATTCCCTCCCGGCGCGTCTGGAGCGTATCGTTTGCTCGGTTCTCCGACAATCGTTAGCTTAGCGGAAAGCTTGCCCGGCGCAATGGCCTCTTGGCGGTTGGCGCGCTAAAAAAAAAGAGACGCGAGGCAAAAAAAGGCATTGCCGTGAAAAAGCTGGGAATTGCGCTCCTCGGACTGCTCGTTCTCCTGATCGCGGCCGTCTTCATCGGCCCGAATTTCGTCGACTGGAACGAGCACAAGGGCCGCATCACCTCGGAGGTGCGCAAGGCCACCGGCCGCGAGATGACCATCGGCGGCGACATTAGCTTGGCCCTTCTTCCGGCGCCGGCGCTCTCGGCGGCCAAGGTGCAATTCGCCAACATCGAGGGCGGCTCGGAGCCGGCTATGGCCACACTCGAGGCGCTCAGGGTGCGCGTAGCCCTTCTGCCGCTGTTGCAGGGTCAGGTGAAGATCGAGAGTGTCTCGCTGGTCAAGCCGGTCATCCTTCTCGAGGTCTTGGCCGATGGGCGCAAGAATTGGGAATTTGCGCCGCCCGAGAAGCAGTCGCCAGCCGCCCGCGTCAAGCCGGCGGAGTCGGACGAGGGCGGCATGGCCGGGCAGATCAGGTTCGACAGCGTTACGATTCAGGACGGCACGTTTATCTACCGGGACGCCGCCAGCGGCACGGAGGAACGTATCGCCCACGTCAACGCCCAGATCGGAGCCGAATCCCTCAAGGGCCCCTTCGCGCTTTCCGGCAAGGCCGAGTTGCGCGGGCTGAAGGTGACCTACGAGGTGGGCGTCGGCCGCTTCGTGGACGAAGGCGCGACGGCGATCAACCTGTCCCTTGGCTTGCCCGAGGCGACCGCGCGGCTGCAATTCGGCGGCGCCGTCTCGCTGCACCAGGGAGACATCACCCTGCGCGGCCGCTTCAAGAGCGAAGGGGACAGCCTGGCTGGCATGATGCGCGCGCTGGCCGGCGGCGGCACGGGCCCGGTGCTGCTGGCACAGCCGTTCAGCCTGGAAACAGAGATTTCGGCTGATATGCAGAAGGTCTCGGCCGCCGAACTGACCTTGCAGTTGGGCGATACGGCCATCGAGGGCGATATCGAGGTCGCACTGGGTCCGCCGATCGCTGCGCGAGTCAACCTCTCTGCCACGCGCCTCAACCTGGACAAGCTCTTGGCCAAGGCCGCCGGGGGGGCGCGGGAAGGCAAGGCGCCTGCGGTGGAGAAACCGGACCAGCCGGCCGCCGCCGCTGGGGGTGGCGCCGCCGGGGCCGGTGGGGCTCCGGCCGTGAGCGGTCCGACGCTGCCCCAGGACATCAACGCGTCCTTGGAGGTCGCGGTCGATGCGCTGGTCTTCCGCGGCCAGGTGGTCCGTCAGATCCTGCTGAGCGCGGCGCTGGCCGATGGCCGTATCAAGGTAAGCCAGGCGCTCGCCCTTTTGCCCGGCGGCTCGGACATCTCGCTGACCGGGACCTTGGCGCCCGCTGGTCAGGGCGGGCAGCAGGAGCTTCAATTCGCCGGGCGCGTGGAGGCGGCTTCCGATAACTTTCGCAGCCTGCTCGATTGGCTGGGCGCCGATCTTGCCAAGGTCCGGCCCGATCGTCTGCGGCGCATGAGCCTGACCGGCCGAATCGAAGCCGGCGCGAAGCAGGTGACGCTGAAGGACATCGACCTGCGCGTGGACGTGAGCCGGATGACCGGCGGTATCACCGCGGTGCTGCGCGAGCGCCCGGGCCTTGGCATCGGCCTGGCTATCGACAAGATCGATCTGGACGCCTACTTGTCCACCGGGTCCGCAGGGCAACCGGCGCAGTCACCGGGTAAGGCGGGCAAGACGGAAGGCGCGCAGGAGACTGCGTCCGGTGGCGGGGCGGCCGGACGGGCAGGTGGCGGCCTGGCCGCGCTCGATCGCTTCGATGCCAACCTGGACCTCAAGATCGGCAGCCTGACCGTCAAAGGCATGGCGGTGCGTGACTTTCGCCTGGACGCCACCCTGCGGCAGGGAACCATGACCCTGCGCGAGGCGCGCATCGGCAACATGGCCGGCAGCTCCGTAAGCTTTTCCGGGACGCTGGCGAATCTCACGTCGCAGCCGAACGTGGACGGGAAGCTGGAGCTCAAGGTGCCCGATCCGGCCCGTCTGGCCAAGCTGGCAGGGCTCGAGTCCAAGGCCCTGGCCGGGCTCGGCGCCCTGGATCTGAGCGGCACGGTCAAGGGAACCCGGGAACGTCTGTCCCTTGACGGCAAGCTGAACGCTCTTGGTGGCCGATTTACCGCGGCCGGTACGCTTCAGCCGCTCGCCGCGCCGCCGGCGTTCGATCTGGCGGTCACGGCCGAACATCCGGACCTTAGTAAGCTGGCCAAGACTCTGGCCAAGGACGTGGCCCTCGGTCCCGGCCTGGGCGGTCTGAAGCTGAGCGCACGGGTGAAAGGCACGCCGGCCAAGGTGAGCTTGAGCGAACTGGACCTCAAGGCCGGGCCGGCCCGGCTCTCCGGCTCCTTGCGCGCCGATCTCTCGGGGCCGAAGCCCGTCCTCAATGACCTTGATCTCCAGGTCGTGGCCAAGCATCCGGATTTGTCCAAACTGATCCGCAGCGTGGCACCCGGCGCCAAGATCGGTGGGGGCCTGGGTGCGGTCGATGTGACCGCCAAGGTCTCGGGCGGGATGAAGGAGATTCGCCTCTCCGATTTATCCGGCAAGCTTGGGCCGGTGCAGCTCTCCGGCTCCCTGCGCGCCGATCTCTCGGGACCGAAGCCCGTCCTCGACGATGTCGACCTCCAGGTCGCGGCCAAGCACCCGGAACTGACCAAGCTGATCCGCAGCCTGTCGCCCGGCGCCAAGGTGGGCGGAAAGCTGGGCCCGGTCGATATCTCGGCCAAGGTTTCGGGCGGGATGAAGGAGATCCGCCTGAGCGACCTGTCGGGCAAGCTGGGGCCCGCCGAGATATCAGGGGGCGCGAGCGCGGACCTATCCGGGGAAAAGCCGGTGTTCAAGGCCGATCTGGTGACCGGCGTGCTGCCGGTCGCGGCCCTGATGGCCGCTGGCGGCGGCAAGGGCGACAAGAAGTCCGCCGGGGGCGCCTCGGGCACGGGCAAGAAGAAGGCCGCGCGCAAGGGGCGCTGGTCGACCGAGCCGATCGACCTCTCGGCGCTCAATGCGGTGAACGCCGAGGTGAAGCTCAAGTCCAAGGCCCTGCTGTTCGACAAGATGCGCCTGGACAACGCGGTGATCGACGTGGTGCTGACCGATGGCCTGCTCGAGCTGCGCAAGGTTTCGGGAACGATTTTCGGCGGGGCGCTCTTGGTGACCGGCCGGATCGATGCCCGCGACCGCTTGCAGGCCGGCCTCGCGGTCAACGCCATCGAGATTAATCTGGCGCAGTTGCTCAAGGCCGTGGCGCAGAGCGGCCGGGTCTCCGGACCCCTCGATCTCTCTGCCTCGCTGTCGAGCGAGGGGCGCAGCCAGGCCGAACTGGTCTCCGCGCTCAGCGGCAAGGGAGAGATAAAGGGCACGCTCAACATCAAGGTGAAGAAGGAGGAGCAAGTCGGCTCCGCGCTGCTCGGCCTCGCGGGCGAGCTGTTGGGCCAAAAGGTGCAGGGGATCAGGGGCCTGACGGACGCCACCAACGTGATATTCAATTCCTTCGCCGGTTCGCCCGCGGCGCTTCAGGGAACCTTCACGATCAAACGGGGTGTGGTGCAGTCCTCCGACCTGCGTCTCGATGGCCGCAAGGCCACGGCGCTGACCAAGGGTACCGCGAACCTGCCGGCCTGGCGCCTCGACTCCCTGACCGATATCTATCTCGCGGAGAATCCCAACACGCCCTATCTGACCGTGGGCTTGCGCGGGCCGCTCGACGCACCCAGCCCGCGCCTCTCGGGACTCCCCCTCCAGCGTCAGCCCCAGGCCGCGCCCTCGCTGCTAAGCGGCCCGCAACCCTCGGGTCAGACGCAGCAGCAACCGCAACCGGCGCCGGAAAAGCTGAAGCCCGAGGATATTTTGAGGAAAGGCGCCAAGGACCTGCTCAAGGGCCTGTTCGGGAATTAGCCTTTACCCCGCAAGCGCTCGAGCACATAGACGCGCACGGCGCTCGACAGGTTGCCGCCGCGCTCCTCGTCGACCTTTTCGATGATTGCGTTGATCGAGGTCCCATCGACCGCGGCGATCTCCTTCAGCGCCCGCCAGAACGGCTCCTCCAGGCTCAGGCTTGTCTTGTGCCCGGCGATGGAGACCGAACGCTTCCTGGCGTAGTCGCCGCTGGCCGGTTTGGCAGGCAAGGGCGTTAGCTCTTTGGCCGCGGGCCGAGCATCTTTTCGGGCCGCACCCATTCCTCGAACTGCGCCTCGGTGAGCAGCCCGAGCGCGAGTGCCGCCTCCTTGAGCGTGGTGCCCTCGGCATGGGCCTTCTTGGCCACCTTGGCCGCGTTGTCGTAGCCGATATGCGGGTTGAGCGCGGTAACCAGCATGAGCGAGCGCTGCATGAGGTCGAGGATGCGCGCCTCGTCGGCCTCGATCCCCTTGACGCAGTTGTCGTTGAAGCTGTCGCAGGCATCTCCGATCAGCTTGGCCGACTGCAGCAGGTTGTAGATCATCACCGGCTTGAAGACGTTGAGCTCGAAGTGGCCGTTGGAGCCCGCAATGGTCACGGTCACGTGGTTGCCCATGACCTGGACGCAGACCATGGTGAGCGCCTCGGCCTGGGTGGGGTTGACCTTTCCCGGCATGATGGAGGAGCCGGGCTCGTTGGCCGGCAGGCGCAGCTCGCCGAAGCCGCAGCGCGGGCCGCTGCCCATGAGCCGGATATCGTTGGCGATCTTCATGAGCGAGGCGGCGATCACGTTGAGCGCGCCCGAGGCCTCGATCACCGTGTCGTGCGCGGCCAGGCCCTCGAACTTGTTCTCCGCGCTCTTGAACGGCAGCCCGGTGATGCGGGCCACTTCGGCGGCGAAGCCTTCGGCGAAACCCTCGACCGCGTTCAAGCCCGTGCCCACCGCGGTGCCGCCCTGGGCCAGTTGGCAGAGCCGGGGCAGGGCGTCGCGCAGGCGGGCGATGCCGAATTCCACCTGCTTGGCATAGCCGGAGAATTCCTGCCCCAGGGTAAGCGGGGTCGCGTCCATCAGGTGGGTGCGCCCGATCTTGATGATTTCTTCGAAGGCTTTGGCCTTGGTCTCCAGGGCCACCTGCAAGCGCGCGAGCGCCGGGATCGTCTCCCCCTCGATCTGCTGCGCGGCGGCGATGTGCATGACCGTGGGGAAGGTGTCGTTCGACGACTGGCACAAGTTGCAGTGGTCGTTGGGGTGCACCGGCGACTTGCCGCCGCGGTGGCCGGTCAGGATCTCGTTTGCCCGGCCGGCGATTACCTCGTTGGCGTTCATGTTGCTCTGCGTGCCCGAGCCGGTCTGCCAGACCACCAGGGGGAACTCGTCCAGGAGTTCGCCCGCGGCTACTTCCCCCGCGGCGGCGAAAATGGCTTCGCCCAGTTCCTTGTCCAATAGGCCGAGCGCCAGGTTGGTGCGGGCGGCGGCCAGCTTCTCGATGCCCAGCGCCTTGATGAGCGCGGGCGGCAGGCGCTCACCGCCGATGCGGAAGTTCTGCAGCGAACGCTGGGTCTGGGCGCCCCAATAGCGCGCGGCGGGGACCGCGATCTCGCCCATGGAATCGCTCTCCATGCGGGTCTCGGCCTGATCGGTCATGCTGGGCTGCTCCTCGGCTCGGGGGCGGCGCGAATCGGGGCGGATCGGCGCGATACTAGAGCAGCATCCGTTCAGATGGAATCGCTTTCAGCGATCCAACTGAACGGATAAAGCTGCTCTACCTATTGAAAAGTAGAGTAATTTTATCCGAACGGATGGAACCGGACCGGTTCCAGCCGTTCGGATATTGCTCTAGGCTTGCCCCCCCCGCGCGCCAAGCCCGCGGGCGGCGCATGTCCTAACGTTTCCTTAACCCGGTCCAGGGAATCATGGCGGGTTCGGGCGGCTGTTGCCGCCCAGGAGCGTCGTGAAAGGCCGCTTCCATGGACGATCAAAGTGACGAGGATCTCAGCCAGCGCGATCTGTCGCAGGTCGCCGAGGAGAACCTGACGCCCGAGGAGCAGAACGAACTGAAGCGGCGCTTCGACGGTTTCCTGGCTCTTCTGCGCGAAAAAATGGGGAGCAAACGTCGCCCGCGCGCCAAGTCGAAGCCCAAGATCGAGCCCAGGCTCGACAACAAGAACGTCCAAAGTTGGGATCCGCCGGTGGTACCGCGTAAGCCCTCATAGGGTCGGCGGCGCGCCGTTCAGTCCAGCGGTCCAGGGGCGGGGCGTCCAGACAATCGGGACCGTTTTATTTCTTTC
This sequence comes from Kiloniellales bacterium, assembly GCA_036444495.1. Taxonomy (GTDB): domain Bacteria; phylum Pseudomonadota; class Alphaproteobacteria; order Kiloniellales; family J153; genus JAZGBC01. The sequence goes on from JAZGBC010000022.1 coordinate 8,671, forward strand.
GGAAAGTGTCCAGCGTGACCACCTTGGCCGATTCGGGCTCGGTCTCGGCGGCCGGTGTTTCCGCTTCGGCGGCCTGTTCTTCCGCTTCGGCGTTGCTGGCCGCAACCTCGGGCTCGCCCAGGTCGCCGCGCAGCAGAGTCACCTCGCCGCCCGCGGCCGCTTTCGTCCCGCTCGCGCCGAACTGCAGCCCGAAACGCACGGAGGGGTCGGCGAAGGCCGTGACCGCGGCGAAGGGGACGGTCAGATGCTCCGGCACGTCCGCGAAGGATAGGGTGACATCGAAGGCGTCCGTTCCCAGCTCCAGCCCCCAAAACTGGTGCTGAAGAACGATAGTCATTTCGTTCGGGTAACGCTTGCGCAATTGGTCCGGCACCACCGTTTCCGGGTGGTCCGTGCGGAAGGTGATGTAGAAGTGATGGTTGCCCGCCAAGCCGTGCTCGGCGGCCTCGGCCAAGGCCGCCTTGACCACGCCGCGCAGCGCCTCCTCGACCATCCGGTCGTACTTCAGGCCGTCGTCCGACATGCATTTCATCCCTGGCTCGTCCTCCGGCCTTGTTATCGTATGAATTACGCCGGAGTGGGGCGCTTCTGTTGCCAGGTGCGCCCCGAACCCCGCCTTGGCGTGTGACGGCCAAGGACTTAGATTTGGCCTACCAGCCGCAATTAAGCGGCGAGGCGAGCCTCACTGTAGTTGTCATTCGCAACTAAAGTGTTGGCCCGATAACGGTGGTACCATACCGGGCACCGACCATATCTTTACCACGCGCGTCGATCCTGTTTCGCCCCCGTCGGGTGCCCTCCGCGACCCGATAGCCCGGGCCCATGCGGAGGGCGAAACTGGTGGAGGCGCCGGGTACTGCCCCCGGGTCCGCAGCGCTTATTCCATATGACCGTTTAGCGCCATAGCCGGTTGCCCGGCCCCTGTAATATAGGGCTTTTGGGGGCGGGTTGGAACCACTGGGGGAAAGGCGAAAAAATACCAGGAATCCAGCATTTTTCCGGGTCGCCGTGCGGGCTTCTTAACCTTTGCGGGACAGGCTGATTGGTTGGTTCTTGCTTTATCCCCAAGTTTCATGTGTTCCGATGGCCACAAGTCTCTCGGCATGGGGCGAATCCGGGGGTAAGCTAAAACCCATGAGCGCATCACGGAAAGAGGCCGATTCGCGAGTGCCGGAGGCGCCGGGAGCTGGAGCCCCGGGCGCCACGGGACGCAGGCTGCTGAACGAGGCCCAGGAAGCCGAGATCAGGGAACTGCGCGAGGAGCAGTTCGAGACCCGCCGAACCACCGTTCCCGAGCTCGAAGAGATCCTTTACGAGCCGCTGCCCGTGCTCGATCGCGGTTTCGTCCGGGTCATCGACTACATGGGCGACGACGGGGCCATCGTTCAGGCCGCGCGGGTGTCCTACGGCAAGGGTACCCGGAAACTCCGCGGCGATGCCGGGCTGATCAATTACCTGCTGCGCCACCGGCACACCACGCCCTTCGAGATGTGCGAGATCAAGTATCACGTGAAATTGCCGATTTTCGTGGCCCGGCAGTGGATCAGGCACCGCACGGCCAACGTCAACGAATATTCGGCGCGCTATTCGATCCTGGACAAGGAGTTCTACATCCCGGCGCCCGACAGCCTCGCGGCCCAGTCCGAGCTCAACCGCCAGGGCCGGGGAGACGTGCTGGAAGGCGAGGAGGCCGCGCGCGTTTTTCAGATTTTGCAGGAGGATTCGGAGCGCTGCTACGAGCACTACGAGGAGATGCTGAATGCGCGCGAGGACGGCTCGGTGATCGACGAGAGCAAGACCGGTCTGGCCCGCGAACTGGCGCGCATGAACCTGCCGCTCAACATCTATACCCAGTGGTACTGGAAGTGCGACCTGCACAACCTGATGCATTTCCTGTCCTTGCGCGCCGATCCCCACGCGCAATACGAGATTCGCGCCTATGCCGAGGTGATGCTGGAGACGGTGCGGCGCTGGGTACCCATGACCTATGGGGCCTTCGCCAATCATATGATGGAGGGTGTGAAGCTCTCCGGCGGCGCGCTCGCCGTGGTCAAGCGTCTGCTCGCGGGCGAACGCGTGGCGCAGGAGGAGTCGGGACTGTCCAAGCGCGAATGGGCGGAGTTGATGATCGTGCTCGATCGGCAACCCTGAGTTTTAAAACGCGCAAAGCTACGCCTCTTTTTTGATTCACCACTGCCCTCGACTCCGTGCTAATGTTTTCCAATTCCTGGTTTCCCGTGGCCGGGAGAGCCTACGTTGCCACAAAACGATGGCTGGCCGTCCAATCGCCGGCCGAAAGAAAAGGAACTTAAGCCATGGAGAGAGCGCGCGTGTTTTTGCGCGGCTTGTGGCGCGACGAAAGCGGCATTTCTTCGGTCGAATATGCGTTGCTGCTGGCGTTCATCGCCGGCGGCATCATATTCGCGGCCGAGGAGCTGGCAAACGCCGTAGAAAACCAGATGCGAGACACTGCGGACTGTCTCAATTCCACCGCTACTTGCTAGCAGATCGAGTGCGTTAGTCTAGTACGGAGCGGGGTGGGCCGTTGCGCCGGCTGGTTGTACCTTACAAGCGGACCCTGTGGGTAAGACGCCGGTGTCGCCCTGTCGGCGCAAAGGGAGGTGTTGCGTGGCAAAAGTAAATATGACCACGGAGTTGGGCGTTCCCGCCCAGACCGTTTGGAATATGATCGGCGGTTTCAACGGCTTGCCCGACTGGCATCCGGCGATCGAGAAATCAGAGCAGAGCGAGGAGGGCGGCGCCACCTTGCGCACCCTGTCGCTCGCCGGCGGTGGGACCATCGTCGAACGCTTGGAGCAGAGCGACGACAAGGAGCGCACCTACACCTACTCGATCCTGTCCGGCCCCCTGCCGGTGGCTGACTACGTGGCTGAGATCCGGGTGCGGGAGAACGAGGGCGGCCAGGGCTGCTCGGTCGAATGGTCGAGCGAATTCAATCCCTCCGGCGCGCCGGAAACCGATGCGGTGGCGGCGATTCGCGGCGTCTACGAGGCCGGCTTCGAGAACCTGAAAAAGATGTTCGGCGGCTGAAGCGGCCGATCGCCGTTGTGCGGCCGGCCAGGGTCGCCCGAACACCGGCTTCTCACTGCATGACGATCTTGGGCGCCGGGCGGGCGCCGCCCGCCTGCTGGGCGTCGAGTTGATCCCGGACCCGTTCGGCGATCTGCACGAAGGTCTTGGCGTGCTCGCCCTCGGGGTGGGAGACCACGACCGGGCGTCCGCTGTCCGAGGTCTCGCGAATCTCCATGTCCAGCGGCACCTCGCCCAGGAACTCCACCCCCAGCCTCTCCGCTTCGCGCCGCGCGCCGCCGTGGCTGAAGATGTGCGAGACCTCGCCGCACTTGGGACAGACGAACAGGCTCATGTTCTCGATGATGCCGAGTACGGGCACGTCCACCTTGCGGAACATGTTGAGCCCCTTGCGCGCATCCATGAGCGCGATGTCCTGGGGTGTCGAGACGATGATCGCGCCGGCCAGCGGGACCTGCTGGGACATGGATAGCTGGGCGTCGCCCGTGCCCGGGGGCATGTCGACCACCAGGACGTCGAGTTCGCCCCAGTCCACATCGCGCAGCATCTGCTGGATCGCGCTGGTGACCATGGGTCCGCGCCAGATCATGGGCGTGTCGTCGGGCACCATGAAGCCCATGGACATGCATTTGATGCCGTAATTCTCGAGCGGCTTCAGGGTTTTGCCGTCCTCCGAGGTGGGCTGGCCGCTGATCCCCAGCATGCGCGGCTGGGAGGGCCCGTAGATATCGGCGTCCATCATCCCGATCTTGAGATTCAAGGTGCCGAGCGCCAGAGCCAGATTGGCCGCGATCGTCGATTTGCCGACCCCGCCCTTGCCACTGGCGACCGCCACGATGGCCTTGATACCCGGGATCGTCGTCCCGGCGATGCCCGGCCCGCGCCCAGGCTGGGGCGCGGCGCCCGTGGGCCTGCCCGCCGGCGGCGCCTGATCCGGACCGTTGCCCGCCGGCGCCTCGCTGTGGGCTGTGAGCACCGCGGTGACCGAGACCACCCCGTCGAGTGCGTGTATCTTGCTCTCAGCCTCCTGGCGCAGGGGCTCCATGGCCTCACCTTTTTTGGGGTCTACCTCGATGGCGAATCCCACGTTTCCGTCCTTGATGACCAGCCCCGAAACCATGTCGAGACTCACGATATCCTGGCCCGAATCGGGCTCGATCACGGTCTTCAGTGTCTCGCGCACGAGCTGCTCGTTTACCTGACTCATCCTTGAAAACTCCGCTTCCCCGCCAATATGCGCAGGAGATGACTCCTGGCGCGATTTCAGTCCCAAGACTTTACGTTCGTGGCAATGGCCTTCCGTGATATAAGGCGTCCGACCGGCATTTGAAGCCGGTGCCGGATAGAACAAGGGAAATAGCGCAGATGCCCTGGGAAAACAAAAGTAGCGGTGGCGGCGGCCCATGGGGCGGCGGCGGTTCCAATGGCGGCAATGGCGGCGGGCCCTGGGGCAGCGGTGCCGGTGGCGGGGGTGGACGCCAGCCACCGGATTTGGAGGAAATGATCCGCCGCGGTCAGGACCGTTTCAAGGGCTTGCTGCCCGGGGGCGGCCTGGGCGGCGGCAAGGGGTTCATCGTCATTCTGGCGGCGATCTTGGTTATTTGGCTGTTCACGGGGGTCTATCGGGTACAGCCGGACGAACAGGGCGTGGTGCTGCGGTTCGGCAAGTGGGTTGAAACCACACAGCCGGGTTTGAACTGGCATATGCCTTTTCCGATCGAAACCGTGTTGACCCCCAGCGTCGAGCGCATCCAGGCCATTGACGTCGGGTTCCGCTCGGCCGGGGTCGAGCGCACCCGGGGCCAGGCGCGGGATATTGCGGAAGAGAGTCTCATGGTGACCGGCGACCAGAACATCGTCGATATCGATTTCACCGTGCAGTGGAAGATTTCGGACGCCGGGAACTATCTTTTCAAGATCCGCAATCCCGAGCAGACGGTGAAGATCGTGGCGGAAAGCGCCATGCGCGAGATCATCGGGCGCACCGATATCCAACTGGCGCTGAGCGAGGCGCGCGCGACCATCGAGTCCGAGTCGCGGGCCCTGCTTCAGAGCATCCTGACCGAATACGAGGCGGGCATCGAGATCACGGAAGTGAAGCTTCAGGACGTCCAGCCGCCGGCCCAGGTCATCGACGCTTTCGACGACGTGATCGGCGCGCGGCAGGACAGGCAGCGCCTGCGCAACGAGGCCGACGCCTACCGCAACGACGTGCTGCCGCGCTCCCGCGGCGAGGCGCAGC
>JAZGBC010000023.1:0-4708 GCA_036444495.1 Kiloniellales bacterium
GCGTGACCCTGCCCGCCGGCACCCAGAACAGCCGCCAGTTCCGCTTGAAGGGCAAGGGCATGCGCGTCATGCGCTCCAACGCCCGCGGCGACATGTACGTCGAGATCCAGGTTGAAACGCCGGTGAATCTCACCAAGCGCCAGGAAAAACTGCTGCGCGAATTCGACAGCGAAAGCGAAGGCCGCGAGACCCATCCCGAATCCGAGGGCTTCTTCACCCGCGCCAAGGAATTCTGGGACGGGCTGAAGGAGTAGCGCCCCGGGCGAGTCGCTCCTTCTGTCCTTAATTCTCCCCCCTTCTTTCTCCCCGCCCCCTGCACGTGCTAAACCGGCCCGACTCGAAAGCGGGAGGCCGAGGCATGGAAGGCTACAGGATCGGGGTCGTGGGCTGCGCCGGGCGCATGGGGCGCATGCTGCTCAAGACCATCGCGGAGACCGAGGGCTGCGCGATCGCCGGCGGCACCGAGGCCGACGGCAGCCCGGCGCTGGGCCAGGACCTGGGCACTCTCGCCGGCCTGGGTGAGCTGGGCATTGCGGCCGGGGCGGACCCGGTGGAGCTCTTCGCCAAGGCCGATGCGGTGATCGACTTCACCGCGCCGGCTGCCACCGTGGCGCACGCGGAGCTGGCCGCCCAGGCTCAGGCCGCCTTCGTCATCGGCACCACGGGGCTCTCGGAGGAACAGAATGCGGCGATCGCCAAGGCCGCGTTCCACGCGCCCATCGTGCAGGCGCCCAACATGAGCCTGGGGGTCAACCTGCTCCTGGACCTGGTCGAGAAGGTCGCCGGCGCGCTCGATCCCGACTACGACATCGAGGTGGTCGAGATGCACCACCGGCACAAGGTCGACGCGCCCTCGGGCACGGCGCTCGCGCTGGGCCGGGCGGCCGCCGCCGGGCGCGGCGTGGAGCTGGACCGGGTGGCGCAGAAGGTGCGCGACGGGGTGACCGGCGAGCGCAAGCGCGGGGATATCGGCTTCGCCACCCTGCGCGGCGGGGACGTGACCGGCGAGCACACGGTGATCTTCGCCACGCCGGGCGAGCGCGTCGAGCTGAGCCACAAGGCCTCGAGCCGCGAGGTCTTCGCGCGCGGGGCGGTCAAGGCCGCGCTCTGGGCGCGCGGCAAGCCGGCCGGGCTCTATTCCATGAAAGACGTGCTGGGGCTGAATACCAAGTGACCGAAGCCCCCATGAGCCAGGCCACCATGACCAAAGCCGGGGCCGAGAAGGTGTTCGACCGTCTCGCCGTGGCGATACCCCTGCCCAAGGGGGAGTTGAAATTCATCAACCCCTATACGCTGCTGGTCGCGGTGGTGCTCTCCGCACAGGCCACCGATGTGGGGGTCAACAAGGCGACCGGGCCGCTCTTCAAGGTGGCCGATACGCCGGAGAAGATGCTGGCTCTCGGCGAGGCCAAGCTCAAGGAGCACATCCGCACCATCGGCCTGTTCAACACCAAGGCCAAGAACATCATGGCGCTCTCGCAGATCCTGCTGGCGCGGCACGGCGGCCAGGTACCGCGGGAGCGCGAGGCGCTGGAGGCGCTGCCCGGGGTGGGGCGCAAGACCGCCAACGTGGTGCTCAACACCGCCTTTCGCGAACCCACCATCGCGGTGGACACCCACATCTTCCGCCTGTGCAACCGCACGGGGCTGGCGCCGGGCAAGACGCCGCTCGCCGTCGAGCAGGGCCTGCTCGAGGTCGTCCCGGCAACGCGCAGGCTGCACGCCCATCACTGGCTGATCCTGCACGGACGCTACATCTGCAAGGCGCGCAGTCCCGACTGTCCGCGCTGCGCCATCCGCGATCTCTGCGCCTACGAGGCCAAGACCACGCTCGAGGCCCCGGCGGAACGCGCGAAAAAACCCGACGGGAAAAAGACAGCCGCCAAGAAGATGGCGACGAGGAAAAAGGCCGCGAAGAAAAAGGCCGCGAAGAAAAAGACCGTCCGGAAAAAATCCGCGCGTAAAAAGCGCCGGCGCTAGGCGCGGCGCGAATCTCGATAGGGAATAGCCTCAGCCCAGCGGCTTGGCGAGGCGGGCGCGCAGCAGCTCGCCGAAGCAGCCCTTGAGGACTATGCGCCGGGCCTTCTGGTCGCGCGCCTCCAGATAGGTGACCCGCTGGGCGCCCGCGTTCTCGTAGAGAAACACGTCGAAGACGCAGCTCGCGCCCCGGTACTGCCAGATCTCGGCCGGCGGCTCGCGGCGCACCAGCGCCGGGGTGCCCAGCAGCTTGGCCACCCCATTGGGAGAAAGCCCCATGAGCCGCTCCGGGTTGTCGTCGATCACCGGCACGCGCGGCAGCGCGGCCGCCGGGGCGTCGGGCTTTTTCGCCTGCTGGGGCGCCGGGGCCGGTTGGGCGGCTTGTTGGGCAGAGGCGGCGGGCGGACTGCCTTGCGCCGCGGCGGTGGCCGGAGTTTTTTCGCCCGGGGCCTCGCAGGCGCCAAGCGAAAGGCCGAGCAGAAGGCCGGCGGCCAAACCAGGGATAACGGCGCCGCGCATTCCCGATCAGCTCTCCGCGCTGGGCTCCAGGACCGGCTCCTTGGCTTTGCCTCTGCCCTTGCCTTTGGCCTTGGTGTTCTTGCTGGCCTTTGGCGGCGGCGGGGAGGGGGCCTCGGGTGTATTGGCCTGCTCCACCTCGCCGGTCAGCAGCCCGCCGCGGGCGATCTCCACTTCGCCATAGCGGATGCGGCCGTTGACCCGGCCGCCCGGGCGCACGGCCAGGAGCCCCGTGACCGTCAGCTTGCCGTCGAAGTGGCCGGTGACAACGCAATCCTGTACCAGTGCCGAGCCGGTGAAGCCGCCGGATTCGCTGATCTCCAGCCGCTGGGTCTCGGTCACATCGCCATCGACGCGGCCCTCGACCACCAGGGTCTCGCAGCTCGCGATCTCGCCCGTCAGGCTGATGTCGCGCCCCACGACCAGCCGCCGGCCGTGGCTGCGGTTAGCCTCGCCGGCGCCCGTGCGGCCCGAACGCGGGGCCACGATGTCCGCCACGCGGGCCGGATCGATCGGCGGCTCGGCGGGTTTCTCGGCGGGCGGCTCGTGCCGCGCCGTGGGCAGAGGCGGCATGTCCTCGGGCCGCGGCTGCATGGGCGACATGGTGGAGCGGCGGAATCTGCGCTTACGGAATATGCTGATCGGTTCTTCTCCCGCAGGGCCGTTTTTTCAATTCGCCACGCTTTCGGGCGGCTCGTCCCGCCTCATGCGCTCGAACAGGTGGAGCATGAAGGCCGTGGCGACGATCGGGGTGACCAGGTTGACGAGCGGCACGGTCAACAGCAGGGCGATCACCACACCGGCCAGGAACACCCGCCCCCGATACCTCCTGCGCAGGCGCTTGACCGCGGCCATGTCGAAGCGCCGGACGGCCACCAGCTCGAAATACTCCCGACCGAAAAGATAGCCGTTGAGCAAATAAAAGACAAAGAGATTGAGGGGCGGCACGAAAAGGAACAGCAGATAAAACGGCAAGGCCAGAATGTTGAGCGCCAGACTGACCAGGACAAAAACCAGCGCGCCCGAGATCATCTCGCCCCAGGGCTGGGGCCGGGCCGCGGGCAGGCCCGGGTAGTGGCGCGCCTCCACGGCCCTTGCGATGTCGTCCAGCAAGAGCGACAGGGCCAGCACCATGACCACGGGAAAGAGGAAAAAACTGGCCAGCAGCACGCCCACGACCCCGGCCGCGCCGAAGATCCATTCCAGGACCTCGACCCAGAAGCTGTCGGGCTCGCGCGTGGCGAGCCAGTCCGAAAGCGCTTCGCCCGCCGCACTCAGCCCCCACCAGGCGAGCGCCCAGAGCAGCAGAAACACCAGGAGCGACGCGCCGGCCGAAAGCCAGAAGACGCGCCGGAAAGCCGGATCGAAGACTTGCGCGAAGGCCTTGGAAAGGGCTGAAAACATGGCCCGGCCTGTTTAGCGGGTGGGCCCAGCCGGAACAAGGCGGGGGGCGGCGGCGATCTCCCGGGCAGTCAGCCTGCACCCATGCAACTATATATCAATGACCTTTGGTATTAGCCGTTGACGTTGACGTTCCGTCTTGCCGCCCATTCGTCGCCCAGCTCGGTCAAGGTTGCCTCGTCGAGGCATTGCCGGGCCATGGGGAACAGCACCATCTCCTCTTTATGGAAGTGGTCATGGGCCAGGTCCAGAAGCTGGCCGATCGCGGACTTGATTGCGGCGATGTCGGTTTCCCGCCTGGCAGCTTCGAGGAAATCGTCGATCGCGCGATGTTCGTCACGCATCACGGCAAGCGGCCCCATCTGCCCGAGGTGGGGTTCGAGGCGGGAGAACAACAGATCTTCCTCGATCCGGGCATGCGAAACGAGAAGCCTCTCCACGACGGCGACGGCGCCGTGAATGTCCCGGATGTCATCGCTCTTCAGGATCGTGTCGCGCACATGGTCAAACAGCGCGTAAATGACGCCGTGTTCGCCCAGCAGGGCATCGGTCAATTTCATGAATGCCACCCTTCTCTTCCGTATACCAAGTCTCGTTGATAATGACCCATAGAGACGGCTTCCCAAGGCTTTCGGCCAGGAGCGCGTGGCGCGGCGATTCGGGACATCGGAAGCCGCGTGCCCCAAATGAAAGCTATGGGACGTCCGAAAGCCTTGGGAAGCCGCCGTTCCGGTCGCGCGGGCGAACCGGCAACGGTTGGAATCTGGGCGGGCGTCGGAAAGCCTTGCCGATGTCCCGCATCGCCTGCGGCTTC
>JAZGBC010000024.1:0-19793 GCA_036444495.1 Kiloniellales bacterium
ATGCCCGGTAATTCCTTCGGACAGGCCTTCAGATACACCACCTGGGGCGAGAGCCACGGGCCGGCCATCGGCTGCGTGATCGACGGCCTGCCCCCGCGCATGCCGCTTGCCGAGTCCGACATCCAGCCCTGGCTCGAGCGCCGGCGCCCGGGCGCCTCGCGCCATACCAGCCAGCGCCAGGAGCCCGACGCGGCACGCATCCTCTCCGGCGTCTTCGAAGGGCTGACCACGGGCACACCGGTCGCGCTGGTGATCGAGAACGAGGACGTGCGCTCCAAGGACTACGACGAGATCAAGGACAAATTCCGTCCGGGCCACGCCGAATACGCCTACTGGCGCATATACGGCCACTACGACTACCGCGGCGGCGGGCGCTCGAGCGCGCGCGAAACCGCCATGCGCGTGGCCGCGGGCGCGGTGGCGCGCAAGGTCCTGGCCCACCTGCTGGAGACACCGCCTACGATCCGCGGCGCCCTGGTGCAGATGGGCCCACAGGCCATCGACCGCGCGCGCTGGGACTGGGCCGAGGTGGAGAACAACCCCTTCTGGTGCCCGGACGCGGCCACGGCCAAGGACTGGGAGCGCGCGCTCGACGAGCTGCGCAAGGCGGGCAACTCCACCGGCGCCGTGATCGAGGTGGTGGCCGGCGGCGTGCCCGCGGGCCTGGGCGAGCCGGTCTACGACAAGCTGGACGCGGACCTGGCCAAGGCCATGATGTCCATCAACGCGGTCAAATCGGTCGAGATCGGCGCCGGGCTGGGTGCGGCGGCGCTCACGGGCGAGCAAAACGCCGACGAGATGCGCATGGAAGGCGGCGGGGTCGGCTTCCGCACCAACAACGCCGGCGGCATCCTGGGCGGCATCTCCACGGGCCAGGACATTGTCGTGCGCTTCGCGGTCAAGCCGACCAGCTCCATCCTGATCCCGCGCCAGACCGTGGACCGTCACGGCCGGGACACGGAAATCTCAACCAAGGGCCGGCACGACCCCTGCGTCGGCATCCGCGCGGTACCCATTGGCGAGGCCATGCTGGCCATCGTCCTCGCCGACCACCTGCTGCGCCACCGCGCCCAGTGCGGGTGAGCGGGGCGGGTAAACCGCCCCCCCGCCCATAATCCGCTCGATTGCCTCTCCACGCCTTTCCCCCGGCATTCTGGAGCGGCCCTTCTGACCCTCGGGCCCCTGACGGCCTACCTTGCCCAATGCCCGTGGGCTTTGTATGGGGTGAGGGATGACCGGCGAAGCGGACTCACCCCGATTTTCGCCCAGTGCGCTGCCCTACCGCTGGGCCGTGCTTGCGGGCGTCTGGCTGCTTTACCTCTGTTTCGGGCTGACCGCGGCCGCCATGGCGCCGCTGGTCAAGCCGATTACCGAGGAACTCGGCCTGAGCCATTCGGTCATGGGGGCCATCCTCGGGGCCTGGCCGTTGATCTACATCGCCTCGGCGATTCCCTGCGGCATCCTGCTCGACCATATCGGCGTGCGCCGCGCCCTTTTTCTAGCCGCCATGATCATCGGGCTCTCAGGCGCGCTGCGCGGCCTGGCGGACAGCGACCTCGGCCTGTTCCTCGCGGTCGGCGTCTTCGGCCTGGGCGGGCCCCTGATATCCGTCGGCGCGCCCAAAATGATCGTCCTCTGGTTCGAGGGCAAGGAGCGCGGGCTCGCCATGGGCATCTACATCACGGGTCCGGCATTGGGCGGCATCATCGCCCTGTCCCTCACCAACGGCGTCATGATGCCCCTGACCGGGGGCGATTGGCGCATGGTCCTGATGTCCTATGCCGGCTTTGTCCTGAGCTGCGGCCTGGTCTGGCTCGCGATCTGCGCGCATGGCACGGCGCGCGCCGTCGAGCAGCAAACAATCGCGGAGCGGAAACAGCCGCATCTGCAGGTCTTCGCCGCCCTGCTTCGCCTGCCTGCCGTGCGAGTCGTCCTGCTGATGAGCATCGGCATCTTTTTCTTCAATCACGGGCTCAACAACTGGCTGCCCGAGATACTGCGCAGCGGCGGGATGAGCGCCGCGGCGGCTGGCTATTGGGCCTCGATCCCCACCGCTGTCGGTATCGTCGGGGCTCTTCTGATCCCGCGTCTGGCGGTCCCCTCCAGGCGGCTGGCCATACTGCTCGGTCTTTTCCTTTGCTCGGGCCTGGCTACGCTGCTGCTGCACAGCCCGACGGGGCCCCTGCTCGCCGGCGGCCTCGTCCTCCAGGGCATCGCGCGCGGCTCCATGATGACCATCGCCGTGCTGCTGATGATGGAGACCCGCGGCGTTGCGCCCGAGAGCATGGGATTAGCGGGGGGACTGTTCTTTTCCACCGCCGAGATCGGCGGCGTGCTCGGCCCTTTGAGCGTCGGGTTCCTGTCCGATCTGACCGGGGGTTTCGCCGCGGCGCTGTACCTCATGAGCGCCGTTTGCGCGGGTCTGGTGCTGCTTCTCGTGCGGCTAAGAAGGCTCGAAGCTTGAGCGCCTCCGGTCTTAACGCGGCGGTTCAGCATGAAAACCATGAAAGCACCGCCCCCTCAGCGCCGGAATAGCGCGGCCAATTCCAGGTGCCCGCTCCAGGGAAACTGATCCAGCGGCGTGGCCTCGACCAGTGCGTAGCCGCCGTCGATCAGTAGCCGCGCGTCGCGTGCGAAGGTCCCGGGGTTGCAGGAGACCGCGATTACCGCGGGCACGGCGGAGCGGGCGATCTCCGCGGCCTGTTCCTTCGCGCCCGCGCGCGGCGGATCGAAGACCAGGCAATCGAAGCGGTTCAGCTCCTCTGCTCCGAGGGGTGCGCGGGCCAGGTCGCGGGTCTCAGCCGTGACCCGCTCTCCCAGGCCGGCCCCACGCGCGGCGGCCTGGAGCGCGGCCAGCGCCGCCCCGTCTCCGTCCACGGCGCGCACCCGGGCCCGCGCGCTCAAGGGAAAGGTGAAGGCGCCGCAGCCGGCGTAGAGATCGGCGGCCTCGCGCGCGTCCTCGGGCAGATAACCCAGCAGCATATCCCGCAGGAGCGCTTCGCCCTCGGCGGTGGGCTGCAGGAAGACGCCCGGCGGCGGCTCCACCGCCGCCCCGCCGAAGCGAACCCGCGGCGCGCGGCGAATGATGACGGGTTCGGGCTCGGACGCCGCCCCGCCGTTCGAGGGTTCGGCATGGGAGACGCGGGCCAGGTCCCGGGTCTCGGCCAGTTGCGCGAGCGCCTGCCGCGCCTCCAGGCCCAGCTCCCCGCGCGCGACGATCAACAGGTCCAGGCCCGCCTCAGTTTCCGTCACCGTGAGCGCCGCGCTTTCCCCCTCCCCGACCACGGCCGCGAGCGTGCCGCGCAGGGGCGCAAGCAGCGCTTGCAACGCAGAGGTCATGAGCAGGCAGGTCTCCAGGTCCACGACCGCGTGGCTTTCCCGCCCATGGAAGCCGAGACGCAAGACCCCGCCCGAACGCGCCGCGGCCAGGGTGACCCGGCGCCGGCTGCCCGGCGGTACGCGGATGAGCGGCTTGATCTCCACGCCCTCGATACCGCGCCGGGCCAGGGCCCGGGGCAGGAGCCCGGCCTTCCAGGACAGATACTCGGCCTCGGCCAGATGCTGCAGGGCGCAGCCGCCGCAGGGGCCGAAGTGCGGACAGGGCGGCTCGGCCCGGTCTGGAGACTCCTGCAGGAGCTCGATCACCTCACCCTTCAGGCCCCCGGCCCGCTCGCCGGTGAGACGCGCCCGCACGCGCTCGCCGGGCAGGGCGAACGGCAGGAAGACCGGCCGGCCCTCCAGCGTGGCCACGCCGTCGCCGCGCCCACCCAGGGACTCGATGTCGAGCTCCACCTGCCGCCCGCCGCCCTTGCGCACCCGGCGCCTCATGGCGCGCCGGGCCGCCGGGCCGCGATCAGGAACTCCTTGTTGCCCTCGGGGCCCAGGATGGGGCTTTCGCTGAGCCCCAACGGCTCCCAGCCCATGCGCTCGCCGAGCCAGGCCTCGATGCGGGTGCAGACCGCTTCGTGCAGGGCCGGGTCGCGCACCACACCGCCCTTGCCCACCTGGCCCTTGCCCACCTCGAACTGGGGCTTGATCAGCGCGACGAGGGCCGCGCCCGGCCTGGCCAGCGCGAGGGCCGCGGGCAGGATGGTTTCGAGCCCGATGAAGCTGGCGTCACAGGTAATCAGGTCCAGGGGCTCGGGCACCTCCTCGGCGCTCAGATAGCGGGCATTGGTGCCCTCCAGCACGGTGACGCGCGGGTCCTGGCGCAGCTTCCAGGCGAGCTGGCCGCGGCCCACGTCCACGGCGTAGACCTTGGCCGCGCCGCGCGTGAGCAGCACGTCCGTAAAGCCGCCCGTGGAGGCGCCGATGTCGAGGCAGACCAGGCCCGCGGGATCAATGGCGAAGTGGTCCAAGGCGTGCGACAGCTTGACCCCGCCGCGGCTGACCCAGGGATGATCGCGCCCGCGCACCTCCAGCGGCGCATCGGCGGGCAGCGTCTGCCCCGGCTTGTCGATGCGCGTCTCGCCCGAGTAGACCAGCCCGGCCATGATGAGGGCCTGGGCGCGCGCCCGGCTCTCGACCAGCTCGCGCGCGACCAGGAGCCGATCGGCGCGTTCCCGTTTGCCCCTACCCATTACCAACATGTGCTATAATTCTAGAATGAACATGCCGATTTCCATCATCCTGGACGAGCTCCGCGACCGGCTGCAGGGCTTGTATGGGACGCATCTTGAGCGCTTGATACTATTCGGATCGCGGGCCCGTGGCGACGCGGATCCGGAATCCGATATCGACGTTTTAGCCGTCTTGTCGGACGAGCGGGAGATCGATGAAAAGCAAGAGCGGGTGCGTGAGATCATCTGTCAGTTATGCCTCGAGTACGACACCGTCATTTCCTGCGTCTTTACGACACCTGAAAAACTCGACCATAGCGGGATGCCTTTTTACCGGAATGTACGCCGCGAGGGTGTTCCAATATGACGCCCGAACAGACCGAACTGTTGCAACTGGCGGACGAAAGCATTGAGGCCGCCGAACTTCTCCTCAAGAATAATTTTCCAGGCTTTACGGCCTCTCGCGCGTATTACGCCATGTTCGCCACCGCCGAGGCCTTGCTTCTCACCAAAGACCTGAGCTTTTCCAAACACTCGGCCGTGATTGCCGCATTCGGCAAACACTTCGCCAAGACCGGTATCGTGCCCGTCGAGCTCCATCGCGCGATTCTAAACGCACAACTGGATCGGCAGGCGGCCGACTACGGCGGAGATCGGCGCATCACGCAGGAGGATGCCGCAAGGCACGTCGATAATGCGAAGAATTTCCTGCGCTGCGCACGGAGTATCTTGGAAGGGCAGGAAAGCAGCTGAGTGACTTTCGATCTGGCCCGAACCGGCCACCGAACATTTAATGATTCGCCGCGCTGGCCAAGGGGTGATTTGAGCTAGGCGGGCGGGCCGGCTCAGCGGATGGACCCCGCGCCGGCGATCCAGCAGTCCCCCGGCCGCGCCGCGCAATAATCGCCCGCGTCGACGATTTCGAATGTTTGCGTGTCGAACACGTACTTGACGACGCCATAGAGCGCCAACTGTTGAAGTGAAGGCCTCCAGACATTTTCGAAGGGCGTCGAGATGGCTCTTTGAATCACCTCGGGATCTACGCCCTGGGCCCGGTAGTATTCCTCCAGAGCCGTAACCGCTTCTTCTTCCACCTGCGGGATACCGACGCCGCCGGCCCGATGAAAGCCGATAATGGTCCCGGGTATGACCGTCGGCCTCGGCGAGGCCACCAGCGGCATGGTGCAGGCCGACTCGCATTGCGTCACGGCGATTACGGTCAGGCCGTTCTGTTCGACCAGGGAGCCGAGTTTCATGGCAGGCCCGGTGAACCCGCCCGGACTGTTGATGAGCAGCGTGTCTATGTCCGGGCTCGAGGAAAGAAGCTCGCGAACCATCTCCACGGAGTAGTAGGTGATGTCCCCCGAGAAATGTATGTCGCCATCGACGAGCTCGACCCGGTAATCGATCGGCCCCAGTTCGGCCGCAACTTCGAAGGCCAGCCACCCCACCTTTCCGTAATTAAGCGACGATTTGGCCAGGCCGATCCAACCCAGAACCACCGCCACCTGCGCCAGCGTCGCCCAGAAGCGTCGGCCGGTGAGCACCTTGTGTTGTCCCGCGCACCGCCAGACGCCCACCAACTGCCAGATCGAGAATACGAATGTGATACTCCACAGCAACAGAATCCAGACGACGATCACGCCCGGGCCGAGCCACATTTTCCCCAGAACGTAATCCAGCCCAAGGATACCGGCCCCGACCAGGAACCCCAGCAGAACGCCGTTTACCCAGTAGGACCGCGCGAGAGAATGTTTACCGCGCCAGTGGGCTCGAATGTATTCCATCCCGTGCCCATCCTCGTTTCAGGACGAGTCTCGCAAGCGGAGGCCGCCGCGCCCGCTTCGAGCGCAACTATGGGACGCACTTCGTTACGAAGAGGTTTACCGCCGGCGGCTAGAGGAGGGCGGCGGCCGTTTCAGCCATCGGGCGGGCGGGCGGGTCCCCTAGGCCCGGGCCGGGGATTCGATCTTTTCCTCGCCCAAGGCCTGGAGCGCGGCGGCAACGATGCCCCTGTGATCGAGCCCCGCCTTGGCCACCTGGACGAGCGGCTTGTCGTGATCGATGAAATAATCCGGCAGGGTGAGCGGCCGTATCTTGAGGCCGTTATCGAGCAGCCCGGCGCGCGCCAGGTACTGCAGGACATAGGTGGCGAAGCCGCCGATCGCGCCCTCCTCCACCGTGATCAGGACCTCGTGCTCGATCGCGAGACGGCGCACCAGGTCCTCGTCCAGCGGCTTGGCGAAGCGCGCATCGGCCACCGTGGTGGACAGGCCGCGCGCGGCCAATTCGTCGGCCGCGATGAGCGCATCCCCGAGACGCGTGCCGTAGGACAGGATCGCCACCTTGCTGCCTTCGCGCAGGATGCGCCCCTTGCCCAACTCCAGCGGCGTGCCGCGCGCGGGCAGCGTCAACCCCGTCGCTTCGCCCCGCGGATAGCGGAAAACGCTGGGCCGGTCGTCGATCTGGGCGGCGGTGGCCACCATGTGCATGAGCTCGACCTCGTCGGCCGCCGCCATGAGCACGAAGCCCGGCAGGCAGCCCAGGTAGGTGATATCGTAGCTGCCCTGATGGGTCACGCCGTCCTCGCCCACCATCCCGGCCCGGTCGATGGCGAAGCGCACCGGCAGGCTCTGGATCGCCACATCGTGCACCACCTGGTCGTAGGCGCGCTGCAGGAAGGTAGAGTAAATCGCGGCGAAGGGCTTCAGCCCTTCACACGCCATGCCCGCGGCGAAGGTCACTCCGTGCTGCTCGGCGATGCCCACATCGAAGCAACGATCCGGGAACCTGTCGGCAAACTTGTTCAGGCTGGTGCCCGACGGCATGGCCGCGGTGATGGCGACGATCTTGTCGTCCAGCTCGGCCTCGGCGATGAGCGCCTCGGCGAAGACGGCCTGGTAGGCCGGCGCTTTGGGCGTGGGCTTGGACTGCTTGCCGGTCACCACGTCGAACTTGCCCACGCCGTGATACTTGTCCGAGGATTTCTCCGCCGGCTCGTAACCCTTGCCTTTCTGCGTCACCACGTGGACGAGCACCGGGCCCTCGTAATCGGCGTCACGCACGTTCTTCAGCACGCGCAAGAGGTGATCCAGGTTGTGGCCGTCGATTGGGCCGACGTAGAAGAGCCCCAGCTCCTCGAACAGCGTGCCGCCCGTCAGCATGCCGCGCGCGTACTCCTCGGCGCGCGAGACCGCCTTCTCCAACGGGCGCGGGAAGCGCTTGGCTACTTCCTTGCCGATGTGGCGCATGGATTGATAGGGCTTGGAGGATATGAGCCGCGAGAGATGCGCGCTGAGCGCGCCCACCGGCGGAGCGATGGACATGTCGTTGTCGTTCAGGATCACGGTCAGGCGGCTGTTCATGGCGCCCGCGTTGTTCATGGCCTCATAAGCCATGCCCGCGGTCATGGCGCCGTCGCCGATGACGCAGATCACATTGTTGTCGCCCTCGGCCAAGTCGCGCCCCACGGCGAATCCCAGGCCGGCCGAGATAGACGTAGCGGCGTGCGCCGCGCCGAAGGGATCGTATTCGCTCTCCACGCGGTTGGTGAAGCCGGACAGCCCGCCGCCCTGGCGCAGCGTGCGGATGCGGTCGCGCCGGCCGGTAATCACCTTGTGGGGATAGCATTGGTGGCCCACGTCCCAGATCAGCCGGTCGGCCGGGGTATTGAAGACATAGTGGATGGCGACCGTCAGCTCGACCACGCCCAGTCCGGCGCCCAGATGTCCGCCGGTTTCCGAGACCGCGTTGACCACCTCGCTGCGCAATTCGTCGGCCACCTGGGGCAACTGCTTCTCCTCGAGCGCCCGCAGGTCCGCCGGGTAGTTGATGTTGTCCAATAGCGGTGTCTGTCTGTTGTGTCCGATTTCGCTCACGTGCCACCCCTTAGTGTGGAAAAGATCCCATCAACTGCTCGCAGACTGCCCGCCCCCTGAACCCCGCGCGGGTCTCAGGAACGCCGGTCGAGCACGAATCTGGCTGTCGCCCTGAGAAGGTCTGCTTTTTCCGCGAAGATTTCAAGTCGTACACATGCTTGTTTTACCAGAGCCTCTGCCTTGGCCCTGGCGCCCTCGGGGCCGAGCAGGCCGACGAAGGTCGCCTTGCCGGCGGCCTGGTCCTGGCCGGTGGGTTTGCCCAGCTCTTCGGGCGTGGACTGCGAATCCAGCAGATCGTCGACGATCTGGAAGGCGAGGCCCAGGTCACGCGCGTAATCCACCAGCATCTGGCGTGCCTGCGGCCCGGCGCGGCCCAGAATCGCCCCCGCTTCGCACGAAAATGTGATCAGGGCACCGGTCTTGAGCCCCTGCAGATTGGTGATCCCCTCCAGATCCAGGTCCGCGCGCTCGGGCGCGATGTCGATCATTTGCCCGCCAACCATCCCGGCCACACCCGCGGCCGCAGCCAGCCCGGCAACAAGCTCGGCGCGCACCGCCGGCTCCTCGTGGCAGCGCGTATCCCCCAGCAGACCGAAGGCCTCCGTCAGCAGCCCATCACCCGCCAGGATCGCCGTGGCCTCGTCGAAGGCCTTGTGCAGCGTCGGCCGGCCGCGGCGCAGGTCGCTGTCGTCCATGGCGGGCAGGTCGTCGTGGATCAGGCTGTAGCAATGGATCATCTCCACCGCCACGGCGCATTGCAGCGCATTCTCCGGCTCCACGTCGAAGAGCCTGGCGGATTCCATCACCAGGAAGGGGCGTAGCCGCTTGCCGCCGGACAGCGCGCTATGGCGCATGGCCTCGATCACGCGGCCGCGCGAACCCGCAGCCGGGGCCAGGACCTCGTCCAGGCGCCTGGTAACGGCCTCGCCGCCGCGCGCCAGCGCGTCGGTCAGACGGTCCGATCCGCTCGTGTCACTCGGCCTCAAAAGATTCGCTTGTGATGTCCCCATCGGGCCCCAGGCTGATTTTTTCGATTCTTTCCTGCGCCTCGCGCAATTTCGCCTCGCAGTGGCGCTTGAGCTTGTCACCGCGCGCGTAGGCTTCGATGGCCTCGTCCAGCTTGCCCTCCCCCGATTCCAGCCGCGAGACGATCTCCTTGAGCTCCTCGAGCGCCTCCTCGAAGCTCATCTTCCCGACATCCTGGAGATTTTTCGTCTTCGCCATGTCCTATCCTACGACTCGCGGGTAATTTTACGGGGCCGGCGCGGCCGCCACAACCACCAGAGATTTGGTATTAGACCGCCATGAGCGCGCCCACATGAGCCGCCACCGACCTAGCCAAGGCATCGAGGTTGTAGCCGCCCTCCAGTGTCGAGACCAGCCGGCCGCCACAGAAATCACGCGCCACGGCCAAAAGCTCGCTGGTGGCCCAGGCGTAGTCCTCCTCCTCCAGGCGCAAACCGGCCAGTGGGTCCTCCGCGTGGGCGTCGAAGCCGGCCGAGATCAGCACGAAGTCCGGCTCGAAGCGGATCAGCGCGGGCAGGATCGTCTCGCGCATGCCGTGGCGGAACTCCAGCGATCCGGCCATGGACTGCAGCGGTACGTTGACGATGTTGCCGCTCACCCCACGCTCCTCGGAACTGCCGGTGCCGGGATAGAACGGCATCTGATGGGTCGAGGCGTAGAAGAGATCGCCATCGTCCCAGAAGGCCGCCTGGGTGCCGTTGCCGTGGTGCACGTCGAAATCGATGACCGCCACGCGCCTCAGGCCATGCGCCCCGCGCGCTTGAAAAGCCCCCACGGCGACGCTGTTGAACAGGCAAAAGCCCATGGCGCGGTCCGGCTCGGCGTGGTGGCCGGGCGGGCGCACGGCACAGAAAGCGTTCTCGGCCTCGCCGGCCATCACCGCGTCCACGGCCGCGCAGACGGCCCCGGCGGCCCGCTTGGCCGCCTCGCCCGAACCAGGGGAGACTATGGTGTCCGGATCCAGCCCATTGTGCCCGGTGGCCGGAATCGCATCCAGGACCGCATTGACGTGGGCCTCAGGATGGACGCGGGTAAGCTGCTCGCGCGTCGCCTCCGGCGCCTCGCGCCGCTCCAGCCCCCTGAATTCAGGCGCATCGAGCGCCGCCAGCACCGCTTCCAGCCGGGCCGGGCTTTCGGGATGCATCCGGCCCGGATCGTGCCCGAGACAGGCCGGATGGCTGTAGATCAGGGTGGTCATGGGCCGCCTCCTCGCCGCGCCGGCAACCAGTATCAGACGCCAGGGGCCGGGATGGCCATAGGGATTCGGCTCCGGGTAGGGATACCGGGGCCGAAAGCAGCGTAAAAACCCTTTGTTAAGACAATCTTGGCTTGCTGTCAGAGGGACGGGCGTAGCCTATTAGGGCATTGACTTATTGGCTGAAAACCACCAAATCTGGGGTCGAAGTACACTCAGTAGTTTACCTCGATCGTCCCGCGGGTCACAGGAGGCCTTGGTGATCGTGCGCGTGCTCTTTTTGTCGCTTGCCCTGGCCGTGCCCGGGCTGGCCGCGGCCTCCTTCACCGTGCCGCCGGCCATGGCCCAGAACGCCATGCTGGTGCGCGTGGACACGGTCAAGCGCGTGCCCCTGTCCCAGACCGTGCCGGTGATCGGGCGCCTGGTCGCGCAAATGCGCGGCGAGATCGCGGCGCGCATCAACGGGCCGGTCGAGTCCTTCGAAGTGGAGGTCGGCGACCGGGTCGAGGCGGGCCAGGTGATCGCCCGGCTCAACGCCACCGCGCTTCAGGCCCGGCGCGACCTTTTCGCCGGCAAGCTGAACGAGACGCGTGCAAAACTTTCGGTCAAGAAGGCGGAGCTCGCGCTCGCGCGCCAGGCATTCAAGCGCCTTGAGAGGCTCAAGAAATCGGCCGCCTTCAGCCAGGCGCGCTTCGAGGACTCGCGCCAGAAGGTCGCCATCGCCAAGGCCGAGGTGCGCGAGGCCGAATCCGCCATCGCCGGCGCCAAGGCGGACCTGCAGCTTACCGAGATCAATCTCTACAACGCCGAGGTCCGCGCTTCTTACGCCGGTGTGGTGACCGAGCGTCTGACCGAGGCCGGGGCCTACGTCCAGGTCGGCCAGGCGGTGATCCGCGTGATCGCCGACCAATCGTTGGAGATCGAAGCCGACGTGCCGTTCCAGCATCTGACCGTCCTGACGCCCGGGACCGAGCTTCAGGTCACGCTCGACGACCGTAGCCGGCACAGCGCCGTGGTCCGCGCGGTGATTCCCTCGGAGAACCCGCTGACCCGGACCCGCACCGTGCGCTTCGTTCCCAATTTCGGCGAGACGACGCGCCCGCTCGCCCACGATCAGAGCGTCACACTGGAGATTCCCATCGGCACGGGGCGCGACGTGCTCACCGTGCACAAGGACGCCATCGTCAAACGCCGCGGACAGGACATGGTCTACGTGGTCCAGGGCGAGGACGCCCTGCCCCGCCCGGTTCGCCTCGGCGCCGCCGTGGGCAGCCGCTTCGAGGTTTTGGACGGCCTCAAGGACGGCGACAAGGTGGTCGTGCGCGGCAACGAACGCCTGAAGCCGGGCGACAAGGTGCGGATCATCGGAGCCTCCTGATGGACCTCATCAAGCTCGCCATCAATCGGCCCACCGCGGTGATCGCCGCCGTGCTCATGGTGGTGATGTTCGGTCTGGTGGCGCTGCAGACCATCCCGATCCAGCTCTCCCCCGACGTCAACCGCCCGGTCATCACGATCACCACGATTTGGCCGGGCGCGGCCCCCGCCGAGATCGAGCGCGAAATCCTCAACCGCCAGGAAGAGGAGATGGCGGGCCTCGAGGGCCTGACCTCGATCACCGGGCGCGCCCAGCAGGGCCGCAGCCGCCTGACCCTGGAATTTGGCGTCGGCGGCAACATGGACCGGGCCCTGCTCCTGGTCGCCAACCGCCTCGACCGGGTCAACGGCTATCCGGATGAAGCCAGCGAGCCCACGTTCGATACCGCAGGCAGCGATGACAAGCCGATCGCCTGGTTCATCATCAACCGGGTCGAGGGCAACACGCGGCCGATCCACGAGTACGGCGATTTCATCGAGGACGTGGTCAAGGACCGTATCGAGCGCGTGCCGGGCATCAGCCGCGTCGCGATCTACGGCGGCAGCGAGCGGGAGATCCAGATCACGGTCGAGCCCCAACTGCTCGCCCGCTACAGGCTCACGGTAAGCGCCGTCGTCCAGGCGCTGCGCGGCGCCAACGCCTCCGTGACGGCGGGCGACGTGGAGGAGGGCAAGCGCCGCTACGTGACGCGCCTCGAGGGCGAGCTCAACACCCTCGATACCATCCGCGCCGTGGTCCTGCGCTCCTACGAGGACAAGCGCAGCGGGCGTCTGGCCCGGGTCACCATGGGCGACGTGGCCGATGTGTCCTTCGGCTACAAGGACCCCACGGCCGCCATCCGGCTGCTCGGCGTGCCCTCCCTCGCCTTCAACGCCCAGCGCGAGACCGGGGCCAACGTGATCGAGGTCATGGCCGGCATCGACGCGGCGGTTGAGGAGCTCAACCGATCCGCCATGGCGCGCAACGGCCTTATCCTGCGCCAGGTCTACGACGAGACGGTGTACATAAATTCGGCCATCAACCTGGTGCGCCAGAACGTCTGGGTCGGCGGCAGCATGGCGGTCATTATCCTTTTGCTCTTCCTGCGCTCGATGCGGGCCACGCTGATCATCTCCATCGCCATTCCGGTCTCGGTCGTGGGCGCCTTCGTCGCCATGGCCGCGCTCGGCCGCTCGATCAACGTGATCTCGCTGGCCGGCCTGGCCTTTGCGGTCGGCATGGTGGTGGATGCGGCCATCGTGGTGCTGGAGAACATCTACCGGCACCGAGAAGCCGGCAGGCCCGCAAAGCTGGCCGCCTATCTGGGCACTCGCCAGGTCTGGGGCGCGGTGCTGGTCTCGGCGCTCACCACGGTCATGGTGTTCATCCCGATCCTGGTGATGGAGCTGGAGGTCGGGCAGCTATTCCGGGATATCGCAGTGGCCATCTCGGTCTCCGTGCTGCTCTCGCTGATCGTCTCCATCACCGTGATCCCGGCCTTGTCCAAGCGCATCTTCGCCAGCAAACGGCGCGGGGCGGACCCCTCGGGGGGCGTGTATCGCCTGCCGCTGCCCGGAATCGACCACTTTGCGCGCGCCTTCGTGGCCGTGGTCATGGGCTTCGTCAGGGCCGTGGTGCGAAACCGGGTGCTCGCCTTGGCCGTGGTGGCCGTGGTGACGACGGCCGCGGGGGTGGGGGCCTGGATGTACCTGCCCAAGCTGGAATACCTGCCCGAGGGCAACCGCAACCTCGTCTTCGGAGTCATCATCCCGCCGCCCGGCTACAACCTGGCGACCATGACCGAGATCGCCGAGGAGATCGAAACCGCGATCCGGCCGCATTTCGCCAGTGTCTCGGGGCCCGAGTCGGCGCCCGGGGAGCCACCGAAGATCCGGCGCTTCTTTTTCGTCGCCACCCGGGGGCGTACTTTCCTGGGGGCGTCCTCCGTAGACCCTCAGCGCGCGGGCGAGCTGATCCCCATCCTGCGCGAGCCGGTGTTCCGCGAGCCCGGCACCTTCGGCTTCATCTCTCAGCCCTCCATCTTCGGCCGTGGCCATGGCGGCGGGCGTAAGCTCGAATTGGACATCTCGGGCGATGATCTGGAGGAAATCCTCGAGGTGGCGGTCCGCGCGGCGGGCAAGGTGCTCAAGGCCTTTCCCCTTAGCGCCGGTAACCAGCTCCGCCCCAACCCGGGGCTCGAGCTGGGCGCGCCGGAGGTGCGGGTCATTCCCAACCGGCTGCGCCTGGCGGACAACGGCGTCACCGCGCGCGAGTTGGGCGAGACGCTGGACGCCTTCAACGACGGGCTGCGCGTCGCCGAGGTCACCGTGGGCAGCCAGCGTCTGGACCTGACCCTGCGCGGACCGGACCGGAACGTGATGGAGACCCAGGGCATCGGCAACCTGCCGGTGGTCACCTCCTCCGGTCTGATCCTGCCCACCTCCTCTCTGGCGGAGGTGGTGCTCACCTCCGGGCCCACCGAGATTCGCCACCGCGAGCGGTTCCGCACGGTGACGCTGGAGATTCGCCCGGCGCCCGGCGTGCCGCTCGAGGCCGCGCTCGACAAGATTCGCGACGAGGTGATGAAACCGCTCCTGGCCGAGGGCCTGCCGCCGGGGGTCAAGCTCGGGCTTTCCGGCACCGCCGACAAGCTGGCCCAGACCTGGGACGCCATGAAATGGCAACTGATGATCGCGGTCGCAATTGTCTTCCTGGTCATGGCGGTGCTGTTCGAGAGCTTCTTCTATCCGCTCATCATCCTGCTTTCCGTGCCCGTGGCCGCCGCGGGCGGCGTTGCCGGGCTCGTGGCGTTGAACCGCTTTCACTTCCAGCCGCTCGACATGCTGACCATGCTGGGCTTCGTGATCCTGATCGGCATCGTGGTGAACAACGCCATCCTGCTGGTGCATCAGACCCTGCACCACGTGCGCGAGGAGGGCATGGCCGCGATGGATGCCATCCTGGAGGCGACGCACAACCGCATCCGGCCGATCTTCATGTCGACGCTGACCAGCGTGGTCGGAATGCTGCCGCTGGTGCTGTTCCCCGGCGCGGGCTCGGAACTCTATCGCGGCCTGGGCTCGGTGGTGGTCGGCGGGCTTGCGCTCTCGGCCGTGCTCACGCTGCTGCTCATTCCGCCCATGATGACCATGATGGTCGGACCCCTCGAGCGGCGCCGGCGCAACAATCTGCTCGAGGAAGGCGACACCCTGCCTTCCCTGACCAGCGGCGGAAGCCCGCCGCGGCTGACCAGTCCCGGGAGCCGGCCGGAACCCGCCCCCGGCGAGTGAGCCGAGCCGATCGCGATTCCTTTCAAACCTTTTTGCGAATTCTGAAGATAAAAACGCCGTCCTCTTCGCGCGCCTCGACAAGCTCGTCGCCGGTTTTCGCGCAATAGGACTTGAAATCGATCATGGAGCCGGGATCGGTCGCCTGCACTTCGAGCAGCGCGCCGGGCGCCATTTTCTTGAGCGCCTTGCGCGTGCGCAGGATCGGCAGCGGGCATGTCAGCCCTTTGGCGTCGAGGATGTTCAGACTCATCGCGTGCGATCCCGCTGTCCGTCGATAGACCTCCTGCGCTCGGCGACCTCACTTTAGCAACCTGGACAGCGGCGGAAAACAGCCAATCCCGGGCTTGACGAGCGCCGCGCCGGGGCACCACTATGATAACCATGCGCTACGATCAAATACAGCGCTCGACCCGGCGCGCCAGCGTTCTGCTCAAGGCCATGTGCAACGAGCGCCGTCTGGTCATTCTGTGCCACATTTCCGATGGCGAACATTCCGTGGGCGATCTCTGCCGCCTCGTCGGTCTGAGCCAGTCGGCCTTGTCTCAGCATCTGGCCAAGTTGCGCCGCGACGGCCTGGTCCGCACGCGCCGCTCGGCACAGACGGTCTATTACTCCGTCTCCGGGCCCGAGGTGCGGCGCATCCTCGAGACCCTGCACGATCTTTACTGTGTCGAACGCCTGGACGGGCATCAGTTGGATCGCGTCGCCGCCGACTCCCCGCGCAGGCCTATCCCGTAGGCGAACAGCGCCCCCCAGCCAATCAGGAAGGCCACGCCGCCCAGGGGCACGACGGCCCCGAGTGCGCGCCAGCCGCTCAGCCCCATGACATAGAGTACGCCCGAGAACAGCGCCGTGCCCAGCAGGAACCCCCAGCCGGCCACTTCGAGCGCCCGGGCGGGCCCCGCCGCCCGGTCCGCGAGCAGGGCCACGGCGAGCAGCGCCAAGCCGTGCCCCAGGCCCAGGCGCGCGCCGGTCTCGATCCAGTCCAGGGAATCGGCGGGCAGGCGATCCCGCAGGCCGTGGGCCGCCAAGGCCCCCATGGCCACGGCGAGAAACCCGTTAACCGCCGCCGCGCAAATCCAAAACCGCATGAAACCTCCTATTTTTCGGCCCGCGCCCACGTGAAAGTGATTCCACCGAATCGGGTCTAAGGGCTAAAATAATACGCATTCGGGCCACCATTATGCGGTGGCGCAGCCGGTGGTATGAGACATGGGTGCGAAGAAGCGTCAAGTCATGCGCGGATGGGCGCTGGTCCTATCCTGTGCATTCCTGGCGTTCGGCCTGGCACAGCCGGCCGCAGCCCAGGTGGAAGGCATGCCCAAGGTAATCGACGGCGACACTATCGAGATCGAAGGCCAGGCCATCCGGCTTTTCGGCATCGACGCGCCGGAGATGGGCCAGACCTGCCGGATCAGGGAGAACCTGTACGACTGCGGCATGGTGGCGCGCACCGCGCTTCTGGACCTGACGGCGGGAACGCCGGTGACCTGCAAGGTCGTGCCGCTCGGCACCAAGGACATCTCGCCGGACGGGGCGCCGGGGCGCTGCACCGCCGCCGGCTACGATCTCTCCGAGGGCATGGCCTACACCGGCTGGGCCCTGGCGGAGCGCACCGCCTCCGAGCGCTACATCGTCTACGAGGAGCGCGCGCGGGACGCGGGACGCGGCCTGTGGAAAGGCGACTTCGTCGCGCCCTGGGACTGGCGCGGCGGCAAGCGCCTGCCCGAGGCAGGCCAGACGAACTGACTCTCCATACGCTTGCCGGCACGGCGACGTGACTCGGCCCCCAAATATAAGAAGTTGAAACAACCGCCTGACCGGTGCTTGGATGGGACGGTTCAGGGGATTGCGCGATGGGGGACCTCGTTCAGACCGCATCCAAGCCGCCGCCGTTGCGCGCGGTCTTCGCCGCGCTTCTGGCGATCGCGGCTCTGCATATGGGCGCCTGGCTCCCGAGCGCGCCCGCCCTCGCCGGGGGCAACGCCGCCGCGCCGGAGCCGGGCGGCATTCCTATGCCCGGCCCGCCCATACCCGGTCCGCCCATAAAAGTGCGGCCCGAGGCGTCGATTCAGCCGCCGCCACCGCCGCCGCCAATCTACGCCACCCCGCCGCCGGCCTATGCGCCACCACCGCCGGCGCCCTATTTCGCCGCACCCGGCTCGCCCGACGAGATCATCGTGATCGACGGCAACGGCACGCGGGTTTTCAGCCCGCAGGAATACGAGGCCGCGCGCAATGCGCCGGGCGACGGGCTGCCCGGCGGCCGCCCCTTCGGCGCCGAGCCGGAAAAGCCGGAGACCATGATCGTCGAGCCCAGCCCACAGGCCGAACCCGCCGGACCGGCCATGCCCGTCGCCCCGCCCGTACCCGCGCCGCCGCGGGCGCAAGCGGCCGCGCCGGCCGAGGACGACGGCCTGGGCGGCTTCCTCTCCGAGCTGCGTATCGGACCCATGATCCACGACGTGGGCATCTTCAACAGCAGCAAGGAAGACGCCATCGACGTCAATCTGGAGATCCTTTTCGTCTCGCCGGATTTCTTTCGCCTGATCCTGTCGCCCCGGCCCATGATCGGCATCTCGGCCAATGTCGTCGGCGACACCAGCCAGATCTATGGCGGGCTGGCCTGGGACTGGATGTTCCTGGATCCCTTCTTCGTCGAGGCGGCCCTGGCGCTCGCCGTGCACGACGGCGAGACCGACATCGAATCACAGGACAAGAAGGCCTTGGGCTGCCAACTGCTGGGACGCGAATCGCTCTCCCTCGGTGCCCGCGTCGGCGAGCAACACAGCGTGTCGCTGACGGCGGCGCATATCTCCAACTTCGGCCTCTGCGACCAGGACGAGGGCCTGGATAGCGTGGGATTCCTCTACGGCTACCGCTTCTAGGCCGCCGTCCCGCCTGATCCCCGCCCGCGCCTCGGCCTGGGCCTGCGCCACGACGTGCGCGCGGAGCCACCAACAAGTAAAGTAACGCATGCGACCGAAAACCCGATATGCCAAAAGCGGTGATCTAAGCATCGCCTACCAGGTCTCGGGCGAGGGCCCGCCGGACCTAGTACACGTCCCCGGCTGGATCTCGCACCTGGAGCATGCCTGGGAGGATCCCGGCTACGCGCGGTTCCTCCGGCAGATGAGTTCCTTCGCGCGGTTCATTCGCTTCGACAAGCGCGGCACGGGTCTCTCCGACCGCGAGATCGGGTTTCCGTCATTGGAAGAGCGCATGGATGATCTTCGCGCCGTCATGGACGCCGTCGGCGCGGAGCGCGCCACCATTTTGGGAACATCCGAGGGCGGCAACATGAGCATGCTGTTCGCCGCGGCCTACCCCGAACGCGTGAGCGCCCTGATACTGTTCGGTTGCTTCGCCAAGCGCCTCTGGTCACCCGACTATCCTTGGGCCTCCACGGCCGAGGAACGCGATGCATGGATCGACGACCTGGAGCGCAACTGGGGCGACACAATCGACCTGCAGCGACTGGCGCCGAGCGCTGCCGGGGACTCGCATTTCTGCGAATGGTTTTCTGCGCACTTGCGTTTTGGCGCAAGTCCACGCGCCGCGATCACACTCACCCGCCTCAATTCGCAAATCGATGTGCGGGACATCTTACCGACAATCCGCGTGCCCACGCTGGTGCTCCACCGGCGCGGCGACCTACACGTGAAGCTCAAGGAGGGACAATATCTCGCGGATCACATCCCAGGCGCCAAGTTCGTCGAGCTTCCCGGCGACGACCACATCCCATGGGTCGGGAATCAGGACGCCCTGATCGACGAGATTCACGAGTTCGTGACCGGAACCCGCAGCCGACCGGATCCGGATCGGGTGTTGGCTACTTTCTTGTTTACCGACATCGTCGATTCCACGGGCTTGGCGGCCCGGCTTGGCGATCGAAAATGGCGGGAGCTTCTGGAGCAGCACCACGCGCTGGTGCGTAAGCAACTGGCCACCTATCGGGGCCGCGAGGTGAAGACGACCGGCGACGGCTTCCTTGCGACCTTTGACGGACCGGGCCGCGCTCTGCTCTGTGCGGTGGCGATCAGGAACGGCGTGCGGCCGCTCGGTTTGGAGATACGCGCGGGTGTCCATATCGGCGAATGCGAACGACAGGGCAACGACATCAGCGGCATCGGCGTTCACATCGCCGCCCGAATCCTCGGTTTAGCCGGGGCGGGAGAGGTTCTGGCCTCGAGCACGATCAAGGACCTCGTCGTGGGATCGGGAATCGATTTCCGTGAGCATGGCACGCATGAGCTCAAGGGCGTGCCAGGCGAGTGGCGCCTCTTCGCGGCGACGGCTCCAGATTCTTGAAACCTCCGTGCTTGGCTCGGAACGCCGTGACGTGTTAGCGATCACCGCTCCAAATCCCGCGACACACGTCCACCCCCCTGGCCGTTCCATGAAGACCGACGACTTCGATTTCGAGCTGCCGCGCGAGTTTATCGCGCAGCACCCGGTAAGCCCGCGCGATGCGGCGCGGCTGCTGGT
>JAZGBC010000025.1:0-6654 GCA_036444495.1 Kiloniellales bacterium
CGCGAAGGTGATGTCGCCGGTGCCACTGGTCAGGGAGATCGCCGCGTTGGTGGTGTCGATCGTGTTGTTCACGTTGATGGCGGCACCCGCGGTTGCCGTGAGTGTTGCGCCCGCGATGGTGAGGTCCGGGGCGTCGGTGAAGGTGATGTTGTCGATGGCCTGCAGGGTTACGTTACCGCCCACGCCGTCCAGGGTTGCGGGATCGACAGTCTGCGTCGTGCCAATAAGATCAGCGAATTCATCTACATCCGTGGCTGCCGCTCCACCGGCATTCGCCACGATGATGTTGTCCGGGTCGAGCAGCAGGGTTCCTAGCTCGCCCAGTGGCGCGCTCAGATAGACCGCGCCATAGAAGGCGAGGTTCTGTTTGCCCGAGACCTCGGCGAAGCCGCCGTTGCCCCCGCTCGCGCCGCCGGTCGCTGAGATGCTGCCATAGTATTGCGTGGTCTCGTCGGCCCAGACGATGATGCGGCCGCCGTCACCTTCGCTCCCGGCATCGGCGGAGATCGAAGCATCTGCCACTATCAGGGTCTGCCGTGCGTTGCGCTCCGGTCCGTTGCCCTGGAAATTGCCGCCGATCAGGACCTCGCCGCCGCCGGCGTCGCCCGAGGCGTCGATCCGCGCGCCGCCGAACAGGCCGACGCGCTCGCCCAGCACCTTGACCGTGCCGCCGGTCTCGCCCGCATCGTCGCCCTGCGCCGAGATGCTGCCGGAGACATCGACGATCCCCGGCCCGGCCGCGGCGATCACCACCTCGCCGCCCGCCTTGGCGATGCTGTTGGCCTGGATGATGCCGTCCATGTTGATGACGCTCTGCACCACGGCGCCGACATTGTCCGCGGCGAGCGTCACGCGGCCGCCGTCGGCCAGGATGCGGCCGCTGTTGCGCACCAGGGACTCGACGGCCTGCCCGTCCTGATCCAGGGGCGTCGCTTGTACGCCCGTGCGGAAAGTCACCAGGTTGTCGCCGTAAAGATCGAGGGTGAAGGCCTCGGCCCCGCCCAGGGTCACACGCCCGAGGCGCGCGGAGATGGTCCCGGAGTTGCGCACCCAAGGGGCCACCAGGGCGGCGTAGCCGGCCTCCGCAATGGTGATCTCGCCCTCGTTGACCACGGAGGCGCCGGGGTTGGGTGAGCCTTGCGTGAAGTCGTAGATGCCGGCCAGGAAGTCCTCGTCGCGAATGCCGGAGGTGGTCGCCACCAGCCCGGCCACATCGACCCGCGAGCCGGGGCCGAAGAACACGCCGTTGGGATTGACCAACACGATCTGGCCGTTGGCCGAGAGCGTGCCCAGGATCGATGACGGGTCGGGACCGGTCACGCGGTTGAGCGTGATGGAGCTGCTGGAAGGCTGGTGAAACTGGGTGATCTCGCCGGAATCGATGGAAAAGCGCCGCCAGTCGACGATCGCCTTGTCCGTGCCCTGATGGATATCCAGGCGGTTTCCATCCTCTGTCAGCGTGACCGAGCCGGCCTTGACCGTCGCGCCGCTGGGGTTGGCATTCGCAGCCGGGGGCGCCGATAACGCCAGCCCCACGGCAAGCACCGCCGCGGGCAGAGACCGGCCCAGGCGGCAGAGCAGGGTGGTAGCGGTGAGCCGGTGGCGGAACGGGCGCGGTTGGGCGAGGCGTGTCATGGCTAATTGGGCACTTCCAG
Organism: Kiloniellales bacterium; assembly: GCA_036444495.1. GTDB lineage: Bacteria > Pseudomonadota > Alphaproteobacteria > Kiloniellales > J153 > JAZGBC01. Next base: position 1,656 of record JAZGBC010000025.1, read on the forward strand.
GGCGATGACGGCGCCGCTCGGCGCAGGCAGGCGAACGTGCCTCCGGGTCAGGCCAGCCTAGAGCGCAAGTGGTTAATATTTCGGAAGGTTTTCGGCTCTAGCCGGCTTCAGAAGCCGGCGGTAAGGGTAAAGAAGACCCGCCCGTCCTTGTCGGAATCGCTGAGCGAGGCCCGGGTCAATGGCCGGGCATATTCCAGGCCGAGGGCGATGCGGTAGGGCAGGGTGACTTGGATGCCCAACCCGGCCGAGGCCAGTGATTCCGCCAAGCCTTCTGAATCGCTGGTGTCCTTGTCCCAGGCCTTGCCGATGTCATAGAAGACGTAGGGCCTGATCAGTTCGACCCAGGGCGTATCGGGACGCAGGTCGTAGCTCAGCTCCAGCGCCGCCGCCAGGCCGTGCTCGCCCGTGACCTCGGCCAGGTCGTAGCCCCGGCCGAAGCGTGGCCCGCCGGCCGCGAACTCCTCGGAGGCGGGCAGGGGATCGAAGGAATACTGGCCCGTGGCGGAGCCCGTCAGGGTGAAGCCGGCGAAGAGCGGCTGGGCCCGGGCCAGCGAGAAATCCAGCTTGGTGAAGGCCTGGACCGCGTCGGAGCGGGACATGTCGTCCCTGTCCGAATCGCTGGCGTTCAGGATCGGCAGCCCCTGCGTGATCTGGATCCTGGTTCCCGTTATTCCATTCAGCAGGGTCGTGTCGCTGTAGGTCGCCATGCCCCTGAGGGTGCGGATGCGGTCTTCGGTAAAGTCGGCGTCGAGCAGGTTGACGTCGGTGTTACTGAAGGAGAACCCGGCCGTAAGCGTCAAATTCCGGGCGCGCGAGCGAAGCAAGGGGTAGCTGACGTCGAAATCGGCCGTGATGCCCGTGGTCAAGATGTCGAACTCGCTCAGGGTAAAGCCGGGCTCGGAACGGGTATAGCCGGCCCGCCCGCTGACCCGGATCCCCTCGTCCCCGAGCGGCTGCAGGAACCCCAGATCGATAGCCTTCAGCTCCTTGGGCTGTGCCGGCGTGGTCGAGGCGCTGGCAAAGAACCGCTCGCCCAGGCCGAGAAGCGAGTTCACCCGGGCGTCGGCTGCAAGGCGCAGCGGCCCCTCGAATTTGGAGCCGCGATTGTCGAAGGAGATTCCGGCGTTGACCGGAACATGGGTCACCTTGATCACCAGATCCGAAGCGCCCGGCGCCTGCTCGGCCGGCTGCAGCACGCCCGCCGCGGTGATACCCGCCAGGTCGTTGGCGAGGAGCATGTAGCGCTCCAGGGTCGGGGCCCTGAGCGGCCGCTCCTGGGTGACGGGCGCCAACTGGCGCTCCAGCGTGCCCTTCAGCCGGCCCTCGACGTCCTCGACCAGGATGCGGTCGACGAAGCCCTCGACCACGGCGATGGTGTAGACGCCGTCCTTCACGCGCTGGGGCGGCACATAGGCGAAACTCAGAAGATAGCCGTCGCCCTGGTAGCGCGCCTGAATGGCGCGTGCGAATCCATAGAGCTGGCCGAAGGTAATCTCCTGGCCGCGGTACTCGGCGAAGAGCCCCGCCAGCTCCTCCAAGCCGTAGACCGTGACCCCTGTCAGCTTGAGGTCGGCGAAATCGATCTTCTCTTGGGCCAGGCTGGCCGGCACGTCCGTTCCGCCGGGCAGGATCACGGTCCACTCGAGCTCGACGGGTTTCTTGGGCAGGGGCGCCACCGGGGTTTCCGGGCGCCCGGGCACCACCGTGCCCGGAATCCGCTCCTCCGTGCCCGGGATCTGCTGGGCGGCGGACGGTCCAGTCATGCCGAGAAGCGCCGCGAGCGCCCCCGTGGCTGCGACCAGCTTTATTATGCCGCGTGGAATCAGCATCCGCGATCCGGGAATAAGACAACCGGCCCCGACACCGGCCAAACTCGGTTCAAGGTCAAAGCAACCAAAGGAATCAACAACATACAGCCTCTGGTACAGTGTGTCGCTTCAATATATGCGATTCGCCTGCCTTCGGGTGTGGCTCCACCGGATCAGCGAATTTTGCGCCGATCTGGCCTCGAAGGATGGAAGATCATGCAACGTGGTTAACCTGGCGTTAACCACGAGAGCAGCCGTTCCTATGAAGTCTTGTGGACGATCTCCAGTAACCTGCCCGTGGCGAGCAGTTCCGCCGCGATGCGCTCCACGTCGGCCCCCAGCGGCCGGTCGTCATCCAGCGGCGGCACGATGTCGCGTACGGCGGCTTGTGCGCGAGCCGTGCCCCGGCCCAGGCGGTCGATCCCGCGCAAATCGACGGCCTGGGCGGCCACCAGGAGTTCGATGGCGATCACCAAACGGAACCGCCATAGGAGCTCCGTCAGTTTTTGCGCGGCCTGCGGAGCGTGGGTCATATGGTCTTCAACCCCGCCAATGGCCAGGCACAGGCCGCCGCGTACCGGCGTGGCGACGTGTTCGATCTCGGCCATGAGGGCCTCGGCGGTCTTGAGCAGCGGGGCGAATCCCGAGCGGCCGGGCCCGCGGGGCGAGAGATAGGCGGGCAAGCCGCTGAGTTGCGCCATCAGGAGCCGAGCCGTGCGGCTGGCCGAAAGGATGGCCACTTGGGTCAGGGCGCGGGCCAGCGTATCCAGCGCGATCGCCAGCAAGGGCGCGTGAAAGTTGCCGGTGGACAGAATCTCCCCGTCACCTAAGAGCACGACCGGATTGGTGGATTCCCCGTTGAGGTCGGCATCCAGCGCCGGGCCGGCGAAGTCGAGACACGCCTTGAGGGCCCCGTGTACCTGGGCCGTGCAGCGCAGGCTGATGGGGTCTTGCAGGCGCCGGGCCGCGCCCGGTTCCAGGAGTGAGCCGCCGGCGAACAGGCCAAGCAGGTCGCCCGCGGCCTCTGCCTGTCCCGGCTGGGGCCGGACCGGCGCCACGCGCGGATCGAATGGCGTGAGATTGCCACGGAAGCCTTCCAGGCTCAGGGCCGCGGCGATATTGGCGAGATCATAGGCATCATTGGCGTCGTGAAGTGCGAGCGCACCCAGGCCAACCGACACGCTCGAGCTGTTACAGATCACCAGCCCGTCCTTGGGGCCCAACTCGGCAGGCTTGAGGCCAGCCCGAGCCAGGGCCTCCTGCGCCGGCAGCTTCTCGCCATCGGCGTCAATTTCCCCCTCACCGATGAGCGCGAGCCCCAGATGCGCCATCAAGCATAGATCGCTCGCCCCGATGGAGCCGATCGAGGGCATGACGGGGTGAAGCCCCGCATTGAGCAGGTCCGCGAAATTCTCCGCTATGGCCGGGGAGGCGCCCGAAGCGCCGGTCAGCAGGTTGTTCAAGCGCACCGTCATGGTCGCGCGCACGGCCTCGGCGGGCAGCGGCGGACCGACGGAGTTGCTGCGCCCACGCAGGGTCAGGCGCGAGAACTCCTCCAGCGCCTCGCGGGGCAGCGCGTGGGTCACGTTCGCGCCCAATCCGGTGCTGAGGCCATAGACCGGTTGGCCCTCATCGAGATGCCGTTCCACCACGGCGCGGGCCTCGGCCATGCGCGCAAGCGCGCCCGGGTCGATCTCCACCTTGCGGCCACGGCGCGCCACCGCCGTCACGGCGGCCGGCGTGAGACCGCCACCGGTCAAAACGAGTGCATTATCTCTATCGCTCATCGCTCATCTTTTCATACCTCTGTCTCCTGCCCGCCGGGTGTAACATACCGGGACCTCAAGGATGCAAGGCTCGTAACGGCATGACTATGCTCATACCAAGTCTCGCTGATAATGACCCATAGAGACGGTTTCCCAAGGTTTTCGGCCAGGAGCGCGTGGCGCAGCGATGTGGGGCATCGGAAGCCATGCGCGACGCCGTCCGAAAGCCTTGGGAAGCCGCCGTCCCGGTCGCACGGGCCAACCGCCGGAGGGCGTCGGAAAGCCTTGACGATGTCCCGCATCGCCTGCGGCTTCCCTCCTACCCGGCGGATCGCCCGCGCGATCTCTATGGGTCATTATCAGCGAGATTTGGTATAAACTGCGCCTCGCGAGGATTCGCGGCTCTAATCTAAAACCTGCGAGGTGGAAAACAGTGCCGGCCTGCCCGAACTGCGAACGGACGTTCAACTGCACGGGCCCGCCCGACTGCTGGTGCCTGAATGTGGAACGCAAATTCGACTACGAGGAATTCATCATCCGCACCGGGATGAGCAGCTGCGTCTGTCCGGTCTGCCTGACCGGCAAGGAGACGGATGGCGCGCGGGCCGGCGAGCCCGCCAAGTGACCCCGAATCAGTTCGAATAGATCCGGCATCACCGTCAATCGTGACGATGGCGCGGGTTGCCGCAGGGCAGCTCGCCGGGAAAGTCGGCGGCCTCGAGCCGGTCGATCGTGCGGTCGATCAGGCGTTTCGCGAAATCCAGGCAGAGGATCGCGAACTGCCTGGCCCGTCCCGGATCCTCGAAGTAATAGGTCCCGTCGAGGCGTCCGTTTCGCAGGTTGTTCTGCGAGAGCCGGGTGCTGACTTCCAGCTCGTCGTCCGAGACCTGCATCTCCGGCGCATAAGGAACCTTGTCCAGGGTGCAGACGATGTTGTCGGTGACGACGACCCGGCAGACCAGCCGCTCGGTCATGACCCTGCCTTATACCAAATCTCGTTGATAATGACCCTTAGAGATCGCGTGGGCGATCCGCCGGGTAGGAGGGGAGCCGCAGGCGATGCGGGACATCGGCATGGCTTTCCGACGCCCTCCGGCGGTTCGCCCACGCGACCGGAACGGCGGCTTCCCAAGGCTTTCGGACGGCGTCGCCCGTGGCTTCCGATGCCCCACATCGCCGCTCCACGCGCTCCGGGCCGAAAACCTTGGGAAACCGTCTCTATGAGTCATTATCAGCGCTCCTTGGTATAAGCCGGGGAACGGGCAATACCCCTGTCCGGGGGCCCCTGCGCCCGCGCGATGAGGCGCTGAAGATGCTGGATACCATCATCAAGATCTATCAGGGCAAGGCCTAATACCAAGTCTCGCTGATAATGACTCATAGAGACGGCTTCCCAAGGTTTTCGGCCAGGAGCGCGTGGCGCGG
>JAZGBC010000026.1:0-3458 GCA_036444495.1 Kiloniellales bacterium
TCGCGCGGGATGTTGAGCTGGGTCGGCCCGCGCTCGCTCTGGGCCATGTCGAAGCAGCGGGCGGTGATCTCGGCCATGCGCCCGGGGCCGCTGACGTGGCCCTGGTATTTGGTGATCTTGGAGAAAATCGGCAGCTGTTCGGTCTCCTGGAAGCCGCCCAGGCCCATGGTGGTCGAGCCGGTCTCCGGCGTGATCGCCACGACCGGCGAATGCGCCCAGTAGGCCGCCGCGATGGCGGTCACGAAGTTGGTGATGCCCGGTCCGTTCTGGCCGATGCAGACGCCGGTGCGCCCGCTGACGCGCGAGTAGCCGTCCGCCATGTGCGTGGCGCCCTGCTCGTGAACCGTGGGGATGAAGCGGATGCCGGCGGCCGGAAAGATGTCCAGCGCGTCCATGTAGGCCGAGCCCACGATACCGAAGATGTCGGTGACCCCGTGGCTCGCCAGGGTCTCGACGAAAGCTTCACTGGGTGTCATGCGGGTCATGTCCGCGGCCCTCCCTAGCTGATTTTGTGTAGACATAACCGGCCGCTCGCGCCACCGCCTCCCGGGCGCGCAAGCCGGTGTTCTCGGTTGTCAGGAATATTATAGCCTCTTTGGGGCCAGAACAGAGCCAGTTGCAGGCGCTCTGTGGGGCCAGGGGTCACGCGCACGCACCTTGACGCGCGGCGGGTCGATGCGGAATCCTCTCGCCCAATCGCGCCGCCGGAGGGCAAAGCGGCTCCGGCATCCCGCGCTAACCAGAATCCGCGACAGGAAAGGCAGTCGGACAATGAGCAAAGTCGCCTTCATCGGCCTGGGGGTCATGGGCTATCCCATGGCCGGACACCTCAAGAACGGCGGGCACGAGGTGACCGTCTACAACCGAACCGCCGCCAAGGCCGGGAAGTGGGTGGCCGAGTACGGCGGCCAATCGGCGGCCACGCCGCGCGCGGCGGCCGAGGGCGCGGAGATCGCCTTCACCATGGTGGGCAACGACGACGACGTGCGCGCGGTGACTTTCGGCGACGACGGCGCGCTGGCCGGGCTCGGCAGCGGCCGGATCCTGGTGGACCACACCACCGCCTCGGCCGACGTGGCGCGCGAGGTCGCCGCCGCCGCCGCCAAGGACAAGGGCGTCGGTTTCGTCGACGGGCCGGTCTCGGGCGGCCAGGCGGGGGCGGAAAATGGAGCCTTGACCGTCATGTGCGGGGGCGAACAGGGGCCCTTCGACAGCGCCAAGCCGGTCATCGACTGCTACGCCAAGGCTTGCACCCTGATGGGTCCCGCGGGCGCTGGGCAGCTCACCAAGATGGTCAACCAGCTCTGCATCGCCGGGCTGGTCCAGGGTCTCTCCGAGGCCATGAACTTCGGCAAGAAGGCGGGTCTGGACATGGAGAAGGTGATCGGTGTGATCTCCAAGGGCGCGGCCCAGTCCTGGCAGATGGACAACCGGGCCACGACGATGTGCCAGGGCGAGTTCGACTTCGGCTTCGCCGTGGATTGGATGCGCAAGGACCTGGGCATCTGCTTCGCCGAGGCCAACAACAACGGGGCGCGCCTGCCGGTGGCCGCCCTGGTGGACCAGTTCTACGCCCAGGTCCAGGCGCGCGGCGGCAGCCGCTGGGACACCTCCAGCCTCATGCATCTGCTGGCCAACGATTGATCGGAGGAGGAGCTACTTTTCAGTCCGCTTCGCCGCCTGCCAGGCGGCTTCCATCTCCTCGAGCGAGGTTTCGTCCAGGCGGCGGCCCTGGGCGGCGAAGCACTCCTCGATGGCGCGGAAGCGGCGTTCGAACTTCGCGTTGGCATGGCGCAGCGCCGCCTCGGGATCCAAACCTAGATAGCGCCCCAGGTTGACGACGGCGAAAAGCAGATCGCCCAGTTCGTCCTCGACCCGCTCCTGCCCGGCGCCGTCCGCCATTTCCTGTTTCAGTTCAGCGATTTCCTCGATGATCTTGTCGAGGATCTCAGCCGCCTTGGGCCAGTCGAAGCCGACCCGGGCGGCGCGCCGCTGCAATTTGGCCGCGCGGGTGAGGGCGGGCAGGGCGGCTGTCACGCCGTCGAGCACGCTGCTCTCCGCGCCGCCGGCCTTGGCCGCGCGTTCGCTGGCCTTCTGGTCTTCCCAGGCGAGCGTCTGGGCCTCGGCCGTCTCCACGGCCTCATCGCCGAAGACGTGGGGGTGTCGGCGCACCATCTTGTCGGCGATGCCCGCGGCCACGGCCTCGAAGTCGAAGCGGCCCGCCTCCTCGGCCATGCGGGCGTGATAGACCACCTGAAGCAGGAGGTCGCCCAGCTCCTCCCTGAGCGCCGCCATGTCGCCCTGCTCGATGGCCTCGGCCACCTCGTAGGCCTCCTCGATGGTGTAGGGCGCGATGGTCGCGAAGCTCTGCTCCAGGTCCCAGGGGCAGCCGCCCTCGGGGTCGCGCAGCCGCGCCATGACGTGAAGCAGCCTCTCTATTCCGGGGGTCTTGCTGGGCCCTGACATCGCGCCGGCGAGCATATCGGAGGCGGGGTGAGCAGGCAAAAGCTATGCTCTCCAGACCGCTGGGCCGTTAACCCCTTACCTAACCCCTTACCGGTTGCGCGTATCAACCATCCTCTTTAGTGTTTGACGAAGCCGCTGGTTGCCCCTATTCCCAGCGCGGGCAACCACCAGGAGAGGGCCAGCCAGGATGGCGATTCTGCCTTTATCCACGGGGAGTTACGAGGCATTGCCGAAATGACGGACAAGCCCGAGGTTTCGGGCGGCGAAGGCCCGGCGGCCGGGCCGCGGATCGTCGTGACCGGGGTGGGGGGCGCCGGCGGCAATGCGGTCGACAACATGATCCGCGCCAAGCTCGAGGGCGTGGAATTCCTCATCGCCAATACCGACGCCCAGGCCATCCAGCACGCCGTATGCGACCGCTGCATCCAGCTCGGCCGCAGCGTGACGCGCGGGCTCGGCGCGGGCTCCCAGCCCGAGATCGGCCGCGCCGCCGCGGAGGAGGCGATCGAGGAGATCCTGCGCGAGATCGAGGGCGCGAACATGATCTTCATCACCGCCGGCATGGGCGGGGGCACGGGCACCGGCGGGGCGCCGGTCATCGCCCAAGCGGCGCGCGAAGCCGGTATCCTGAGCGTGGGCGTGGTGACCAAGCCGTTCCATTTCGAGGGCGTGCACCGCATGCGTCTGGCCGATGCGGGTATCGAGGAACTGGCCAAGTACGTGGACACGCTGATCGTCATTCCGAACCAGAACCTTTTCCGCGTGGCCGACGCCTCCACCACTTTCGCGGACGCCTTCCGTCTGGCCGACGACGTGCTGCACGCGGGCGTGCGCGGGGTGACCGACCTCATGGTCATGCCGGGGCTGATCAACCTGGATTTCGCCGACATCCGCTCGGTCATGGCCGAGATGGGCAAGGCCATCATGGGCACCGGCGAAGCCGAGGGCGAGAACCGGGCGCAGGAGGCCGCGGAAGCGGCCATCTCCAATCC
>JAZGBC010000027.1:0-6708 GCA_036444495.1 Kiloniellales bacterium
GTCTTGAGGAAGTTGGGATCGACGCCGAGCGTGCCTTCCTCGAGCGCCAGATAGGTCCACATGGGGATATCGTGGTGCATCTCTCCGCGCGCATCCTTGATCGAGACGGTCTTGGGCAGCTCCAGCATGTTCCAGACCTGGTTGACCCAGGGTCCGACGCCGACCACGACCTGCTCGCACTCGATGACGCCGCGGTCGGTCTCCACCGCGGTCACCGCGTCCGAGTTGTGGCCGTATTGGAAACCGGTCACCTTGACGCCGGTCAGGATGCGCACGCCCAGGTTCTCCGCCTTGGTCGCCAGGCCGTACATGGATGCGGTGTTGTTGGCGTAGCCGCCGCGCTTCTCGTGCAGCACCGAGGTGATGCCCCGGGCCTGCCAGTCGTCGAAGATGCCTTTCATGTAGGCCATGGACTCCGCCGCGCCCTCGACGAAGACGGAGTCGTAATCGATCGCCCGTTGCTGCGCGTGGATGGTGGCGACGTCGGCGCGCATGGCCTCGGGCGAGATCTGCAGGTAGCCCACGGGGTGGTAGCTGAAGGCCTTGGGGTCGCTCTCCCAGACCTCGACGCACTGGGCCATGAGCTCGCGCATGGCGGGCTGGTAGTAGTTATTGCGCACCACGCCGCAGGCGATGCCGCTGGCGCCCGCCGCGATCGCCGTCTTGTCCACGATCAGGATATCCTCGCCGCTTCCCTTCCCCTTGGCCTTGAGGTTTTCGGCCAGGTGCCAGGCGGTGCTGAGGCCGTGAATCCCGGCCCCGATGATGAGGTACTTGACGTAGGTCGGCATGGCCATGGTGGGTTTCTCCCCGCGCGCTGGAGCTTCGATCGAACCGGACCTTAGGACCCGGGCGGAGCCTAACGTAGCGCGCAAGCGACCACCACTGGCGGCGAACCGACAGGGGAGCGGGCGGCGGGAAAGGTTGGCGGCTGAATGGCGCGCGATCCGCTAGGATGGAGCCGGGCTCGGATCGAATCCGCCCGGATATCGCACTGGAGGGACTTGATATGGCACCCGTGATACCCGCCATGACGCAGACGCAAATCGAGGAGTTCCTGGAGGCCCCCCGGCACGCTATCGTCGGCACCAATCGGCGTGACGGGCCGCCGCAACTCAGCCCGGTCTGGTACTTGTACGAGGAGGGGCGCTTTTACATTGGCATCCTCGCCGCAACCGCCAAGTACCGCAATCTGCGGCGCGATCCGCGCATCAGTCTTTGTGTCGATGGAGGCCATCCCGACGCACGGACGGTCATGATTTACGGCAGCGCGGAGTTGATCGAGGCGGAAACTCCGTGGCGGGATGAGATGATCTGGCGCATTATCCGCAGGTACCATGAGAGTGACGAGGACGCGCGCCGATACAGAGAGAAAGCCAGCGAGTGGGGGCGAACGGCACTGATCGTCGTGACTCCCGAGAAAATCATCAGTCAGGATTTCAACTAGACAGGGAACCGGCGAGAGGACGCGTTCGCTCGGCGCCGAAGGCCCGGCAAACGACGCGAGCCGGGCGGTCCGTGTTTCGGAAAGCTTGGCGCCGCCACCCCTTGTCCGCCGCCGCGCCCGGCCCTATCGTCGGCTCTTCGCGCGGGACGGGGAGTAACTCAAGACAATGGCCGAGACTTACGATGCCGTCGTGATCGGCGCCGGCGTGGTCGGCGCCTCGACCGCCTTCCACCTGGCCAAGCTGGGCGGGCGGAAGGTCTGCATCGTCGATCGGGGACCGGTCTGCACGGGCGGCACGGCGAAATCCTGCGCCATCGTGCGCAGCCACTATTCGGTGCCGAGCAACACCGCGCTCACCCTGCGCAGCCTGGAGATGTTCACCGGCTTTCCGGACTGGCTGGAGCACCGGGCGGCCGACGCCGGCTTCGTCAACTCGGGCTACATCATCATCGCGCCGGAAGGGGATTTCGCCGAGAAGCTGCGTGGGAATCTTACCATGCAGGCGGACGTGGGGGCGGAGACCTCCGTGATCTCCCGCGAGGAGGCGCAAGAATACCATCCGCTGCTCAATCTGGACGACGCGGCGGTCATCGGCTACGAGCCCAACTCGGGCTACGCCGATCCCTACCTGACGACGACCGGCTTCGTGAACGCCGCGCGCGCCAAGGGAGCGGTGGTGAAAAGCGATTGCGCCGTGACGGGCCTGATCGAAGCGGGCGGCCGGGTGACCGGCGTGCGCACGGCAGACGGCGAACTCCACGGCGGCCACGTCGTCTCGGCCATCGGGCCCTGGACGCGTGCCGTGACCGACGGCCTGGGCCTGGAGATACCGCTCGAGGTCTCGCGCCACATCGTGCTCACCTTCAAGGGCCCCGAGCCCTACGCGCGCGGCCTGCCCATCGTCAAGGACCTGACCACCGGCAACAAGATGTACTTCCGCCCGGCCAGCGGCGGCGTCGTGCTGGTGGGCACCGGGGATCACGGCGATCCGGTCGCGGACGCCGACGCCATGGACGAGAACGTGGCCGAGGATTTCGTCCTGCATCAGGGCGGTCAGATCGCCCACCGCATGCCCAGCTTCGCCGAAGCGGAACTGACCGCGAGCTGGATCGGGCCCTACGACATCACGCCCGACTGGAACCCGGTGCTGGGCCCCGCGCCCGGGCTGGAGGGCCTGACGCTCGCCTTCGGGTTCTCGGGCCACGGCTTCAAGCTGGCGCCGGCGGTGGGGCTCGTCCTGGCGCAGCAGATCCTGGGCCAGGCGAGCGACGTCGATATCGCGGCCTACGGGCTGGAGCGCTTCGCCGAGGGGCGCCTGCTGACCGGCGCCTACGGGGTGGGCTCGATCTCCTGAGTAAACCGAAGGGCGTGAAGATTCACCACGGAGACACAGAGGCACAGAGAAGAAAGGGGAAATTTCACCACTAAGACACCAAGGTACGAAGTTAGTTTTTGATTGCGCGCTGCGCGCGCTTAAATCCCTTTCTTGTTCTTTGTGATCTTCGTGCCTCACGCCTGCCGAAGTCGTACGGCGCGCAGGTCGTGGTGAACCTCTTGTTGGTTCTCTGTGTCTCTGCGCCTCTCGTGGTGAATCTTTTTGTCTGCGCCCGGCGGGGTACGAAATGCCGATACCGGGTACTATAGGGGCCGCGCCGACTCCGGCGCGGCCCCGGGACTCCGAGAAGGACGATGGACAGCGATGGAGCCTCACGTCACAGGGCTGGTGCTGCTCGCCGCCGTGCTGCACGCGGGCTGGAACGCCATGGTCAAGACCGGAGAGGACCCTGCGCTTACCATGGCGCTGCTCCTCGGGGTGACCGCGGTGGCGGCCGCCGCGGCCTTGCCGTTCGTAACGCCCCCGGCGCCGGAAAGCTGGATCTACCTGTTTCTTTCCGTCGTGCTGCATGGGGGCTATTTCTTTTTCCTGCTGCAGGCCTATCGGGTCGGTGACCTGAGTCACGTCTATCCCGTGGCGCGCGGGACGGCGCCGCTCCTGGTCGCGGCGGGGGCGGCGGTTTTTGCCGGCGAGCTGCTCGAGCCTATCGAGCTGATCGGCCTCGCTCTGGCCTCGCTCGCCATTGCCAGCTTCGCCTTCGAAGGGGGATTGGCGGCGCTGAAGGACCCACGCCCGTTTCTCTACGGCCTGGCGACCGCCGCGTTTATCAGCTCCTACACGGTGTCCGACGGGTTAGGCGTGCGTGCCTCCGGCAGTACGGCCGGGTTCATCGCCTGGTTGTTCGTGATCGATAGTCTGCCGCTCTTGGTTTACGCCCTGATCGCGCGCCGGGGCCGGATCGGGCCTTACCTGCGGGCGAACTGGAAGTCCGGGCTGATCGGGGGCGTGATGTGCGGGGTGGCTTATGCCCTGGTCATCTGGGCGCTCAACTTGGGCGCCATGGCCTTCGTCTCCGCCCTGCGCGAGACCAGTGTGGTCTTCGCGGTGCTGATCGGCTCGATCTTGCTGGGCGAGCCGCTGGGCGGGCGGCGCATCGCCGCCGCCGCCGTGGTCGCCGCCGGCATCGCGGTCATGAATCTGGCGGGGTGATCCGCCGAGCGCCGCCAATCCGACACCCGGCGGCCATAAAATGGCCCGGTTCCTGCCGCAACCTCTAGCTGACGATTCGTTAACATAGTCGGTCTATTTCTGGAGCGACTCATAAGCGAGGTGCCCGCGATGGTCAGCCGAAATTCCCTTAGGCTATTGTTTTCCTGGATAGTTCTCGCCCTGGCGCTAGCGGCTGCGCCGGCCCGGGCCGCGCCGGGGGATCTCAGGCTCGAACGGGTCATGCTGTCGAGCGGCGGGGTCGGCTACTTCGAATATTCGGCTGAGATCGACGGCGACGCCGAGCTCTCGCTCAAGGTCAATCTGGATCAGGTGGACGATGTGCTGAAAAGCATCGTGATCTTCGACGACCGGGGCGGGGTGGGCCAGGTCCACCTGCCCGGCCGCGAGCCGCTCGCCCAGGTTTTCCGCGATCTGCCCTTCAGGCCCGCGGCGCTGAGCTCACCGGCCGCGCTGCTCAACGCCTTGCAGGGCGCCAAAGTGCGCGCCAAGGGCGGGCGCGGGCTGGAAGGCCGAATCCTCCGGGTCGTGGCCGAGACGGTGACCCTGCCCGACGGCCTGGGCACGACCGTCCGCCACCGGGTCAGCCTGATCACAAGCGAGGGCATGCAGCAGTTCATCCTGGAACAGGCCGAGGCGGTGGAATTCACCGATCCGGTCCTGCGGGCCCAGGTGAACCAGGCGCTCGAAGCCATCGCCGCCCACCGGGTGCAGGACAACCGCACGCTCACGATCGTGGCCCAAGGCGAGGGACGCCGGCAGGTGCGCATCGGCTACGTCATCGCGGTGCCGCTCTGGAAGGCCTCCTACCGCCTCAACCTGCCGCCCGTGGGCGAGGAGGGACCGGCGCGCCTGCGCGGCTGGGCCCATGTGGACAACCTGAGCGGCCAGGACTGGGACGGCGTGGAGCTGACGCTGGTCTCGGGCAACCCGGTGACCTTCCGCCAGGCGCTTTACACGGCCTATTTCGTGGACCGGCCCGAGGTGCCGGTGGAGGTGCTGGGCCGGGTCCTGCCGCGCCTCGACCGGGGCGTCATCGCCTCCGCCGAGGAGAAAGAAGCGGGCGCCGGCGGCCAGGCCTTCGACGACAAGTTCCGCCTGCAGCAGCGGCTCGCCCGGGCGCGCAGCGAGGGCCTGGCGGTCATGTCGGCCGAGGCGCCAGAGATGTTGAAATCGCAGGTCGATACCCGCGCGCCGGCCGGCGATATGCTCGGCGGTGTTGCCGCCAACCGTCCCTTCCAGCCCGCGGCCATGATCGCGGCCCAGGCGCAGGAGGCGGCGACCCAGGTGGTCTTCCGCTTGCCGCGCGCGGTGACCGTGGCCAACGGCCAGTCGCTCATGGTGCCGATCGCCGACCGCAAGATGCCGGGCACGCGTCTTGCGCTCTATCAGCCGGCGACCCATGCGCTGCATCCCCTGGCCGCGCTGCGCCTGGTGAACGACAGCGAGACCGGATTGCCGCCGGGCAGCCTGACGCTCTACGAAACGGGCGATGACGGCGCGGCCAGTTATATCGGCGACGCGCGCCTCTCGGTCCTGCCCGCGGGCGACGAGCGCCTGATCAGCTTCGCGCTCGATCAGAAGGTGCGCATCGACCGGGAGCACAAGGGCACCCAGCGCATCCTCAAGGCCAAGATCAACAAGGGACTGCTGGAGATCACCCTGTCCGACGAGCAGACCACGCTCTACCGCATCAAGGGCCCGGCGCGCGAAGCCCGGCGCGTTCTCCTGGAACAGCCGGTGCAGCCGGGCTGGAAGATCATCGCGCCGAAGCCGGAGCAGGTGGAACTGACCGAGAAGCACTACCGCATCCGCAAGGATCTGGAGGCCGGCGGCGAGGCCAAGGTGGAAGTGACCCTGCAGCGCTCGCGCCTGCAGACCATCCAGCTTATCAACCTGTCGGCGGCCCAGATCGTCGCCTACGCCAAGAACGACGAACTGGACCCCAAGCTGCGCAAGGCCATCGCCAAGATGGGCGACCTGCGCCACGCCATCGATCTGGCGAAGCGGCGGTTGAATAAGCTGGCTAGCTCGCGCAAGCGGATTTTCGAGGAGCAGAACCGCATCCGCAACAACCTGAGCCGCATCGCGTCCAACAGCGACCTCTACCGGCGCTACATCAAGAAGCTGAACGCGCAGGAGGACGAATTGGAGCGTCTCCACGGGACGACCGCGGCGGCGCAGGAAGCTATGAACAAGGCCCAGGACGCGCTCACCGGCTACATCGCGGGCCTGGAGATGTGAGGGGCGGCTCGCGCTTTCTTGGGCTGATTCGCAGATAATCGGAGAGTGCGAGCGTTGCACACCCCCACCCTTGCCACTTCCTTGTCATGCTCGGGCTTGACCCGAGCATCCAAGCAACGTCCGCAGCTTACTGATTCTACAGCCATTGTTGTCTGCCTTTGCGGCCGTACTGGACCCTCGGGTCAAGCCCGAGGGTGACAAAAGTGGATTACGCAAAAGTCCCTTGACGGGGGAGGATCAAACTCTCCAGTGGAGGGTTTGATGGGTGGGGGTGACCCCCATCGACTTACGCGGTGCGCGTCACAGAATCTGGCTCAGGAACTCCTTGGTGCGCGGGTCCTTGGCTTCGGTGAAGAAGGTGGCCGGGGGGCCGTGCTCGACGATGACGCCGCGGTCGGTGAAGTAGATGTGGTTGGCGATCTCGCGCGCGAAGCCCATCTCGTGGGTCACCAGG
>JAZGBC010000028.1:0-5016 GCA_036444495.1 Kiloniellales bacterium
TCAAGGCCAAGGAGTTTCAGGTCCTTGCCTTGGTTTCCTTGGATCGGTTTGGAAAATGATAGATTTGGAAAGCCGTGGAAGAACCGCGGCCATTTTTGACGCCACACTGGCGCGTAGATTTTATTACGATAAAACAAGGGGTTAAGCGAACCTGCTTAACCCCTTGTAGGAATTGGCTCCGCGGGCAGGACTCGAACCTGCGACACGGTGGTTAACAGCCACCTGCTCTACCAACTGAGCTACCGCGGATCAGTGATCCTTGGCGGACGCTGGCCGGCCCCTGGCCGACCCGGCCTTACCTGGGCGCGGCGGGGTTATATCAAAGGCTCCGCTAGCCCGCAATTGGTTAGCCCGGCCACCTGGTTCAAGGACGCCGGGGATCAGGCGCCGGCCGCCACGGCTAGAATGCATTGCGCCACCGGCAGGTAATCGGAGTTTGGCATGTGGAACCAGCGCAGGAACTCGGCCGTCGACATCTCCCCCGAAAGCCAATAGTCGAGAAACATGCGGCTGATCGGGTGCAGCCTCTCCGGCAGGCAACTCACAATCGATTCGAGCATGATCTCGCGTTCCCGGACCCCGTTGAGGTGCATGACGCTAGCAGGGGGCAGTTCACGAAAGCTTAACCATGCGGCGCCGGTTTGAATCAAGCGATTCGGCGGCTTCCGGCTCGTCCATAATTCGTTCTCCGAAGGCCGCTTGAAGCGAAAGCGTAAGCTTTTCCACCTATGCTCCCAGCAGCCAAAGCAGAACGAGAGTCCCCCAGCATGACCCCGGATTCGGACCATTATAACGGCAGTATTGTGCCCGATTCGGTCCTACGGCGGGCCGGCGTGCTGCCGCGGGCCCTCTGGGAGGTTCCGCTGCGCTGGGGCCGCTGCTGCCTGGCGGCGGGACTGATGAGCCTGGTGGCCATGTCGGTGCTGATCGACCGCGCCGAGGGTTTGGCCGGCGGGCACGCCGACCGCTACCGGCCCGGAGGCCTGACGGTGGACCGCGCCAGCCGGATGCTGGGGCAGGGCCAGGGCCAGGTCGAGGGGTGCCTTCGCGCCGGGGCCAACGACCGCAACTCCCAAGAGCGCGCCGAGCTCAGCCGTCTCTTCGCCATTCTCTCGCAAAGCCCCACCGGCCGGGCGGCCCTGTACGAGGCGGCGCGGCGCGGCATCCAGGTGTGTATCGATAATCGAACGCAGCTTCTCGCCTACTATTTCGCCGATTTGCATGTGGTGGGCGTAAGCGCGGAACTTTCCGAGGGCGGCAAGATCGCCTTCCTGGCCCATGAGCTCGCGCATATCCCGCAGCATCCCGCCTATTCCGACAACCGCTATTTTCCCGCCGAGGATCTATTGCTCCTGCGGCGAATGCGCGAGGCAGCGGCCGAGGCCGCCTCTGTACGCATCGCGTGGGAACTGCGTCAGGCCGGTTACGCGTTCGCCTGGGACGAAAAGCTTGCCTCTGCCTACCGGGACGTCGCCCGGGTCTTCGAGACGATTGCCGCCAAGGCCGCCGATGATACGGATATGCTGCGCGCCATGCGCCGGGCCTTCGACCGGTGGTTCGAGGCGCCCTGGCGGCGCAGGGTCTACGATGCCATGACCGCCGAACACTTGCAGCGCATTTCGCACGACGCCATGGGCTTGGTGCCGCCCCGCTATGCGCTCAGCCACGAGTTCCTGCTGGGCATCGGCTGGCTGGACGGGCAAAACTTCCTGGCCGCGACCGCCGGCCCGCGGCTGACCGATTCCTTCTATGCCGGGGGCGTTCCCAGGCAGATCGCCGCGCGCATCCGACGCCTCACGCAACAGGCGAGCCGCGAAACCCGGGCGCTTGAGCTGTGGTTCTTCCCGGGCGCTCTTTCCTGATCGGCGCAATTCGAGATCGAGACGCCCGGCCCGGCGCCAGGGGCGAGGGCGGGGGATCTTCGCTCTGAGGCCGTGTCGTCCCTACTTTCCGCCCTGATCCGTCCCGCTGGAGGTGTGGGAGCAATAGGCCAGCATGGCACTGAAGGCGACGAAGGCGACGATCACGCCGACGAGATAGGCGGCTTCGATACCGGTCATGGGACTCTCTCCTCAAAACCTTCGCATTTATATACCCATACGCTGTTTAAGGAAATGCGGCTTTGAGCTGAATCCCTGGCCGGGGCCGGCTGTAGAAGACAAGGGGAGAGCAGGGACGGCCGCCGGGACGCGTGGGACGGCACGGGCGGAGATATTTAGACCAGAGGTTCGTTTGGAGGCCCGGGCCGGAATCGAACCGACGTACGGGGCTTTGCAGGCCCCTGCATAACCACTCTGCCACCGGGCCTGACGTCACGCCGAGTCGGGCGGGCGGGCGACATATATAAGCCGCGGTTAAACCGGTCAAGCGGCCAGCCCACCCGCCAACGGGAGCGGCTCGCCCGGGCGTGCAAGCCGGGCATGCAAGATTGTCTTCGGCAGCCGAGCCAACTATAAAACCGGCCAATGATCCAACCAAGCCCTGCCGCCGGCTCGAGTCACGAATCACAGGTCACGCCATGATCGATTACACTCCCGTCCGCCTGAACATGGTGGAATCCCAGCTACGCACCAACAGGGTCACGGACCCGGGCCTGATCGAGGCCTTCGAGCAGGTCCCGCGCGAGCTTTTCCTGCCCGAGGCGCTGCGCAGCGTCGCCTATGTGGACAAGGATCTGGCCATCGCCGAGGGGCGCCACATGATGGAGCCCAGGGTGCTGGCCCGCCTGCTCCAGGTCGCCGGACCCGGTCCCGAGGACGTGGTCTTGGATATCGGCTGCGGTACCGGCTATGCGACGGCCCTTCTGGCGCGCCTCTCGGCCACCGTGGTGGCGCTCGAATGCGACGCGGGGCTGGCCGGACGGGCCAACGACATTCTGCAGGAGTTGGAGGTAGGCAACGCGATCGTCGTCGAGGGCCCGCTGAACCAGGGCCATGCCAGGCAGGCCCCCTACAACGTGATCCTGCTGAATGGCGGGGTGGCCGAGGTGCCGCCGGCGATTAGCGGCCAACTCGCCGATGGCGGCCGTCTGGTCGCGGTGGTCCGGGATGCCGGCGGACTCGGGCGGGCCACCCTGGTCCAGCGCAATGGTCAGGTCATTTCGGGCCGGGTTCTCTTCGACGCCTCGATCCCGCTGCTGCCGGGTTTCGAGGTGGAGCCGGGCTTCGTTTTCTGAGTTTCACGGGGTCAGGGAAGGGTTCGGGCCCATTACCAAGCTGTTAACCTTATTGCTTCAAGTTGTGCTAAGTATAGCACTGGTGGCTATCGAATCGGATCGAACAGGCTTAGGCGGGGACCCAAGATCCTGATGATATTGGCCGTTTTCCTCCCCTGGCGCCCCCGGATTTCCGGGCTGGCGGCGGCGCTTGCCGTTATGGCGGCGCTGAGTCCGGCGGCCCATGCCCAGACGCTGAACGAGGCCCTGGCCACGGCCTATGCGAGCAATCCGACGCTCGGTGCGGCGCGGGCCGAGCTCAGGGCGGTCAACGAGCGGGTCCCGCAGGCCCTGTCGAATTGGCGGCCCAGTGTCAGCCTGAGCGGCTCGGCCGGAAAGCAGCGCATCGAGAGCGAGACGAGTTCAAGCAAGATCGAACAAACCACGACCCCGGTGGTGGGAACGCTTTCCGTGGTTCAGCCGATCTATCGCGGCGGGCGTACGCTGGCCGGTACCCAACGCGCGGAACACGAAGTGCGCGCTCAGCGCGCCACGCTGGCCTCGGTCGAACAGTCGGTCCTGCTGCGGGCGGCTACCGCTTATATGGACGTGTGGCGAAATCAGGCGGTCCTCAAACTGAATATCAACAATGAGAAGGTCCTGGAACGCCAACTCCAAGCCTCGAAGGACCGCTTCACGGTGGGCGAAGTCACGCGTACGGACGTAGCCCAGTCGGAGACCCGCCTCGCAGTGGCCACGGCGGGGCGAATCGCCGCCGAGGGCGATCTGACCGCCAGCGGTGCCGTCTACGAGGAGGTCGTCGGCGTCCTGCCTGGGGCTCTGCCGGCCCCGGCGCCGGTCGAGGGCCTTCCCTCCAGCGTCGAGGAGGTGACCGCCCTGGCCGTGGTACAGAACCCGGAGATTCTGGTGGCGACGTTCTCCGAAAGGGCGGCCGAGCGGCAGGTCCGCGAGGTGATCGGCGAGCTACTGCCCACGGTGCAGCTTACCGGCACACTGCGTCACTCCGAGGAATCCAGCCAGAGAAACGCGGAGTCGGATCAGGCTCAGATCTTGGCAGAGGTGTCCGTTCCGCTGTATCAGCAGGGGGCCGTGTACAGCCGGATTCGCGAGGCCAAGCAGATTTCCAGCCAACGCCGCATTCAGATCGTGGAGACGCGCCGGCGCATTGCACAAGCGGCGACCAGCGCGTGGGAGGGTTTGCAGACCGCCCGGGCGCAGATCCAGTCCTTCGAATCGGGTGTGCGTTCCGCCGAAATCGCGCTGGAAGGCGTGGAGCAGGAAAATGCCGTGGGCGCGCGCACGATACTGGATATCTTGGACGCGGAGCAGGAGTTGTTGGACTCCCAGGTCAATCTGGTGCGCTCTCAGCGCGACGAAATTGTCGCCGGGTTCGAGACCTTGACCGCTATAGGACGCTTGACGGGTAGGGACCTGGCCCTTGCGGTCGAACTTTATGACCCGGAGATCGATTATTTGAAGGTGCGTGACAAGTGGATCGGTCTCGGCGCACCGGGCGCCCAGTGAGCCGCCGACCGGACAGCGGCGTGAACTGAAGCGCGTGGTGTGAACCTCTGGACTCTGGAACGATGAGCGAAACCAAAGGCCAAGCCGAACCGACCATGGAGGAGATCCTCGCCTCCATCCGGCGCATCATTTCCGAGGAGGATCCGGAGCCGGAACAGGCCGCGGCCGAAACCCCGCCCGAACCAGAACCCGAGCCGGAACCAGAACCCGAGCCGGAACCAGAACCCGAACCTGAACCCGAGCCGGAACCCGA
Source organism: Kiloniellales bacterium (assembly GCA_036444495.1). Classification (GTDB taxonomy): domain Bacteria; phylum Pseudomonadota; class Alphaproteobacteria; order Kiloniellales; family J153; genus JAZGBC01. The sequence continues at coordinate 4,953 of JAZGBC010000028.1, forward strand.
GCCGGAGCCCGAGCCTGCACCAGAACCCGAGCCGGAACCTGAACCAGAACCCGAGCCGGAACCT
>JAZGBC010000029.1:0-8876 GCA_036444495.1 Kiloniellales bacterium
CGGATAATATAGGCTGATTTGCCCTAATTTCGACAAAGTTCTAAGTAATTTTCTGACTATGCTAGGGTATTAAGGCCTAGTTTTACCTCGGGCGGAAAAATCCGATCCGATCCAGAACGGCCTCACGGCTGAGGAGGCCGCGTCCTTCGACCTCCCAACCTCATGCTGAGGAGCTAGCTCAAGCGAGCGTCTCGAAGTAGAGGTTGGCCGGCTCAGGATGAGGGCGGCCGTCTCGAAGCACGAGGCCGCTAGCTGAGATCGGCCCGATCCAGGGGGTGAGACTCAAACCCTCCACTGGAGGGTTTGACGCTGAGGGGGACTGGCGATGCGTAAATCTAAACGGGAGGGCGCCTAGCTCGTCACCATGGAGCGGAGCTGACGGTTGGCCACGGCCAGCATGGCCAGGTCCGGCCCGCCGCCGGCGGACTGCAGCTCGGCCAGGAGCTGTTCGGTGCGCACGACCAGGGGGACATGGGCCTCGGCCCAGTCATCGATGGCGTTTTCGCTGACACCCAGGTCCCTCCCATTGACGACCCGCGAGGTGAGCTCGCTCTGGCTGCCGTAGAGGTCGTCGACGATCGCGGTCACGGCCAATTTGTCCCAGGCGCTGTCGCTGGGCAGGTGGCCCGCCGCCCGGCGCAGCCAGTCGAAGCCGAAACGCGCGCCGATGGTGAAGTAGGCCCGCCCCACATCCAGAACAGAAACGCCGGCCGCACGCGCGATGTCCACGATGTCGCAGGCCGGCACCAGGAGCCCCAGGCTGGCGACCCGATGGGCCAGGCCGTCCGGCGTGCCCTGCTCCTCGTAGGCAACGGCCTGTTCCTCCAGCACCTTCAAATCGGCCTCGGTGAGCAAGCCCTCCAGGTTATCGCCCAGCTGCGCCACGCCCTCGGCGTAGGTTTCGACCCGCGCCCTGATATCCAGGGGATGACCGCCGTGGCGCAGGAACCAGACCGTGCTGCGCTCGATCAAGCGGCCGCATTCGGCGAGCAGCTTCGCCTGAAGCGCCGCCGCAACCTTATTGTCCAGCGCCTCGACCGCGCCAAAAAGATCGCCCATGGCGAAGATCTGGCAGGTGATGTCGTAGGCGCGCGCGATCTCGGCCGGACTTAGGCCGGTCTTTTCCTGAGCCTCGTGCACGAAGGTCACGCCGACCCGGTTCACCATCTCGTTGGTCACCACCGTGGCGATGATCTCGCGGCGCAGGCGATGGCGCAGGATCTGTTCGCTGAATCGCTCCCGGAGCGGCGCCGGAAAATAGCGCAGAAGGTCCTCGTTCACGCTCGGGTCATCCGGCAGGTCGGAGGAGAGGAGGTCGTCATAGAGCGTGATCTTGGCATAGGAGGTGAGAACCGAGAGCTCCGGACGGCTCAGGCCGATACCCTTGTTGAAGCGTTCCTCGATGGTTTCGTCGTCCGGCAGGTATTCGATCGCCCGGTCCAGGTGACCGGCCTTCTCGAGCGCGCGCATGTAGCGCGCCATGCGGTCGAGCAGATGGACGCCCAGGGAGTTCGTGACCGTGATCGACTGGGTCTGGAGATAGTTGTCGCGCAGGACCAGATCCCCCACCTCCTCGGTCATTGATTCAAGCAACTGGTCGCGCTGCTTCCGCGTCATATCGCCCTCGGCCACGATGTCGCCGAGCAGGATCTTGATGTTGACCTCGTGGTCCGAGCAGTCCACCCCGGCGGAGTTGTCGATCGAATCGGTGTTGAGCCGGCCCCCGTCCAGGCCGAACTCGATCCGCGCGAGCTGGGTCATGCCCAGGTTGGCGCCCTCGCCCATGACCTTGCAATTCAGCTCGGCCGCGTCCACGCGCAAGGCGTCGTTCGCCCGGTCGCCCACCTCGGGATGGCTTTCGTGGCTCGCCTTGACATAGGTCCCGATGCCGCCGAACCAGAGCAGCTCGACGTTGGCCTGGAGCATGGCGTGGATCAACTCGCTGGGCGTGACCTTGTCGCGGGCCAGGCCGAACAGCCTTTTCATTTCGGCCGAGACCTTGATCGACTTGGCCTTGCGCTCGAAGACCCCGCCGCCCTTTGAGATGAGTTTCGCATCGTAGTCGCTCCAGGCGGAGCGCGGCAGCTCGAACAGGCGCTTGCGCTCGGCCCAGCTCTTCGCCGGATCGGGCTTGGGATCGACGAAGATGTGCAGGTGGTTGAAGGCGCCTATGAGCTTGATGTGCTTGGACAGCAGCATGCCGTTGCCGAAAACGTCCCCCGCCATGTCGCCGACGCCGAGCACGGTGAAATCCTCGTTCTGTATGTCCTTGCCGATCTCGCGGAAGTGGCGCTTGACCGATTCCCAGGCCCCGCGCGCGGTGATGCCCATTTCCTTGTGGTCGTAGCCGGCCGAGCCGCCGGAGGCGAAGGCGTCGTCCAGCCAGAAGCCGTAGCTGGCCGAGACCTCGTTGGCGAAGTCGGAGAAGGTCGCCGTACCCTTGTCGGCGGCCACCACCAGATAGGGGTCGTCGCCGTCCCGGCGCACCACGTCGGGCGGCGGCACGACCACGCTGCCCTTCAGGTTGTCGGTCAGGTCGAGCATGCCGGAGATGAACAGACGGTAGCAGGCGATGCCTTCCTCCCGAAGGGCCTCGCGCCCGGCGTCCGGCGGCGGCGGCCGCTTGACCACGAAGCCGCCCTTGGAGCCGACCGGCACGATGACCGCGTTCTTCACCTGCTGCGCCTTGGCCAGGCCGAGGACCTCGGTGCGGAAGTCCTCGCGCCGGTCCGACCAGCGCAAGCCCCCGCGCGCCACCATGCCGAAGCGCAGGTGCACGCCCTCGACCCGCGGGCTGTAGACGAATATTTCACGGAACGGCCGGGGCCGGGGCAGCTCGTCCAGCTTGCGCGCGTCGAACTTGAAAACGAGGTAGGGTTTGGGCCCGCCGTCGGCGGCTTTTTGCGCGAAACTGGTGCGTACGGTCGACTCGATACAATTCAGGAAACGCCGGATGATGCGGTCCTCGTCCAGGTTGGCGACCCCTTCGAGCGCCTGCTCAATCTGGGACAGGAGCGCCGCGGCGCGTGATTCGGCGCTGTCCTCTCCGTTGCCGGCGGCGCCCGGCACGAAGCGCGCCAGGAACAGGTCGACCAGGTGCTTGGTGATTTCCGGATTCTTCGCCAGCGTCTGTTCCATATAGGCCTGGCTGAAGAATATGCGGGCCTGGCGCAGGAACTTGCAGTAGGCGCGCAGGATCTGCACCTCACGCGCGCGCAGGCCGGCGCAGAGCACCAGCTTGTTGAAGCCGTCGTCCTCTACCTCGCCGCGCCAGACCTTGCCGAAGGCGTCGTGAAACACTTCCTTGACTTCGCCCGGATCGATGGCCGCGCCGTCCTCGCTGCGCATGGCGAAGTCGTGCATCCACAAGGTCCGTTCCTCGCCCGCCGGATGCAGGTCATAGGGCATCTCGCTGATGACCTTGAGACCCATGTTCTCCAGCATGGGCAGGATGTCCGACAGTGGCACCGGCTCGCCGGGCACGTAGATCTTGAAATGCACTTGGTCGTCTTCGGCCTCGAGCGGGCGGTAGAGGCTCAGGGCCAGATCGCCGCTGGCCAGTGCCTCCTCCATGCGTGCGATGTCGAAAGCGGCCGTCTGCTCGTTGAAATGGTCGGTGTAGCTGGCCGGGAAGGCCGCCCCGTAGCGGCGCAGCAGACGCAGGCCTTGTTCCTCGCCACGGTCTTCGACGAGGGCCTGCTCCAGACGATCGGCCCAGGAACGGCCGGCCTCGACCAGTTTACGCTCCAACTCCGGAACTTCGACCTCCGGGATCTTGCCCCGGGTGGTCTGGACGATCACGTGCAGGCGGGCGAGCGCCTCGTCCGTCAGATGAGTGGCGAAGGAGGCGATGCTGCCCTGATAGGCCTCGGCCAGAATGTCCTGGTATTTGCGGCGCAACGCCGTATCGAAGTGGTCGCGCGGGACATAGATCAGGCAGGACACGAAGCGCTCGAAGGGATCCTGGCGCACGAAGAGGGCGATGCGCTGCCGCTCCTGCAGGTGCAGGATACCCTGGGCCGTGTCCAGCAGGTCATCTTCCTGGATCTGGAACAGCTCGTCCCGCGGGAAGGTTTCCAGGATATGGAGCAGCGCCTTGGCGTCGTGACTGTTGGGCGGGAAACCGGCCTTGTCGACAACCCGGTCGATCTTCTCGCGCAGCAGGGGAATGCCCCGCGGCGACCGCGAGTAGGCGGTGGAGGTAAAGAGGCCGGCGAACACCCGTTCGCCCGAGACCGCGCCCTTCTCGTCGAAACACTTGACCGAGACCGTGTCCATGAGCACCGGGCGGTGGACCGTGGACCGGCGGTTTGACTTGGTGCAGCGCAAGAGCTCCGGCTGCTTGAGAAAGTCGCGCACGTCGGCGGGCAGGCTGCCCAGGTTGCGCAGGCCGTCGAAAACCGAGATCTGCTCGTCGCGCAGCACGCCCAGGCCGCTCTTGGGCAGCACCCTGGCCCGCGCTCTCGCCCCCTTGCCCTCGAAGCTGTATTCCCGGTAGCCCAGATAGGTAAAGTGGTCGTTATCCATCCAGTTCAGGAAGGCGATCCCCTCGGCGATCTCGTGTTCGGGCAGGGCGGGGGGCGCCGTTTCCAGCTTGGCCACAATCTCGCGCAGGAGTTCGCGCATGGCGCGCCAGTCCTCGATCGCGCTACGAACATCCGAGAGCACCGCTTCCAGGCCCCGGCGCAGCTCTTTGTGCCGGTCGCTGGACTGCTCGCTGACCTGAATGTGCATGAAGGATTCGCCGACTGCCGCCTCGGACGCCTGCGCCGATTCGTGAAAGCCGGTGAGCTTGCCCTTGGCGTCGCGCTCGATGCCCAGGATGGGATGGATCACGAGATAGACCTCGACCCCCAGGCGGTTGAGCTCGGCGGTCACCGAATCGACCAGGAACGGCATGTCCTCGTTGATGATCTCGACGACCGTATGCGAGGACTTCCAACCGTGATCTTCGGGCCGGGGGTTGTAGACCCGGATCTTGCAGGCGCCCGGCTTGCGCTGTTGGGCATGCGACCAAAGGGCGATCGCGGCGCCATAAAGGTTGTCGGGGTTTTCGCCCAGAATGTCGTCGGGCGGCACGTGGGCGTAGAAGGCGCGCAGGAACCGCTCGGCCTGCCGCGCCCGGTCGGCGCCCAGGCGCTCGTGCACCCGCTTGGCGACCTGGTCGATAAGATCCGATTTCAGGCGTTCTGCCTTCCGCGCCATGGCTTGCCCTTGCCGTGCTATACGCTCATCGCCGCGTGACCGCGCCGGGGGTCCGGCCCGGTCCATTTGACACCCGAAAGGGGGGGCGGGATCAAGCCGTTATCTTCCCCTTCGGACGTGCAAACGCGGCAAGAGATTATTAACCGCGCCCTGTTTCTATCGCGTTAAATCCTTATCTGGTTTCGCGCTCTCAAAGAGCAAGGGCTTATATCATGCTGATGGGTGATGTCCGGGCCGAAGGCCTGCTGCGGGCTTTGGACCCGCAGGTTCGCGACGGTCTAACCGAGCAACAGGAAAGCGCCATCCGCTCTGCCGCCCGGCAGGATTCCTGGGGAAGCCACCCCGTCGACCTGCGCTTCAGCCTGCCGCTCTTCTTTGGCCGCTACTATGTGGCCCTGATTGCCGGGGGCGAGCGGCGCAGCGGCGCGCGGCGCGGTGTCGAACGCGCGCGCCATCCCCTGACGGGCATGGCCAACCTGTTGGTGTTGGGCGTGATCCTGGGCACCTTCGGCCTGGCGGCGGTCGGCGTGGCGCTGCTGGTGCGGGGCGCAACGCTCTTCTAGAAGCCGGCAGAAACGGCGCTTCCGGCCCGCCCCGCCTAACGCTGCGCCATGGCGGCGACCATGGAAAAAACGATCATGGGAAGGCCCCAGACGGTCGCCCGGGCCTGGGCGGCCGGACCCCAGAAGTCCGCGGCCAGGGCGGCCGCGGCCGCCTGGACTGCTTGAAGCGGGTCGCCGGCAGCCAGCGCCGTGGAAACGGCCTGGTTGGCCAGCACGCCATCGGCCACGGCCACGCCCAGGATCAGGGTCCAGACGATCATCAGGGCGACCATCAGGAAGAAGACGAAGCGCTGCATGATTCAAGGCCTCCGCGATTTGGCGGCAATGGCAAGTTGGACACACTTCCTAAGACAGGCGCCCGAGTCGGGAAAAGCCCCTTGCGGGCCGCGCGGCGGATCGATCCGTAGCCGGGCCTGGACTTATATCCCCCTTGAATGATCGGGTGGCCGAAGCTCTAGGTCTCCTCCGGCTCCTGGTCGTTGCGGCCGCGGAACAGTCGTTTCATGACGCGCCCCGCCTTCTGCCGCTCCTCGTCGCGCAAACGGGACTGCGCCGCGGGCGTGCCCAATGATCCCTGATCGCCTTCCAGTGTCTCCCGGGGGCCGGCCGGCAAGGGTGACGGTGCGGGGATGAACGGCTCGTCCTCCTCCAGGTCGCGCAGCGACTGTCCCACCTCCCTGAGGATCTCGGCCAGATCGGCGGCCTCGTCGTCCGTGATCGGCGGCAGCACGTCCGGGCTCTCGGCATCCGGCGGGCTCGGTTCGGGATCGGTGGGCGGCCGCAGGGCTGCGTCTTCGGGACGCTGGGTCGTGGGGCGCGGGTTGGCCGGAGCACTTTCGGGCCGGGTTTGCGCGCCGGCCCGGGGCGGTTGCGGAGCCGGCGGCGCCCCGTCGGGCCGGGTAGCCGCGGGAGACTGCGCGGCACGGACCTTGGCTTTGGCTTTGGCCTTGGCTTGCGCGAGGCTCCCGGTGACGGCCGGGCGCGGCGGGGACAGGCGCGTCCCCAGGCGGTCGAGAGCGGTCTGCAGTTGCTGCCGCAGCCCCAGCTCCTGCTGGCGCAGCACCTGTTCGCGCTGTTGCATCTCGCGCAGGTGCTTGAGCTCCTCCATGAGCTGATCGTAGCGCCGGTTCAGTCGCTCGTTCTCCTTGAGCAATCGGGTCAGCTCCACTTTCTGGAACGCGATGACCACGGGAATCGCCTCTCCCGTGGCCTCTGTCGCGGGCGTGGCGCCCGGGCCGGCCCCGGAATCCGAACGGACAGACTCGATTTGTTCGTTTTGTTCGGAGGTGGCCCGAACGGGCCATTCGGTCTGTTCGGGCAGGTAGACGTAGACCCGGCCGGCCTGCTTGAAGCTCCTGGCTTTCCCCCGTTTCACACGCATACGCAACGCATCGGAGGAGATGCCGAGGCGCGCGGCGGCCGCGCCCAGGGGCAGGAAAGGTGGGTTAGTTCGTTCGCTCGTGGCCACGAACCGAACAATATCACGCTTCGCGTTCGAACAAAATGGGATTTGACGGCTTTTTGGGTGGGGGCGTTTTGGTGAGCCGGGTCCTATCCGTTGGGCAGTTCGGCGGATTTGGACCCCTCCGCGGTGGGCGGGACCTTAGCGGGTTGATCGGCCGATAGAGCGAGCAGCTTGGAACTGAAGCTCAGGCCCGCGGACTGGGCCACCGCCGGATCGATGTGGAAGCGGATTTTCTGTGCCACGACCACGAGGTTGATCATACCGCCCGGCCCGCCGGCGGACGGCATCTCGGTCACCGTCAGGACCGGCCTGCCTTCGAGCCGCTCCAGGATATGCTGCAGATGCTCGCGTGCGGTCACCCCTATATAGACGAGGTGACAGCCCCCGACCTGCTCATGGCTCTCAAGCCGCGCCGCTTCGACTTGGCGGCCGCGGATCCGCCTGCCCTCGAGGCTGGCCAGCGCCGGGCCGAAGCTCTCATGGCCCAGGGCGCAGATGCGCAGCGGGGCCGCGGCGTCGGCAAAGGCCTCGTCCGGCCAGTCGGTGAACTTGGCGAAGTTATAGAGGAAGGCCGCCTTGACCAGGTGTTCGCCGGCGGCCGGGCTGGGCCCTGCATCATCCGCCTGGGTTCCGACCGCCGCGCCGTCGCCCCAGAGCAGCCCCAGAGTCAAGGCCAGGACGGCGGCGAGGCGCAGACAAGCGACGGACCCGCCCCCTAGAGAGGCGGCCGTCAAGCCAGGATATTTCTGGGTTTTCCGGTGCAGGGCCATGGCCGGAGCAGGCCGCCGGTCTGACCTCATGGATGCCAGAGCCCTGCTGGTCATGGCCCCGAGTTCCCTTACACAATGTCGCCGTTCACATTGATGTCGATCTCGACGTAGAGGATGGCTGTCTTCGGTCCCACGGACTGGGTGTACATGTGGTAACCGCCATAATCCACGTTGTCCGTTATCCAGCCGGAGCCGGCTTCTATGCTGTCAGCCCCGTCGCCCTCGATATAGAGGGTGTTGTCCTTGTCGGTGATATCTAGGACATCGTCGGCGCTGAGCGTCAGGGTATCACTGCTACCGCCTTCGACGAGATTGCCGTCAGCATCGGCCGTATGAAGAAGATCGATGGACTCGATGTTGCTGATGCTCGGCGCAGAGCCGTCGGTCAGGTTGAGGCCCAGGCCGTCGGCCAGGATGGTGTCCGTGCCTGTGCCGCCGTCGATGGAGTCGTCGGCCAGGTCCAAGAGGATGGTGTCGTCGCCGCCCCCGCCCTTGATCGTGTCGGCCCCAGCGCCGCCATCCAGATAGTCGTTGCCGCCGTTGCCGTTGAGCATATCGTCGCCGGTGCCGCCATAGAGCTTATCGTTGCCGCCCTGGCCGTGCAGGATATCGTCGCCGCCATGGCCGTGGATGGTGTCGGCGCCCTGGTGCCCGTTGAGCACGTCCTTGCCCTCCCCGCCATGCAGATGGTCGTCACCCTCCTGGCTGCCATTGATCGCCGTGGCCTGCTGTGCGACCGGGGTATCAAATTCCAGCTCCTCGAAGTTCACGGGCGCGGCCAGGTCCTCGAAGAGGTCGCCTTCGAGCAGGGGATCGCCGTCGGGATCCTCTTCGGTCAGCGAGTCCAGGATGATCTCGTCGCCGCCCTCCTCG
>JAZGBC010000030.1:0-26954 GCA_036444495.1 Kiloniellales bacterium
TACGGCGTGCCGATGGTGGTCGAGACCTCGTCCTCGGGCAAGATCACGACCTCGGGCAACCCCTGGATCTTCCGCATCAGCCCGACCTCGGCCATGGAGGCCAAGTCGTTCGGCACCAAGGTCGATCAATTCGGCATCAAGAAGGCGGATTTCCTGGTCGTGAACAACGACTGGGGCCGCGGCGCCGCGGTCGAGTTCAAGAAGATGCTCGAGGGCAAGGGCATATCGGTCGGCGTGGTCGAGACCATGGACGCCAAGGCCCAGGACCTCTCCGCGCAACTGGCCAAGATCAAGGCCTCGGGCGGAGATACCCTGTTCATCACCTCCGGCGTCGAGCAAATCACCTTGGTACTCAAGCAGGCCAAGGAGCAGCGCGTCTCGCACCGGATCATCACCACTGGCGGCTCGTCCTCGCCGGATCAGTTGATCGCCCAGGCGGGTGCTGCGGCGGAAGGCAGCTATCACCTGTTGTTCTTCGCCCCCTGGTTCCCGGAGGCGGCGCCCAATCCGGACGTTGCGACGAAATTCGTCGATGAGTGGAAGAAGCGCGGCCACAACTTCGCCGGGCTGACCGAGGGCTTCCGCGGCCATGACGGCATCATGACCATCGCGGCGGGCATCGAGGCGGCCGGCAAGGCCGAGCCCGACGCCATTCGCCAGGCCCTCTGGGGCGTGAAGGTCGACGGCGTCAACGGCGACATCGCCTTCATCAAGCAGGGGCCGGCGGGCAAGGAGAGCGCCCAGAACGTTCCCAACGTCTATATCGTGACCATCAAGGACGGGAAGGTAGCGCTGCCGTAAGGCTTCGCGACCGGAACCGATAACCATCGGTCATGCTCCCCGGGGGCCAACAGGCCCCCGGGGGATACTCCCCCTTGGGGGACACCCGGAGTTGAAGGGGCAACTCCTTGGACCAATTCCTGCAGCACCTGCTTAACGCCCTGATGCTGGGCGGCACCTACGCCCTGCTCGGCATCGGGCTGACCATGATCTTCGGCATCATGCGGGTGGTCAACTTCACCCACGGCGAGCTCTACACCTTCGGCGCCTACATGGTGTTCTTCTTCGCCATGACGCTGAGCACCAACTTCTTCCTGGCGCTGGTGTTCGCGATGGTGCTCGGCGTCGCCCTCGGCGCGGCCATCGAGTTCGTCCTGCTGCGCCCGCTCAGGGGCGCCAACATCGACACCACAATGCTGATCATGATCGGCGCCTGGATCGCGCTGCAGAACTCGGAACAACTGGTCTGGACCGGTATCGCCAAGTCGGTAAACCACCCCTTTCCGATGGAGCCGTTCGTGTTCGGGCCCGTCTCGGTCTCCTGGATACGCATCTTCGTGTTCTGCGTGGCGATCCTGCTCATCGTCGGCGCGCACCTGCTGATCCACCGGACCAGGCTGGGCAAGGCCATGCGCTCGACCTTCCAGGACCGTGAGACCGCCGCGCTCATGGGAGTCAACATCAACGCGATCCATACCGCCACCTTCGCGCTGGGCTCGGGTCTGGCGGCGGCGGCGGGCGCCCTGCTCGGGCCGGTCTTCGTCCTGGTCCCAAGCATGGGCGATATGGCGGCGCTCAAGTCCTTCGCCATCGTCATCCTGGGCGGGCTCGGCAGCTTCATGGGCGCGACGCTGGGCGGCTTTCTGCTCGCGCTCGTCGAGGAGATGGGCGCCGGCTACATCTCGTCGGGCTATCGGGACGCCATGGGCTTCCTGATCATCATCGTGATCCTGATCTTCCGGCCCACCGGCCTGTTCGCCCCCGCGGAGCGCATTGGATGAACCGTTCGGTGACTTGGCTCTGGGTCGCGTTCCTGTTCACGCTTCCGCTCTGGATGACCAACCAGTACTACCTGCACATCCTGATCAGCGCGGGCATCTTCATCATCGCGGCCATGAGCCTCAATCTTCTGCTCGGCTACACCGGGCAGCTGAGCCTCGGCCATGTGGCTTTTTTCGGCATCGGCGGCTACACCAGTGCGCTGGTTTCGCTCGGCTTCGACCTCGAGCTGACCGATAGCTACACCTTCGTGTTCGCTCCCCAGCCAGTCTGGGTCGCCTTTCTGGCGGGCATCGCGGTCGCCGGGTTCTTCGGCTGGCTGGTCGGCAAGATCTCTTTCAGAATCCGTGGCGCCTACTTCGTCATCGTGACCATCAGTTTCGCCGAGGTCGTGCGCCTGGTGGCGCTCAACTGGATCGATCTGACCGAAGGGCCCATGGCGCTCAACAACATCCCGCCGTTCACCCTGGGCATCCCGGGCCTCTGGGAGCTGACCTTCTTGCGCAAGCTGCCCAATTACTACCTGGTGCTGGTGACCTGCATCCTGTCCTACGTGGTGGTCGCCCGGCTGGTTCGCTCGCGCCTGGGCCGGGCCATGATCGCCCTGCGCGAAAACGAGCCGCTGGCGTCCTCGGTGGGCGTCGACGTGACCCGTTCGCTGGTGCTGGCGGCCGTGGTCTCGGCCGCCATAGCGGGCGCGGCCGGCGGGCTTTACACCCATTACATCCGCATCATCGACCCCGATGTCTTCCTCTTCATCTACACCGTGACCATGGTCATCATGGTGGTCTCCGGGGGCAAGGGAACCCTGGCCGGCCCTATCGTCGGCGGTCTCATCTTCGGCATCCTGCCCGAGGTGCTGCGCGAGGTCGCCAGTCCCGAGGTGCAGTGGGTCATGTACGGCATATGCATGATCGTGATCGTGTTCTTCCTGCCGGACGGGATCGTGCCGGCGGTTGCCTCCTGGTGGCGTGAGCATTTCGGGGCCGGACGCGGGGACCCCGGCGCCCAAGCGGGCGAGGGCGACCCGGAGCCAAAGGCCGTGGAGGACCGCGCATGACTTCCACGGCCAACTCGAGTGAAACGGTCCTCGCCGTCGAGAGCCTGGCGGTCCGCTTCGGTGGCCTCGTCGCGCTTTCGAACGTCAGCTTCGACGTGCGCGAGGGCGAGGTGGTCAGCCTGATCGGGCCCAACGGCGCGGGGAAGACGACGGCGTTCAATGCGATCACCGGTTTCCTGCCCCCCAGCGCGGGCGCGATCCACTACCTCGGTCAACCGCTCACCGGCCTGCGCCCTAACCGGATCGCCGATCTGGGGGTGGTGCGCACTTTCCAGAAGACCAGCGTCTTCGCCGCCAACAGCGTATTCGACAACCTCCTGATCGGTTTGCACCTTCAGGGCCGGGCACGGCTCTGGGAGATTCTGCTGGCGCTGCCGCGGGTCCAGGCCGAGGAGGAGCGCCTGCGCGCCGAGGCGGAGGAGATACTTGATTTCGTCGGCCTGGCAGCGCACTCCGGGGATCGGGGCGGTGCGCTGCCCTACGGCGAGCAGCGCCTGCTCGAGGTCGCGGTCGCCCTGGCGGCCAAGCCCACGCTATTGCTCCTCGACGAACCGGTCTCGGGCATGAATCCGGTCGAAACGGCAAGCTTTATGACTCTGCTCGGCAAGATCCGCGCGCGCGGTATCACCATCCTTCTGGTCGAGCACGACATGCGCATGGTCATGGGCGTTTCCGACCGCGTGATCGTGCTCAATCAGGGCGACATCATCGCCGAGGGCACACCCGAAGAGATCCAACGGAATCCCGAGGTGATCCGCGCCTATCTGGGCCAGGGGGCGGGCCAGCGGAGGGCGGGCCGTGCTTGAGATCGAAGGACTGTTCTGCCGCTACGGCAAGGTCAGCGCGCTGCGCGATCTCACGCTCGAGGTCCGCGAGGGCGAGCTGGTCACGCTCATCGGCGCCAACGGTGCGGGGAAGACCACGACGCTCAAGGCAATCTCGGGCATTCTGCCGCCGGCGGAGGGACGCATCTCCTTCGACGGCGAGGACATCACGCGCGCCTCGGCCCGCGCGATCCTGGCCAAGGGCATCGCGCACTGCCCCGAGGGGCGCCATGTCTTTCCCTACATGACCGTGCAGGAGAACCTGGACATGGGTTGCTACCTGCGCCGCGATCCCGTTGGCATCGCCCAGGACCTGAAGCGCATCTTCGAACGCTTCCCCGTGCTCGAGGAGCGCCGGCGCCAGATGGCCGGCACGCTCTCGGGCGGCGAGCAGCAGATGCTGGCCATCGGCCGCGCGCTCATGTCGCGGCCGCGGTTGATCCTGTTCGACGAGCCCTCCCTCGGCCTGGCGCCGAACCTGGTCGAGACCACCTTCGAGATCATCGCCGAAATCCGTGAGCAGGGCGTCACCGTGCTCATGGTCGAGCAGAACGCCTATGCGGCGCTCGAGCTGTGCGACCGCTCGTACCTGCTGGAAGCGGGCCAGGTGACGCTCAGCGGGACGGGCGAGAGCCTGATCAATGATCCGCATGTGAAGGAGGCTTATCTGGGCGGCTAGTGTGATGGTTCCGATATTCGGAACATTAAATGTGCCGAATAACGGAAGCTGAATCACACTAGATTCAAATAGGTAGTGCCCCTTCGACTGCGAAATTCGATGACGCGAATTTCGGATTCGGGGCACTAGGTATTAACGTCACGGCCTGGCCAACGGCTGGATCAACAACCGGGCTCGGATACGCGATAGACGGAGAATTAGCTAAGACTTTGGAAAATTGGCGGGCCCGACAGGATTCGAACCTGTGACCTCCGCCTTCGGAGGGCGGCACTCTATCCAGCTGAGCTACGGGCCCGTAACACGCGGCTTAAGACGCGCCGGACCATAGCGCAAGGCCCCTCGGCAGACCAGGGGGTAGGGGCGGGCGTTGGAGGCGCGGCGAGGCTGTCCGTCAGGGCGAGCGGGCGGCGCTTTACTCCACCTCCTCATCGAGCCGTTCGAGCGCGCGGGTCTCCGCGCCCGATAGGAGTGGCGTGGTGGGATCGCCGATCCAGTGAACGATATCGTTCAGCACCAGCTCGGCCTGCAGGTCGCGCAGCAGCAGGTGCCAGCCCGTGGCGTAGAGTGCGCGGCGCTGACGCCCGTTCGCGGCCTCGGGCAGGCTCCGCCAGAGCGCGCGCGTGGGTTTGCGGGGCACCACCTGGTCCTTCGCGCCGTAGAGCAGCAGCGCCGGTGTTTCCAGTTGCGGCGCGCGCGCCAGCGCCAGGTCCATGAGGTTGGCCAAGCCGTGGATGGCGTCCACCCGGGTCTCCTTGATGATCAGGGGGTCGCGCCCCAGCGCATAGAGCATCTCGATGTTGTCGGAGGCCTGGATCTTGAGGCCCCGGCCACTCACCGGCAGCCAGGGAAAAGAATGCGCGGCGATCCAGAGCGCCGCGCGGTACGACAGCGGCATGGTCTCGCGCGCCCAGACAGCGGGCGCCACCAGGACCACACCGGCCAACGGCGGCGGCGCAGGGTCCGTCGCGGCCGCAAGGGCCAGCGCCCCGCCCATGGAATCGCCCACCAGGTAGATGGGTGTACCCGGATGGCGCGCGCCCAGCGCCTCCACGGCCGCCTTCACATCGGCGATCATGACATCCGTCCCGGCCCAGAGGCCGCGGTGGGGCGCCGCGCCGAAGCCGCGCTGGTCGTAGGCGTAGGTGGCGATGCCGCGCTCGGCCCAGAACTTCCCCGGCTCCTCGAAGATGCGGGAATAGAAGTTGAAGCCGTGCAGCCCCAGGATCACCGCCTTGGGCGGGTTCGTCGCGGGCAGCCAGGCGCGCAGGGGCAACTCCAGCCCGTCGTAGGTGACCAGGCTTTCCCCCTCCAGGCTCGGGGCCGTGGCCCCGGGTCCCGGCGGGGCCAGGCGCGGCGCGCAGGCCGCGCTCGTGACGAGCAGCACAAGCAGAAAAATCCGTGCTGCGCGGCGCGCTTTAGGCGTCATGGTCCTCCGGACGTTGTCCGTGAGTGCCGCGGGTGAGTTGCAGGAAGAGGTCTTCCAGGTCCGTTTCCTCGGTGGTCATGTCCAGGACCGACAGGCCGGCCTGGGTCACGGTGCTGAGTATCTCGGGCACCGGGCTCTCGCTCGGCCGGTACTGAAAGACCAGGCGCCGCGGGTCCCTGAGCGTGGGCTCGAAGCGGGCCAGAAGCTCGGGCACCCGATCCAGGTCGCGGTCCAGGATCAGCGTCAGCTCCTTGGAATCCAGGCGGCGCAGCAGGGCCTGGGTGGTGTCGCAGGCGATCACGCGGCCGTGGTCGATGATCGCGATCCGGTCGCAGAGCTGCTCCGCCTCCTCCAGGTAATGGGTGGTGAGCAGGATGGTGGTGCCGCGGCGGTTGAGCTCGCGCAGATGGGCCCAGAGATGCTGGCGCAACTCCACGTCCACCCCGGCGGTGGGCTCGTCGAGGACCAGGACCGGCGGGTCGTGCACCATGGCCTTGGCGACCATGAGGCGCCGGCGCATGCCGCCCGAGAGCGTGCGCGCGTAGGATCCGGCCACGTCCGTGAGGCGGAGAATAGCGAGCAGCTCGTCGGTCCTGCGCTCCTTGGGCGGCACGCCGTAGAGCCCGGCCTGCAGCTCCAGGAGCTCGCGCGGAGTGAAGAAGGGATCGATGTTGAGCTCCTGCGGGACCACGCCGATAGCGGCGCGCGCCTGGCGCGGGCGCTCATCGATGTCGAAGTCCCAGATGAACGCGGTCCCGCCGCTCTTGTTGACCAGGCCCGCCAGGATGTTGATCAGCGTCGACTTGCCCGCCCCGTTGGGCCCGAGCAGGCCAAAGAGCGAACCGCGCGGGATGTCCAGGTCTACCTCGATCAGCGCGTGCTTGCCCCGGCCCCGGCCGTTCGGCCGGTAGCGCTTGTCCAGGCGGCGGCAGGCCACGGCCAAATCCGGTGCTGCGGCCGTCACCTTTGGCGCGGCGCTGCGGGTATGATCGTCGGGCATCGCGAAAGCTTGTTATGCGGCGGTCGAAAGTCTGCAGGCTGGTGCAGCTTCCGCCGTTGATCGAACCGTGGCAATGGGTATCATCCGCCCTGCCGGTGGTCAACGCCGGCCCCGGGAGTAATGCCAAGGACGAGGAGCCCCGCCACGTGAGCAACCCTCTCGATCCCCCCGAGACCATCGAGGTGGAGACCCAGACCGTCGAGTGCGACGGCGGCGGCGCGCTGGGCCATCCGCGCGTCTGGCTCAACATGGAAGGCAGGGGCGCGATCGACTGCCCCTACTGCGACCGGCGTTTCGTCTTGAAGGCCGGCGCGGGCACGGGCGGCGGGCACTAGGCGGTTTTTTGTTGTGGGCACTACGCGTGCTTGGGGTCGGCGCGCCGTTCGTGCTATCCAGCATTCCATGTCGGCGCACAAGATCTTTCCCGCCGTTCCCCGATCCGCCGTTCCAGGAATCACCTGGCCCGCGGTACCCGGACCCGCGGCGGCAACACGCCTTGCCTTGCTGCAGCAGCTCGAGGAAAGCCAGTGGTGGACGCCGGATATGCTGCGGGCTCACCAATACGGTCAACTCACGATTCTCCTGCGGCATGCGATGGCCTCGGTACCCTACTACGCAGAGCGCCTGCGGGCGGCCGGTGTCCCGGCGCGTGAGCCGCTGACCCCGGAAATCTGGCAAGGGATACCGCTGCTGCGGCGCGAGGATATTCAGGAGGCGGGAACCGCGCTTCACAGCAAGGCCGTGCCCAAAGGGCACCAACCGCTCAATAGAAACTCGACCTCGGGCTCCACGGGTAAGCCGGTAGAGATCATCTGGTCTCGAATCGCACAATTATTCTGGGACGTTTTTACGCTGCGCGATCACCGGTGGCACCGCCGGGACCTTCACCGTAAGCTGGCCGTGATTCGAAGCTTTCCGGACGGCAAGGCCCTCTACCCGAAAGGCGCCCGAAGCCGTACTTGGGCTCCGATCGCCGGTTCCATTTACGCAACCGGTCCATCCGTCGGACTGGCCATCACCACGAGCACGGAACATCAGGCCGAGTGGCTGCGGCGGCAGCGCCCGGAGTATCTTTTGACTTTTCCCTCTGCTCTCGGGGACTTGGTCCTGCATTGTCGGGACAACAACATCTCGTTTCCCGGGTTGCGCGAGGTGCGCACCATCTCGGAAGCGATAGATTCGGAGTTGCGCCTCGCCTGTCGCGAAATCTTGGGCGTGCCGTTGACGGACATATACAGCACCCAGGAATCCGGGTACCTGGCCCTTCAGTGCCCGGACCACGAGCATTACCACGTTCAGGGTGAGGGCGTTTTTCTCGAAGTCCTCGACGAGGAAGAGCGAGCTTGCGGGCCGGGTGAGACCGGGCGCATCGTGATCACGCCCCTGCACAACTTCGCTATGCCGCTCATTCGTTACGATATCGGCGACTACGCCGAGCTGGGCGGACCTTGCCCCTGCGGGCGCGGTCTGCCGGTACTCAAAGGCATCCTGGGGCGCGTTCGGAACATGGTCACCTTGCCGAACGGTGAGAGGTACTGGCCTTCCCTCTACGGCGGCCTTTTCAGGAAAATCGCACCGATCCGGCAATATCAGGTGGTCCAGAAGAGCTTAAACCACCTGGATGTCGGACTTGTCATGGATCGGGAATTGACGGACCAGGAGAAAGACGAACTGCGCGATCTGATACACACCCGCATCCGCTACCCCTTCGATCTCACCTTCAGCTATCACGACGAGATACCGCGCGGGCCTGGCGGCAAGTACGAGGACTTCAAGTCCGAGGTGACGCCTGCGTAGAAACAGGGAGTGCGGGCCACCGGGGCTTTCGCGCCCTCGACTCCCTACCCCGGCTCCGGCATTCTCGGGCGGCCATGAGCGCGGGTAAATCCAAGAGCAAGGATCACGGCCATCACCTCTATCTGGTGGACGGCTCGGGCTATATCTTCCGCGCCTTCCATGCGCTGCCGCCCATGACCCGGCCCGACGGCACGCCGGTCAACGCGGTCTACGGCTTCACCACCATGCTGATCAAACTCCTGGACGACACCGGGGCCGAGGACATCGCGGTCATCTTCGACGTTTCGCGCAAGTCTTTCCGCAACGAGATCTATCCCGACTACAAGGCGAACCGCCCCGACCCGCCAGAGGAACTGATCCCACAGTTCGACCTGATCCGCGAGGCCACGCGCGCGCTCAACGTGCCCTGCGTCGAGCTCGCCAACTACGAGGCCGACGACCTAATCGCCACCTACGCGCGCCAGGCGGGGGAGCGCGGCCTGGAGGTGACCATCGTCTCCTCGGACAAGGACATGAGGCAGCTCGTGGGCGAGGGGGTGGCCATGTACGACCCCATGAAGAACCGTTCCATCGGCCCGGATGAGGTGAACGAGCGCTTCGGCGTGGGGCCGGAGAAGGTGATCGAGGTCCAGGCGCTGGCCGGAGATTCCTCCGACAACGTGCCCGGGGTATCGGGAATTGGGGAGAAAATTGCGATACAGCTTATTCAAGAATTTGGGTCTGTGGAGACACTATTCACAATTCGAAAAGAAGAAGTTGAGGGACGCAGTGAGGAAGTGCTAGCTCGGATAAATGAGATTGCAGGAGAACCAGTAAAAATAAATTCCCAGAAGGACTTGGGTCGAATCTTGTTCGATCATCTAAGGATACCTGGGGGGAAAAAGAAGGATGATGAGACGTGGGTTGCAAACACTGAAGTCATCGAAGATTTGGCGGCAAAAGGTCACGATTTTCCCCAGTTGGTGTTGCGCGCGAGACTTTTGAATAGATTTCTCACCTCAATCCACCCAAAGCTTCAGGAAATGAAGGAGCAGGCGCGCCTCTCGCGTGAGTTGGTGACGCTCAAGGACGACGTGCCGGTCGAGGTGCCGCTCGATGAGCTGCGCCTGGCGGAGCCCGACCCCAAGACCTTACGCGCCTTCCTGGAGGAGAACGGCTTTCGCTCGTTGATCGCGCGCCTGGGCGAGCTGCTTGGCGACGCCGAGCCCGAAGCCGCCGCCGCACCGCCGGCGCCCGCCGAGGCGGGTTATACGCTGATCCAGGACCTGGCCGCGCTGGAGCCCTGGATCGCCGAGGCGACCGAAATCGGCGTCGTGGCGGTGGATACGGAGACCACCTCGCTCGATGCGCTAAGCGCCGATCTGGTGGGCGTCTCGCTTTCCGCCGCCCCGGGCAAGGCCTGCTACATCCCCCTCGGCCACGGCGCGCCCCGCGGCGACGGCGGCCTGGATCTGGACGGCCCGGCCGAGGTGCCCAGGCAGATCCCGCTGAAGCAGGCGCTGGCCGCGCTCAAGCCCCTGCTCGAGGACCCGGGAGTGCTCAAGGTGGGGCAGAACATCAAATACGACCTCCTGGTGCTGGCGCGCTACGGCATCCAGGTGGCGCCCTATGACGACACCATGCTGCTCTCCTACGTGCTCGAGGGCGGCCTGCACGGCCACGGCATGGACGAGCTGGCCCAGCTCCACCTCGGCGTCAACACGATCAAGTTCAAGGAGGTGGCCGGGACCGGCAAGTCCCAGATCACCTTCGATCAGGTTCCGCTGGAGGCGGCGCTCGACTATGCCGCCGAGGACGCCGACGTAACGCTCAGGCTGTATGGCGTCCTCAAGCGGCGCCTCGCGCCCGAGCGCATGGCCACGGTCTACGAGACCCTGGAGCGCCCCTTGATCGGGGTGCTGGCCGAGATGGAGCGCGCCGGCATCAAGGTGGCGCGCGACGACCTAAGGCGTCTCTCCAACGACTTCGCCCAGCGCACGGCCGAGTTGGAGGTGGAGATTCATAAGCTCGTCGGCCGGCCCTTCACCATCGGCTCGCCTAAGCAGCTGGGCGAGATCCTGTTCGACGAGATGGGGCTGCAGGGCGGCCGTACGGGAAAGAGCGGCGCCTACTCCACCGGGGCCGACGTGCTCGAAGGCCTGGCCGCCCAGGGCTTTGAGCTGCCCGCCCGCGTGCTCGACTGGCGTCATCTCTCGAAGCTCAAGAGCACCTATACCGACGCCTTGCAGGAACAGATCAACCCGGAGACGGGGCGCGTGCACACCTCCTTCAACCAGTCGGGCGCCTCGACCGGGCGGCTCGCCTCCTCCGGCCCCAACCTGCAGAACATCCCGGTGCGCACCGAGGAGGGGCGCAAGATCAGGCACGCCTTCGTGGCCGAGAAGGGGCACAAGCTGCTCTCGGTGGACTACAGCCAGATCGAGCTGCGCCTGGCCGCCCACGTGGCCGAGGTGGAGCCCCTGCGCCAGGCCTTCCTCGATGGCCAGGACATCCACGCCATCACCGCCTCCCAGGTCTTCGGCGTGCCGGTCGAGGGCATGGACCCCATGATCCGGCGCCAGGCGAAAGCCATCAACTTCGGCATCATCTACGGCATCTCGGCCTTCGGGCTGGCCAATAACCTGGGTATCCCACAAGGAGAGGCCAAGGCCTATATCGAGGCCTATTTCGAGCGCTATCCGGGCATCCGCGCCTACATGGACCGCGCCAAGGCCGCGGCCCGCGAACAGGGCTATGTGGAGACGCTGTTCGGGCGCAAGGTCCACATGCCCGGCATCAAGGACAAGAACCCGGCCCGGCGCGGCTTCTCCGAGCGCGCCGCCATCAACGCCCCGCTCCAGGGCACCGCCGCCGACATCATCCGGCGTGCCATGATCCGCGTGCCCCCGGCACTCGCCAAGGCCAGGCTCAAGGCCCGCATGCTGCTCCAGGTGCACGACGAGCTGCTCTTCGAGGTGCCGGATGCGGAGGTGGAAGAGACCGCGGCGCTGGTCAAGGACGTCATGGAGACCGCCTGTGCCCCGGTGCTCGAGCTCTCCGTGCCGCTCGTGGCCGATATCGGCATCGGCCCCAACTGGGCCGAGGCGCATTAGGGCCTGGGCATCTCCGGCTCCGAATAACCACACTCGGCCACCAGGTATTTGACACCCCCCACCCGGCAAAACTTGCCGCCGTGGGGTATTTTACCGGCCCGCGGGGTCCGAGCGGGTCGATAAGACTCCGATAAATCAATCACTTAGATGGCACGCGCTGGCGCGGAACTTGCGTGGTTCCGGGCACAGTTTCTCTCTGATCAGGGTACACATCATGAAGATAGACTTTCACCCGAACGCGGCGGCGCAGCGGCCCCAGAACCCCGGGAACCAAGCGCAGACGCCGCAGACCGAACCGGCCTCGACAGGACAGTCGGGCGGGACGGACGAAATCCAACTGAGCCCGCCGGCCCAGCAGATGCTGGCCGGCGAGGAGGGCGAGACCCAGCACAGTAACGCCACGAGCTCGCCAGCCTTCCAGGCCCGCGCGGCGATGACGGCGGCGGCGGCGGCGGCCGTGGAGGGCGCCGAGTTCTCCTTGTACGAAGGCATGCCCTTCGGCCAGGTGGTCAAACAGTTTACGCCGGGCCACATCATGCAGGCGGCTGCGGCTGCGGCCGCGGCTGAAGAGCCCACTGACGGCGGCGACGTCACCGAAGGTGACGAGGTTGCAGAGGGTGACGAGACTGCCCCCGGCGATGAGATCGCCCCCGGCGACGAGACCACGGACGGCGGTGAGGTCACCGAGGGCGACGAGACCACGGATGGTGGCGAGGTTACCGAAGGCGATGAGACCGCCCCGGGTGACGAGACCACGGACGTCGTCGAGGGCGATGAGACTGTCCCGGGCGACGAGACCACGGACGGCGGCGAGGTCAGCGAAGGCGATGAAGTCGTCGATGGCGGCGATCTGCCGGAAGGCGATGAGACGACCGTCGTGGTCGAGGAGCCCGATGTGAACGAGCTCCTGGCCGGTGAAGAGGACCCGGCGCCGGTCGATGAGAGCGATCCGGTGGCCGAGGAGGATCCTCTGGCATTTAAGGAGCCTCTGGTAACCACGGATACAGACAGCTTGATCGAGGAATTGATCGACGAGTTGGGGGAGGGTGAGGAAAGCGCCTGATCCAAGCGCTTTTCTCCTGCGCAACGGAAGGACGCGGTCTCCCCGGGCCGCGTCTTTTCTTTTTCTCCGGTCCTGAGCGTTACGGCCGCCCCGGGCCGGGCGCCTGGCCCTTGAGCGGGTTGCGCTTGGTCAGGATGGCCACGTTGCCCAGCAGCACCAGCACAACCCCGCCGGCGGCGAGCGGCGTCCAGTGGAAATCCTCGAACCAGGTGGATAGGGCGAGGGCGATGATGGGGAACAGCACGGTGGCATAGGCCGCCCGCCCCGCGCCGATGCGGCCAATCAGCGTCAGATAGGTCCAGAAGCCGACCACGGTCGCGAAGACCGCCAGATAAAGCAGCGAGATGATGTAGACCGGCGAAGGGTCGAAATTGAACGGGCTGCCGCGTGCGAGCGCGAGCAGCGTGATAAAGCCGGTGCCGTAGAGCATGCCGTAGGCGTTGGTCTGAAACACCGGCAGGCCGCGCTTGCTCTGGTTCCAGGCCGAGGTGAGCATGCCGGCCGAGGCGAAGCCGGTGCCGATCAGCGTAAGCACCAGGCCACGGGCGCCTTGGCGCGCCAGGTCGAAGGCGCTGACCTCGGGCCAGAAGACCAGGGTAATGCCGGCGAGCCCGCAGAGCGCGCCCGCGATCATGTTCGCGCCCACGGGCGTGCGGAACAAAACCACACTGCCGAAAATGTTCATGACCACCAGGGTGGAGAAGGCGACCGCCACCAGTCCCGTGGTCAGGTACTGGCTGCCCAGATAGATGAAGAAGTAGTTGGTCGAGAAGAGGCAGACCCCCTGCAGAAGCATGAACAGGTGGTCTTTGGGCGAAAACCGCATGGGGCGGCGGGCGACAACGCAGAGGATCAGCATCAAGGCCGCCGAGATGACGAAACGGTAGACGACGGAGACCTCGGGCGCGACCACGCCGAGCTGGAATTTGATGGCCAGCCAGCTGGTGCCCCAGAACAGCACCGTGAGCGCGTAGAGCAGAATGTCCATCGTTGCTGGTGAGGGGCCTGGGCCCTCCTTGAAACCGAAATTCTCTTTTGAGCTAATCCGTGGCCTCGCCGGAGCGGGGCGGGTGGCGGTTACGCCGCGGCGCGGATGCCGGCGGCCTTGACCTGGTCGCTGACGTAGGGCTCGAACTGCTTGAAGTTGCCTTCGAAGCGCACGGAAAGCTCGCGCGCCGTGCTGTCGTAAGCCGCCTGGTCGGCCCAGGTGCTCTTCGGGTCGAGCACCTCGGGGGGCACGCCGGGGCAACTTTCCGGGATGGCCAGCCCAAAGGTGGGATGCACCGCGGTTGGCGCCTGTGCCAGGCGGCCGTCGACCGCGGCGCGCACCATGGCCCGCGTGTAGTCGATCTTCATGCGCGAGCCCACACCGTAAGCCCCGCCGGTCCAGCCCGTATTGACCAGCCAGCAGTTGGCCCCGGCCTTTTCGATCTTCTCGCCCAGGAGGTGCGCGTAGACGGAAGGATGCCGCGGCATGAAGGGGGCGCCGAAGCAGGTGGAGAAGGTGGCCTCGGGCTCGTTGCCCAGGCCCATCTCGGTGCCCGCCACGCGCGCGGTATAGCCCGAGAGGAAGTGGTACATGGCCTGCTCGGCGGTGAGTTTGCTGATGGGCGGCAGGACGCCGAAAGCGTCCGCCGTCAGCATGACGATGTTCGCCGGATGGCCGCCGAGGCCCGAGACGCTCACATTGGGGATGAACCGGAGCGGATAGCTCGCCCGCGTGTTCTCGGTATAGCGATCATCGTCCAGGTCGAGTTGGCCCGTGTTCTCGTCGAGCACCACGTTTTCCAGGATGGTGCCGAAGCGCTCGGTGGTGGCGAAGATCTCGGGCTCGGCCAGCCGGGACAAGCGGATCACCTTGGCATAACAGCCGCCCTCGAAGTTGAAGACGCCGGTTTCGGTCCAGCCATGCTCGTCGTCGCCGATGAGCCGCCGGGTGGTATCCGCCGAAAGGGTCGTCTTGCCTGTCCCCGAGAGGCCGAAGAAGATCGCCGTATCGTCCGTCGCGCCGATGTTGGCCGAACAGTGCATGGGCAGCACGCCGTGGCTGGGCAGCAAGTAATTGAGGACGGAGAAGACCGACTTCTTGATTTCCCCGGCATAGCTGGTGCCGCCCACCAGGATCAGGTTGCGGGCGAAGTGCACCACGATGAAGGTCCCGGAATTGGTGCCGTCGGTTTCGGGATCGGCGCTCAGGTAGGGCGCGTGTAGGACCGTGAAGTCGGGCACGAACTCGCCCAGCACATCGCGCGCCGGCTGGATGAACATGTTGCGGGCGAAGAGTGCATGCCAGGCGCTTTCGCTCACCACCCGGACGTTCAGGCGGTACTCCGCGTCCGCTCCCGCAAAGACATCCTCGACGAAAAGGTCGCGCCCCTCGAAATAGGCGAGCACCTTGGCGTGCAGACGCTCGAAGCGCTCTTCCGAGATGCCGGCATTGACCTCGCCCCACCAGATGTCGTCCCGGGTCGAGGGCTCCTCGACGATGAACTTGTCTTTGGGCGAACGGCCCGTGTGCTCGCCGGTAAGCGTCACGAAGGCCCCGCCCCGGGCCAGCCTGCCCTCGCCGCGGCGGAGCGCCTGCTCGTAGAGCGCCGGGATACTCAGGTTCCAATAAGCGGTGGCGAATTTGCGGATGCCGTGGTGGTCGAGGCCGTGGCGGCTGACGGCCGGTCCCTGGTCGGTCACGATCTAAAATCCCCTGCGGTCGGGCTCCCTTTTCGGGGGCGTTCTTTATCGTGGTCGGGGGCTGAAACGCCCCGCTGGGTTCTCCTTTATGGGCGGGTTGGCCACAGTTAAACCCATCTTCGCGAGCAGCGCTAGCCCGCCTTTTTCCCTTGGGTTTCTATGGCTACTTCGCGGGCTTGCTTGGCCAGGTCGACCAGCCGGGTGCGGGACGCGAGTAGGCCGCGCCCGATCTATTCAGCGGCGGCAATGGCCGCGGTCGGTGGGTCCTGGCCGTTCGTTTGCCGCCGGCGCGGGGCCAGGCGCGTGGACTTGGGCACCTGGCCGTACTGTTCGCGGTAGCACTTGGCGAAGTGCGAGGGCGAGACGAAGCCGCAGGCCAGCGCCACCTCCATGACCGACAGCGAGCTTTGCGTGAGCAGCCGGCGCGCGCGCTCCAGGCGCAACTCCAGGTAATAGCGCCGCGGCGTGCGGCCCAGGTACTTGCGGAACAGGCGCTCCATCTGGCGCGTGGAGATGCCGCTCCGCTCGGCCAGGCCGACGCAGGACAGCGGTTCCTCCAGGTTGTCCTCCATCAGCTTGATGACGTCGAGGATCTTGGGGTGGCTCAGGCCCAGCCGCATCCTGAGCGGCATGCGCTGGTGGTCGTAATCGCCCCGGATGCGCTCGTGCAGGAACTGCTCGGCCACCGCCACGGCCAGCTCGCGCCCGTGATCCATCTCGATCATGTGCAGCATCATGTCCATGGCCGCCGTGCCGCCCGAGGCGGTAAAGCGGTTGCGGTCGATCTGATAGAGCTCCGGGGTCACCTCGATGTCAGGGAAGGTTTCGATGAAGCCCGGCATGCAGCTCCAGTGGATCGTACAGCGGTAGCCGTTGAGCAGCCCGGCCCGGGCCAGGATGTAACTGCCATCCGACAGCGCCCCGACGCACGCGCCCTCGCGCCCCAGGCGGCGCAGCCAGGCGAAAACCGCCTTGTCCTCGAAGAGGTGCCCGTCCAAGCCGCTGCAGACGGCCACGTTGTCGAAACGTGCGGCGCTCTCGATGGAGAGGTCGGGCAGCAACTGGATGCGGTTGGAGGAGACGGCCGGGCGGCCGTCGCGGGTGATCACCCGCCAGTCGTAAAGTGCCCGCCCCGAGAGCAGGTTCGCCGCGCGCAGGGGCTCAACCGCCGAGGCGAAGGCCATCATGGCGAAGTTCGGCACCAGGAAGAAACCGAAGGTCTGTGGGCCGTCGCCCTGCATGGGGATGACGCCTTATCCCGCCTCTTGCTCGTTCCCGCGCACCGAACCGGCGGCGCGCTTCTCAAGGCTCAGAATGCACGGGGAACCCGCCCGGCGCAAAGCCCTTCTTTGCGCGGCGGGGTCTGGGGGGCCGGCTGGCCCCGGGTCCGGCACAGAGGGCAAGCCCATGATAATTTTTAGGGGCCAGTTCTTGACATAATGCCACTGAGTGCGATGATCGTGCGGGAGCAATATAATACCTTGTTATGACCAGTCTGCGATCCAGACTACCCCCGGCGAACAGCCTGGTGGTTTTCGAGGCCGCCGCGCGGCATCTGAACTTCACCCGGGCGGCAGGCGAGCTGAGCGTGACCCAGGCCGCAGTCAGCCGGCAGATTCACGGGCTCGAGGAGCATCTGGGGGTGCCGCTGTTCCACCGGCTGCACCGGGGCCTGCAGCTCACCCGGGACGGCCAGCGTCTGCAGAAGGCGGTCTCCATGGGCCTGGAGCACATCGCCAACACCGCCGCCGACATCCGTCGGGTGCGCGGCGAGGCCGAGGTCACGGTCTCGACCAGCGTGTCCTTCGCCTCCTACTGGCTCATGTCGCGCTTGGCCAAGTTCCGGGCCGCCCATCCGGACATGGAATTACGCCTGGTGGCCTCGGCGCCGGTCTCGGATCTGGCCGTGGCGGGGATCGACCTGGCGGTGCGATATGGCTCGGGCCGCTGGTCGGGGGTGAAGGCTATCCACTTGCTGGACAACGAGGTTTTCCCGGTTTGCGCGCCCAGCTATCTGGAGAGCCGGCCGGCGCTCGAGGAGCCGGCGGACCTGCTGGAGGAGAGCCTGCTGCATCTGGCCGAATTCGACCGCAACTGGGTCACCTGGGGGGCCTGGCTGCGCTCCTTCGGTGTCGAGGCGGCTCCGGCGAAGCGGGGACTGGAGTTCGATAACTACCTGGTGCTGATCCAGGCCGCGCTAGATGGCCAGGGCGTGGCGCTGGGCGGCGGCCGCCTGGCCGAGGGCCTGCTCACCCGGGGCCTGCTGGTCCGCCCGATCGAGGCGACGCTGCGCTCGGACCGGGCCTTCTATCTGCTGATTCCGGCCGAGGTGCCGCTCAGCAAGCCGGCGGCCCTGTTCCGTGACTGGATTCTGCGCGAAGCCAAGGTGGCGCGATGTTAACCATGGGGGGCTAGGCCCTTGATTTTTCAGGAATCGCCGCAAAAGCGCCACAGTCCGGCCTCATATTCCGCCCTGTGATTCCCCCCAGCCAGTCTGCTTTAATGAACAAGCCAAGGAGGGGCAGCCATGCAAAGCACCATCGCCCTGGTGGATGACGACCGAAATATCCTGACTTCCGTCTCCATGGCGCTGGAGGCGGAAGGCTTCAAGGTCCGGACCTACGTGGACGGGTCGGAGGCCCTGCGTGGGCTGGCCAGCAACCCGGTGGACCTGGCCATCCTGGACATCAAGATGCCGCGCATGGACGGCATGGAGCTGCTCAACCGGCTACGGCGCAACTCCAACGTGCCGGTCATCTTTCTCACCTCCAAGGACGAGGAGGTGGACGAGGTCCTGGGCCTGCACATGGGGGCCGACGATTACATCACCAAGCCCTTCTCCCAGCGCCTTTTGATCGAGCGCATCCGCGCGCTCTTGCGGCGCGAGCACTACATGCGTGAGGGCGCCGGCACGGAGGCCGCGGAAAAGCCCTTGGCCCGCGGCAGCCTGATACTCGACCCGGCGCGGCACCTCTGCACCTGGGAGGGCAAAGCGGTCAACCTGACCGTCACCGAATTCCTGATCCTGAAGGCGCTGGCGCAACGGCCGGGGCACGTCAAGAACCGTGACCAGCTTATGGATGCAGCCTACGGTGAATCCGTATATGTGGATGACCGGACGATCGACAGCCACATCAAGCGCCTGCGCAAGAAATTCAAGGAAGTAGACGAAAATTTCGGTCATA
Organism: Kiloniellales bacterium; assembly: GCA_036444495.1. Lineage (GTDB taxonomy): Bacteria > Pseudomonadota > Alphaproteobacteria > Kiloniellales > J153 > JAZGBC01. The sequence continues at coordinate 18,594 of JAZGBC010000030.1, forward strand.
TCGAAACTCTTTACGGCGTCGGATACCGCTACAAGGACGCCTGAGACGGCGGCGGAGAGGGCCGAGCCGGGCAAGGATGGCGCGCCGCGGGGCGCGCCCGCCGAGGCGCGTGCCGCCGGCCGTGGTGGGCCCACCAGACGGCAGAAATCGCGCGGTTCCGCGGCCCCTGCCGGCGAAGCCGGGGATCGTGGCGCCGGGGAAGAGACGGCATCGCGCGAGGCACAGGTGCATGAGGCGGCAACCGCACCCCAGACTTCCGAGCGGGAATCCGCGGCACGCCGCGCGCGGCGCCGCCGTCGCTGGATCTCGCCGCTCACCCGCCGCTTCCTGGCGCTCAACGCGCTGGTTCTGGTTATTCCCGTTGTCGGGCTTTTGCATCTGGGCCAGTACCGCGAAAGCCTGATCGAGTCCGAACTGCAGGCCCTGCGCACGCAGGGACGCGCCTTCGCCCTTTCGCTGGGCAGCACGGCGGTGGTCGGCACGCAGTTCGGTGACGAGCGCCTGTTGCCCGAGATGGCCCGGCACCTGATGCGCGTGCTGCTGTTCGATTCGGGCGTGCGGGCGCGCATTTTCGCCCGCTCCGGCGAGATGCTCGCCGACAGTTTCATGCTGGTCGGTCCCGGTGGGCAGGTGCAGGTGATCGAGTTGCCGCCGCCCAGCGACGGCTCGCTGCTCGGCGTCCTCGAGCGGCTTTACCAGGGGGCCGTCGACTGGCTGCCATTTTCCGGCGAGCTGCCGCCCTATCGCGAGGCGCGCGTGCAGCGAGCTTCGGACTATCAGGAGGTGGAGCGCGCACTCCTAGGCGAAAGCTGGGGCATGGTGCGGACCGATCGGCATGGGCGGCTGGTCCTCTCGGTCGCGGTCCCGGTGCAACGTTACCGCCAGGTGCTGGGCGCACTGCTGGTGTCCAAGGACGGTAAGGAGGTCGAGGCGGCCGTGCGCGACCGGCGCCTGGATATCCTCTTCGTCTTCGCCGTCGCGTTCGCCGCGACCATCCTGTTGTCGATCTATCTGGCCGGCACTATCGCGCGCCCCGTGCGCCGCCTGGCCGCCGCCGCCGATCTGGTGCGCTACGGCAGGGGGCGGCAGTACGAAATCCCCGATTTCACCCGGCGCCAGGACGAGCTGGGCGACCTCTCCGCGGCGCTCAGGCATATGACCGAGGCGCTCTGGGAGCGTCTGGACGCCATCGAGGGCTTTGCGGCGGACGTGGCGCACGAGATCAAGAATCCCCTCACCTCGTTGCGCAGCGCGGTCGAGACCGTGGTCCGCGTCGAGGACCCGGAGCAGCAGAAAAAGCTCATGTCCATCATCCTGGACGACGTGCAGCGCCTGGATCGCCTGATTAGCGATATCTCGGATGCCTCGCGCCTGGATGCGGAACTCTCGCGCGCGCAGGTCGCGCCGGTCGATATGGGCCGTCTGTTGAGCACCATCGTGGAGGCGCAGGAGGTAACCGCCCCCGACAACGGACCGGGCCTGACCCTCGATCTGGCCGAGCACCAGAACCTGGTGATCCAGGGCATCGAGGACCGGCTCGGCCAGGTGATGCGCAACCTGATCAGCAACGCGGTTACCTTCAGCCCGGCCCAGGGGACCATCATGTTCAAGAGCTGGCGCGACGAGTCCTGGGTGATCGTCACGGTGAGCGATCAGGGCCCGGGAATTCCCGAAGGCAAGCTCGCCTCGATCTTCGACCGCTTCTACAGCGAGCGCCCGCGCGCGGAGAAATTCGGCACCCATTCAGGCCTGGGGCTCAGCATCTCCAAGCGGATCATCGAGGCCCACGGCGGCACGATCCGCGCCGAGAACCGGTTCGACGAAACGGGACAGGTCGCGGGTGCGCGTTTCATCATCCGCCTGCCGGCCGACTAGAATAGGACATGCAGTGACCCGGCAATTGGTCCACGCCACCTGCGTTGCCCTGGACGGCGCCGAGGGGACGCGCGGCGTTCTTATCCGCGGGCCCTCGGGCGCGGGCAAGTCGGATCTGGCGCTGCGCATGATCGACGCGGGCGCCCGCCTGGTCGCCGACGATCAGTGCGAGATCTGGCGCGAGGAGGGAACCGGGCGCCCCCGCCTCATGGCCAGCGCCCCGGAGACAATTGCCGGCGCGCTCGAGGTGCGTGGGTTGGGCATCGTTCATGTGCCCACCGTGGCCGAGGCGCCGCTGGCGCTGCTCGTGGATCTGGTCCCGCCGGACGATGTCGAACGCCTGCCCGAGGAAGAGCGCGAGGAGATGCTGGGCCTGGACCTGCCACGGGTCGCGCTGCATGCCTTCGAGGCCGCCGCGCCGGCCAAGCTGCGCCTTGCCCTCGGCACGCGGGCCCCGGGCGCTGGATCGCCCATGGCACGAGGAGCGAAACAGCCCATCAAGGCCGGGCCCGCCGGGACAACGAGCCGCCGGGTCGTGCTGGTCACGGGACTGTCGGGCGCGGGGCGCTCGACCGCACTCAAGATCTTGGAAGACTTGGGCTACGAGGCCATCGACAACCTGCCGCTCGAATTCCTGAGCACCATGGCGGGCGAGGGCGCCGCGCTGGCCATTGGCGTGGACATCCGCACGCGCGACTTCGCCGTTCAGCCCTTCCTCGAACAATTGGACCTGCTGGGCGCCAAGACCGGGCTCGCGGTTACGCTTCTGTTCCTCGATTGCGAGGACCGGGTGTTGGAGCGCCGCTTCACCGAGACTCGACGGCGTCACCCCCTGGCCCAGGATCGGCGCGTGGCCGACGGCATCGCCGCCGAACGCCGCCTGGTCGCGCCCTTGCGCGAGCGGGCGGAGCTGACGATCGATACCTCCGCGCTCAATCCCGGGGAGCTGCGCCGGCTGCTCAGCGGCCAGTTGGAGCTGGCGGCCGCGCCCGGCATGGCAGTCTTCGTCACCTCCTTCGCCTACCGCAACGGCCTGCCGCGCGAGGCGGACCTGGTGTTCGACGTGCGCTTTCTTGCCAACCCCCACTACGAGGAGGATTTGCGGGACCTGGACGGCCGGGACGGGGCGGTCGCCGCTTTCGTCAAGGCCGATCCTTCCTTTGCCGCCTTCTTCGATGGCCTGACCGCCCTCCTGACGCCGCTCCTGCCGCGCTACGAGGAGGAGGGCAAGAGCTATCTGACCATCGCCGTGGGCTGTACCGGCGGGCAGCACCGCTCGGTTGCGGTGGCCGAGAAACTGGCGGATTGGCTGGCCGCGCGGGGGCGGCGGGTCCAGCGGGGGCACCGGGACCTGACGTCCGTCTGATCGCCCCGGGAGAACGAAGGTGATCCCACGGGCAACATGGGGTAAAACCCCGCGGTTCGCTGGACAAAGGACGATCACATGATCGGAGTGATACTGGTCACCCACGGGAACCTGGCCAAGGAGTTCATCGGCGCGGTCGAGCTCATCGTCGGCCCGCAGAAGAATATGACCGCGATCTGCATCGGGCCGGACGACGACATGGAAAAGCGGCGCAAGGAGATCATCAACAGCGTCGCCAAGGCCGACGAGGGCGAGGGCGTGGTGCTGCTCACCGACATGTTCGGGGGCACGCCGTCGAACCTGGCGATCTCCGTGCTCGACCAGGACCGGGTCGAGGTGGTCGCCGGCGTCAACCTGCCCATGCTGATCAAGCTGGTCAGCCTGCGGGCGAGCGAACCCCTGGCCTCGGCGGTGACTCAGGCGCAGGAGGCGGGGCGCAAGTACATCAACGTCGCTTCCCGGCTCCTGGCCGAAAAGGCGCAATGAGTGAACCCACCGCCCAGGCGCGCGTGACCATCCTCAACGAACGCGGGCTGCACGCCCGCGCCGCCGCCAAGCTCGTCAAGCTGGCCAGCAGATACGATGCGGAGGTCACGGTGATCATGAACGGGGAGAAGGTCTCCGGCGCCTCGATCATGGGCCTGATGATGCTGGCCGCCGCCCCGGGCTGCGAGTTGGAGCTGCACGCCAAGGGGCCCGAGGCTAGGGAAGTAATCGCCGCGCTCAGCGGGTTGGTCGCGAAGAAGTTCGATGAGGACTAAAGGCAAGCGCGGAAAGACGGCGCGCCGCGGCGGCGGCAGGAAGGCCCGGAGCAAGCCCCGGGTCAAGAGGGCCGTGCGGGCGAAGCGCGCGCCCGGGCGCGGCCAGCGCATCTTCGAGGGCCTGGGCGTCTCGCCCGGCGTGGCCATCGGCACGGCTCATCTGCGTGAAAGCGGTGACATCCAGTTCGCCGAATACAAAGTTCCCGCCAAGGAGGTGGGCAAGGAGCTGAAGCGCTTCCGCGAGGCGGTGACCCGCTCGCAGCGCCAGGTGGGCAAACTCATCGCCAAGGCCGAGCGCTACCACGGCTCCGCCGCCGAGGAGCTGGGCTACCTGCTCGAGGCGCACCTGCAGATGCTCAAGAGCAAGAGCCTGATCGGCGGCATCGAACGGCGCATCGACGCCAGCCGCTGCAACGCCGAGGCCGCGGTCATGGCCGAGGTGGGCGCGATCGCGCTGAACTTCGCGGTCATGGAGGACGCCTACCTCAAGACCCGCGCCCAGGAAGTGCGCGAGGTGGGCCTGCGCATCGTGCGCAGCCTGACCAAGACGGCCTACAGCAACTTCGACCAGGTGGCGCCCGACAGCGTGATTATCGCCGAGGAGATCACGCCCGCCGACACCGCGCTCATGGACCCGCGCCAGGTCTGTGCCTTCGCCACCGTCTTGGGCGGGGCCGAGGGCCATACCGCGATCATGGCGCGCTCGCTGGGCCTGCCGGCGGTGCTCGGCATCGCCGATCTGATCGGCGGGGTGCAGGGCGGCGAGACGGTCATCGTCGACGGCACCAGCGGGTGCATCATCATCAATCCCACGGCGCGCTGCCTAGCCGACTACCGGCGCCGGCGCCAGGCGCTGGAACGCGAGGTCCGCTCGCTGGCCCGTCTGCGCAACGTGCTCGCGGTCACGCGCGACGAGGTGCGCGTGACGCTGCAGGCCAATCTGGAACTTCCGCGCGAGCTGGGCCAGGCCGTAGCCGCGGGGGCGGAGGGCATCGGCCTGCTGCGCACCGAGTTTCTCTACATGAACCGGGAAGACCTGCCCGGGGAGGAAGAGCAGTACGAGGCGCTGGCCGAGATCGTGGGCGGCATGAACGGCCGCCCGGTCACCGTGCGCACGCTGGACATCGGCGGTGAGAAGCTGACCTCGTCGCTCGGCGATCACCTGACCGGGGGGTTGAACCCGGCCTTGGGCCTACGCGCGATCCGCCTCTCGCTCAAGGAGCGCAAGCTGCTCGAGACCCAATTGGCCGCCATGCTGCGCGCCGGCGTGCACGGGCCGCTGCGCATCCTGCTGCCCATGATCTCCACGGTCTCGGAGGTGGGCGAGGTGCGCAAGACCCTGACCAAGGTCGTGCACCGCCTGAAGCGCAGGGGCGTGAAGTTGCCCGATCCCCTGCCGCCGCTGGGCGTCATGATCGAGGTTCCCGGCGCGGCGCTGGCCGCCGATTCGCTGACCAAGGTGGCGGACTTCTTCGCCATCGGCAGCAACGACCTCACCATGTATACCCTCGCCATCGACCGCGGCGAGGAGCGCGTCGCCCACCTCTACAACCCGCTGCACCCGGCGGTGCTCCGCCTCATCCAGTTCACCATCGAGGCGGCGCTCAGGGCACGCATACCGATTTCCGTGTGCGGCGAGATCGCCGGCGATCCGCGCTACACCGCGCTCATCCTGGGCCTGGGGGTGCGCGACCTCTCCATGGTGGCCAACGCCCTGCCCCGGGTGAAGTCCCGCGTCCTCGGCCTGGACATGCAGGCCGCGACCCAGCGCGCCCAGGTCATCATGGACCAGTCCGATTCGGGCCGCATCACGGCGCTGATTGACGACTTCAACGACGCGCTGTGAGGGGGTGACAGTTGTCCGGGCCTTGCCCGGGCCGCCCGCACACCATCCGTCTTATTTTACGGAAATGTACGGCCGACAAGCGGCCCCACCTCGAAACTGACCCAACGGCGCGTGGCGTTGGGGGTGAAGGGGTTCACGATTTCCAATTCGCCCGTGATCACGTCATTCCATTCGGCCTTCCACCTGAAGGGCTTCGCCTTGTTTTCCTCACAATGGCCGTGGAGATTGTGAGTCCTGGATGTCCGGTAAGTATCTTAAGACGCGGTGGGTCATGGAACGATGGACTATTAGGCGGCTGCGCTCCGCAATGTTTGCGGAAGAGCGGAGAAAGCTTCTTGCTTTACACGTTCTCTTGGGCCTCGCGTTATCGCCCATCCCGACGCTGCTTACCGGTTGGGCGTATCTGCTAGATCTCGCTCAAATAGCCATGTTGCCCAGCGCATTGTACATCAAGCCTTTGGTTTGGTTCTGGTTGACGATCTATTCGGTTCTGCCGTGTCCGGCGTTTCTTGCTTGGTCACTGCCGAGCATGCACCGTGTTGGCCTACCGAAACGCTCGATCGGTTTTCTTTGCCTGCTCGTCGTCTATAACCCCGTTCGGATAAATTTATACAGGGCTATCGCGGAACGCGAAGCTCGCGAACACGTCTATACCCTGCACTACAAATATATCATTCTTTGGGACTTCAAGAATGTTGATACGGCCGTTCTGATAGCACTCGTCATTTGGGCATTCTGTAGACACCGCGACATGCAACCGATTGAGAGAGCCTCATTCCATTGGTTTCTTTTCGTCTGCGCTCTCTGGGCCGCATGCGATTTCTTCGAGGTATTCGCAGGTTCGTTCTTCTTGGCCGAGTTCGCGATTCGCATTTTCGGTTTCCACTAAGAACCAGGGACCGTTACGAAGCTGATCCATCGACGCTTCGCATCGGGTTGGAAAGCGTTCTCTATTTGTATTACGCCCTCCACAGAATCACGCCACTCTGCCTTCCATTTGAACGGCTTCGCCTTCTTATGCCGTTCGAGGACCTGTGATTCCGGATGAAAGATTGCACCCGCGTTAAAGTTGTATCCATCAACGTCGCTCCACTCGTGCATAATCTTTCCCTCCACAAGGATTCGATCACCTTGTCGTTGCAAAAGGAAATCGCCGGTCGAGGTTAGGCTGCTGGCGCCAGCGCCGAAAAGGATCGAGATTGTATCCGTCTCGTCGGTACTCCTGGCCTTTGCAAAACGTTCGATGCCTGAAACCGAGGTAAGGTTTATATCGACCTTCCAGTGGTCCTGAAACTGCGCCACACGTGTCCTGGGGTTTTTAGTTATGTCTTCGACCACCGATGATCCCGGGGTGCTCGTTTCCGGCGCGATGAAATTCCGCTGCTTGAATCGCTCGATGTTCTCTTGAACCGCGTTGCGGATCAGGTCGAATTCGAAGGCTTCCTCCCGGGTGACTTCGATCGAGCTTCCGCTCGCCCCCAGATAATGTTCGAAGAACCGCACAGCAAGCTTTAGGCCAAGTTTCCGGCCTGCCGCCAATAAGAACTGTGCGAGCGCTTCGACGCCCTCCAGGTCGCTGCGCACGACGCAGGCGAGGTCGTCCTTCAGGCCCTGCTGAATCTTCACGTCCACCGGGTCCTTGATGGCGAAGGCCTCGGCGCAGCGCGCCTTGAGGTCGGCCTCGACGATCTCGTAGAGCGCCTTGGCGCGGGCGCGGAACTGCGCGTTGCTCGGCACGGCGGACAGGCCCCGGGGGAGACGGACCCAGAGGTTTCGCGGCGTGAAGTGGGCCACCAGGGGGCGGGATTCGAATACCGTTGGCGGAATCGACCGGGCAGAGCCCGTCGCCGCCTTGACATCCACATCGAAGGCGATGCCCCAATCGCGGATGAACTCCTTCATCATTTCCTTGAGCGCCACCTTGCGCTCGGCGCTCAAAAGCCCCGCGGTCGGGCCCTCGATCGGGCCGGGTTCGGCCAGTGTGGCGATTTTGTAGGGTATGGCCGTGCCCTCGGGTACGGCGAGCGCCTGGCCCTGGGCCAGCTTGTTGAGCAGGGGTCCGCTCCTGGCCAGGGGGCGCCTTATATTCTGGTCCCGCATGTCCATGCGGTAGCCCATCAGCGCCTCGGCGGTCGCCTGGTCGTATTTGCCGGTCACATAGTCGCGCAGGTAGGGACGGGAGCGCCGGTCGCGCTTGGCGCCGAGCAGCGCCTGGACGAGGGCCACGTCGTGGGGCCGGTTGAGCCCGCCTTGGCCGATGGTGCCGGTGAGCGCCGCGGGACGGGTCGTTGCAAGCCTGGGTGCGGTCATGGGGCGAATCCCTCCTGGACTTCGGGTCGCGAGTGTCAGGATAAAGTTCCTGTTTCGTTCTTTATCGCCCAAGCGGCGATGCCCGGTCAAGGACCGGGCGTGTGGAAGTTCGCCGTTTTTTTGGAGGTCTCGGACGCCCGGTGCTTGCGCCCCTTGCCGCGCCGGGGAGCGCCTGATACATCACCGGCGCGCGGCCGGGCACC
>JAZGBC010000031.1:0-7994 GCA_036444495.1 Kiloniellales bacterium
ATTTGCCCCACCCTCCGGGCCGGGCGCTTTTTCCCGCCAGATGCGTCGCTCGCTGCTTGAAGTGGACGGCACTACGGCGCAACTCGCTCCTGTCTGGCGGGCAAAAATCGCCTCGGTGAAATGGGTCGATATTGAGGAGAGTTGGTATTAGGCCGCCGTGAGGAGTTCTTCCAGCTTGAGGGCGGCGGCAGCCTCGTCGATCTTTTCGACCGCCGCCAGTTCGCGCACCAGGCGCTCGAGCGCGGCCTGGTACATCTGCCGCTCGCTGTAGGACTGATCGGGCTGATCCGCATTGCGGTGCAGATCGCGCACCACCTCGGCGATGGCGATCGGATCTCCGGAGTTGATCTTGGCCTCGTATTCCTGGGCCCGGCGGCTCCACATGGTGCGCTTGACCCGGCTGCGGCCCTTGAGGGTGGTCAGCGCGGAATCCATCATCTTGCGGCTGGACAGCTTGCGCAGGCCGGAATGCTTGGCTTTAGTCACCGGGACGCGAAGAGTCATCCGGTCTTTCTCGAACTTGATGATGATCAGCTCGAGGATATCCCCGGAGATCTCCTGGCTTTCCACGCCCTGGACCCGGCCGACGCCGTGCGTCGGGTAAACGACATAATCGCCTGAACTATATTCGTGCGCCTTCGCCATATTTCCGTCTCTTCCTCCGTCTCGTCCTCTCGCGACTAGCACCCGTTTTCCCGCCTGTCCGGCATCTCCCCGGCTTTTCGGATCGAGGTACCCCGCCACCCCGGCCGAAACCTTGCGCTCCGGCCAAAACGAAAGCGCCGTAGAGACTACGGCACCCCCCGATTAGGTCCTTGTGTGCCAAGGTTGGTTTTTTCGGGCCACCGGAATACCAGGAATTGCTCGGTCCTTCCGCAGCCCAGACTTATTAAGGTATTATTTATACACTATTTTTCGGCCGCAGGCAACTGCTGCACTGCAGCACGCACTGGTTTTGCGCTGATTTCCGCGGTTCCAGGGACTGCGGCACTATGAAAACAACCCAGTTCCCAGTACGCCACGGATCAGCCGTCGGTTTTCCCCGGGTTCTGGCTGAAGTACTTGTCGAACTTGCCCTCCTCGTCCTTGTACTTCTCCGCGTCGGCGAAGGGCTCCCCCTTACGCGTGATATTGGGCCACTTGCCGTCGCTGTAGTCGCGATTCAACTCCAGCCAGGCCTCGGCCTTGGGGTCGGTGTCCGGAATAATGGCCTCGGGCGGGCATTCCGGCTCGCACACGCCGCAATCGATGCATTCATCAGGATGAATCATCAGCATGTTTTCACCCTCATAGAAGCAATCCACGGGGCATACCTCCACGCAGTCCATGTATTTGCATTTGATGCATGCCTCGGTCACGACGTAAGTCATCTCTATGGTCTCCCTGTCCCCTCGTTGGGACTTGCCGTTATGCCAACAACCTTAAACCGTCCTCTGTGCCGGCCTCTGTGCCAACCTCATAGGCCGAGGCGCTCCCGCACCCGCTTGCGCGCCGCGCCGCTTTCGCGATCGGGAACATGCAGCAGTCCGGTGACCCGCCGCATCAGGCTGGCCTCCAGATGGTGCATTTTGCCGTCCGCGTAAACGACCTCCCACAGCATCTCCAAAAGTTCGATCCGTTCTTCCCGCGTAAAGGCCTTTTTGACCACCCGGGTCAGCCCGTGCAACTCGCTGCCGTGTTCGACCCGCGCCTCCGCCACCTCGATCAGCGCGCCGCCTTCCTCGCGGCTGAGACCGAAGCGCTCGATCACCAAATCGAGGATCCTGGCCCGCTCCGCCGCGTCGAAATCAGCGTCCAGTTGCGCCGCCTCGACCATCAGTGTCGCCGCCGCTACCTGCAACTCATCGTGGCTATGGCCCGCCCCACCCGATTCCGGAGCGCCGCGGCGGTCCAGAAACAAGGCCTTGAACCGGTTGATCACGGCTTTTGCGTATCACGCCCGCGCGCGACGGCGCAACCCTTCGTGGCTCGGGGTTGCTCCTCAAAGTTCTGACCGGGAAACAAGCGGGACAAACTCACCAAGTGGTCGCCCCTGGCGGCGAAAACCATCACCTGAATCTGCCCATCAGCCAATCGAGAAGGCGCCGCTGGCGCTTGGTCGGCCGGCCGCTGCCGCGCGGCCGGGTTGCCGGCTCCGGCATCCGGCTCTCTGCCGTGGGCGGCTTCAGGTCCTCGTAGAGCGCCTGTGCCTCGGGCGCAGGCCCGCGCCGGGTACCCAGCGCCACGACCCGCACGACGCGGATATGGCGCCCTTGCGGAAAGGTCAGCACCTCGCCCGGCTTTATCTTGTGGTGCGCCTTGGACACTGTCGCGCCGGAAACGCGCATCTTGCCCGCGTTGCACATCTTGGCCGCCAGCGTGCGCGTCTTGAAGAAGCGCGCGTACCAAAGCCACTTGTCCAGGCGCAGGGAGGGCTCGCTCATGTCTTAGGCGAGAGGCCGCGCAGCTTGGCGAAGGGCGAATCGGCCTTTTCGCCGCCCGCCCGGCGGCGCCCGCGCGCGTTGCGCTCGCGGGTCTTGCGGCCCCCGCGCCGGGCAAAGCTGAGACCGGCCGTATCGCGTTGGGCCTGGTAGCCAAGCGCCCCGAGCACGGTTTCCAGTTCCGTCTCGCCGCAGCCCGAAAGACGCCTGAGCCGGGGCGTCAGCGAAAAAGAGCCCTGGCCGGACAGCTTGTAAGCCTCATAGGACAGGCGTTCCAGGACATCGGCCCTGAGCGCCACGTCAGCGCCTTCGCGGCCCGCGAAATAGCGGTACCCGAGAACGCGGCAGAGTTCCTCGCCCAGGCCGTTCTCGAGGATGAGCGCCGGCGCCCCCAGCTCGGGCACCGCGGGCGGTGATGCATTTTCCCGCACCGCCCAGAGCAGGGCGCGCAGGCGGGCCGGGCCGGGCTCGATCAGCGCCGGCAGGTAAACGCTCTCGCGTCCCAGGCGCACGCCGAGCCCGGCCAGGGCCTTCCGGTCCGCCTTCTTGAGCCCTCGGATCTGCGCCGCGAGCTGGCGCCGCGGCAGCAGGCCGAGCGCCTCCACGAGCTGGTAGACCAGGCCGCGCGGGGGACCGGCGAGCGCCTCCTCCTGCACCGCCGCGGCCAGGGCAAAGAGCGGTTCCAGTTCCCGCTCCAGACGGCCGCGCAGCCAGGCGCTGAGGCGCAGGCGCAGGCGTTCGCGCGCGCGGCCGTCGAGGAACTCGCTGGGCAGGGGCTCGACGCCGGGCTGGAGCGCGCTCTCGCCGCGTTTGAGCCGCGCCACCTCCGCGCCGTGCCAGGTGATCGCCCCCTCGGGGTCAAGTCCAAAGGAGTCGTCCGCGTCGTCTTCCAGGCGCTTGACGCGCGCCGGAATCTCGCCCACGAGCACACGCCGCGCCGCAGTGAACAGCCGCTTGGCGTCCTCGCCCTCGACGCTCTCATCGAGGCGGAACCTGAACCCCTCGAGGCGGCCGGCGAACACCCCTTCCACCAGGACCTGGCCGTCCGGCTTGATCGCGGCCAGCAGTTCGTCCCCGGCGCGCAGGCGGCGCACCAGCATGGCCGCGCGCTTGTCCACGAAGCGCTGGGTCAGGCGCTCGTGCAGGGCGTCCGAGAGCCTGTCCTCGATGCGCCGCGCGCGCTCCTGCCAATGGGCGTTGTCGGCCAGCCAGTCGCCCCGGTGCGTCACGTAGGTCCAGGTCCGGATGAAGGCGATGCGCGCGGCCAGGGTGTCGATGTCGCCGTCGCTGCGATCGAGGCGCTGGATCTGGCGCGCCACCCAGTCCTCGGGCAGGTACCCCTCTCCGGCCATGAGATAGCGGTAGATGCGGCTCAGGAGCTTGGCGTGCTGATCGGACAGGATCTTCTGGTAGTCGGGAATCTGGCAGACCTCCCAGAGCAGGCGCACGGCCTCGGCATGGCCGGTGAGCGCGGCGATCTCCGGGTCGCGGGCGAGGGCTTGGAGCGCGGTCACATCCTCGGCCCGCCGGACCTTGATCAGCTCGGGCGCGGGGGGCCCCCGCTCCAGGCTCTTGAGCAGGAGACCGGGCGAGCGGAAATCGAGCTTGCGGTTGCGCCAATAGGCCGTGCGCAGGGGGTCGAAGCGGTGTTCCTCCACCGCCTCGACCACATCGGCGGGCAAGGGGCCGATCTCGTTCGTGGTGCCGAAGGTGCCGTCCGACATGTGGCGCCCGGCCCGGCCCGCGATCTGGGCCAGCTCCGCGGGCGTGAGCCGGCGCAGGGACTGGCCGTCGAACTTCTCCAGCCGGGCGAAGCAGACGTGATCCAGGCTGAGGTTGAGGCCCATGCCGATGGCGTCGGTCGCCACCAGGTAGTCCACCTCGCCGGCCTCGAACATGGCGACCTGGGCGTTGCGCGTGCGCGGGCTGAGCGCGCCCAGCACTACAGCGGTGCCGCCGCGCTGGCGGCGCACCAATTCGGCGATGGCGTAGACCTCGGCGGCGGAAAAGGCGACCACCGCCGAGCGCGGCGGCAGGCGGGTCAGCTTGCGCGTGCCGGCATAGGTCAGCTTGGAGAAGCGCGGCCGGGTGATGATCTCGGCTTCCGGCACCAGGGCCTGCACGATCGGCCGCGCCGTCTCGGCGCCGAGGAACATGGTTTCCTCCTCGCCGCGCGCATGCAGCAGCCGGTCGGTGAAGACGTGGCCGCGATCCGGGTCCGCGCAGAGCTGTATCTCGTCGACCCCGAGGAAGGCCGCCGGCCGGTCGAGCGGCATGGATTCCACGGTGCAGAGAAAATAGCGCGCAGTCGGCGGCACGATCTTCTCTTCACCGGTGACGAGTGCGGCCTGGCGCTCGCCCTTGAGTGCCACCACGCGGTCGTAGTTCTCGCGCGCCAGCAGACGCAGCGGGAACCCCATCATCCCGCTGCGGTGGCCGAGCATGCGCTCGATGGCCAGATAGGTCTTTCCCGTGTTGGTCGGGCCCAGGACGGCGGTGACCCGGCGCTCAGAAAATTGGCTCATGGCTCTGGAGAATCGGCCCGCGCGGGCTTCCTTGCAAGCCCCCGCCACTGCATCGCGAATAGGTGAACCGGCGGACGTTCGGCCAGCCAACGGTCAGGAGCGCGCGTCGTCGCCCCCGCCCTCGACCAGCGGCACGAAGGCCACGGGCAGGACGTTGCGCTCGCTGAGGCGCCCTTTCTCGTCCTTGACGATGAGCAGGAGGTCCTGCTCCTGATCGTGAAAGGGGTAGCGGGCGGCGGTCTTGCTGCGGTCCACGGGAATGACCAGCCGGCCACCCGGGGCGAGCTGCTCGACCAGCGCCGGGGGCACCCGGCGCCAGGCGGCCGCGGTCACGACAATGGCGTCGAAGGGCGCCTGTTCGGCCCAGCCTAAAGCGCCGTCGCCGGTGCGCACCTCGATATTGTCGTAGCCCATCCCAGCCAGGCGTTCGGCCGTGGGTCCGGCCAGCTGTGGGACGACCTCGACGCTATAGACCTGCGCGGCCACCTCGGCGAGCACGGCGGTCTGATAGCCGCAGCCCGTACCGATCTCGAGTACCCGGTCTTCCGGGCCGGGTTCCGCCAGGTCGGTCATGATGGCCACCATATAGGGCTGGGAGATGGTCTGTCCGTGACCGATCGGCTGTGGGCGGTTGTCGTAGGCCGAGGCCCGGTTGGCCTTCGGGACGAAGCTGTGGCGCGGCACTTTCTCCATCGCCACCATGACGCGCGGGTCGAGCTCGTCCTTGCCCAGCCACTTGCGGGTCCCGTCGACTTCGGCGGCGATCTTCGCGACCATGGTCTTGCGCGCGGCCAGCGTGGGGTCCTGTTCGTCGGTCATGGCGCTCCGTTTCGGCGGCGATTTCCGGTGGGGCCTTGCAGTTCCCTGTCTATTAACACATATGAGGCGCGGCGAATTAGTTAACGCGCTCCCCTCGCGGCCCTCAAAAGCGGCAAGACCCAAAGCGGCAAGGCAAGGAAAAGGGCACCATGTCCGAAGAGAAGCTCAGCTTCCAAGCCGAAGTCAGCCGACTTTTGGACATCGTTGCCAACTCGCTCTACTCGAACAAGGAAATCTTTCTGCGCGAGTTGATCTCCAACGCCTCTGATGCCTGCGACCGCTTGCGCTACGAAGCGCTCACCCGGCCGGAACTGGTCGCCGAGGATCCGGACTACAAGATCCTGCTGTCCAGCCAGACCAAGGGAAAGAAGCTCACGATCTCCGATAATGGGATCGGCATGAGCCGCGACGAGCTGGTCGAGAACCTGGGTACCATCGCGCGCTCGGGCACGGCGGCCTTCGTGGGAGAATTGGACGAAAAGGCGGACGGGAGCAGCCTGATCGGTCAATTCGGCGTCGGTTTCTATTCCACCTTCATGGTGGCCGAGTGGGTCGAGGTGGAAAGCCGCAAGGCCGGCGAGCCGGACGGCTGGCGCTGGACCTCGGACGGCAAGGGCGAATTCACCGTCTCCGAATGCGATGAGGCGCCGGCCCGGGGCACGCGGATCACGCTGAAGCTCAAGAAGGGCGAGGAGGAATACCTCGATCCGGAGCGCCTGCGGCGCATCGTCAAGACCTACTCGGACCACATCGGCATCCCGGTTCTCCTGGCCGATGGCGAGAAAGAGGAGTCGCTGAACGACGCCTCCGCGCTTTGGACGCGGCCCAAGTCGGAGATCGAGGAGGAGCAGTACAAGGAGTTCTATCACCACGTCGGGCATGCTTTCGACGACCCCTGGCTGCGCCTGCACTTCAAGGCCGAGGGCGTGATCGAGTACACGGGCCTGCTCTACATCCCCTCCCTGCCGCCCTTCGACCTGTTCCATCCCGAGCGCCGGCACGGGGTCAAGCTCTACGTCAAGCGCGTCTTCATCACGGACGACTGCGAGGCGCTGGTGCCGCCTTACCTGCGGTTCCTGCGCGGCGTAATCGATACCGAGGACCTGCCGCTCAACATCAGCCGCGATCTGCTGCAGAACAATCCCCTGGTCGCGAAGATTCGCAAGGCCGTGACCAAGAGGGTGCTCGGCGAGCTCAAGAAGAAGGCGAAGAAGGCGCCGGAGGATTACGCCAAATTCTGGGACAACTTCGGCGCGGTCGTGAAAGAGGGCATCTACGAGGACGAGAGCCAGCGCGAGGCGCTCTTCGGGCTGGCCCGCTTCTCCTCCACCACGGGCGAGGAGAAGGTGAGCCTGGCGGAGTACGTATCGCGCATGTCCGAGGCCCAGGAGGCGATCTACTACATCAGCGGCGGCGAGCTCGAGGGCCTGCGCCGCAGCCCCCAGATCGAAGGCTTCAAGGCCAAGGGCCTGGAGGTCCTGCTGCTCACCGACCCGGTGGACGAGTTCTGGATTCCGGCGGTCAACGAGTTCCAGGGCAAGCCCTTCAAGTCGGTCACGCGCGGCGGCGCCGACCTGGGCAAGATCCCCGATTCGGGTGACAAATCGGCGAAAGCGGGCGAAGAGGAAGCGCCCGCGCCGGGCATCGATTCGCTGGTCGCCTTCGTCAAGCTCACGCTCAAGAACGAGGTCAAGGACGTGCGCACTTCCGAGCGCCTGACCGACAGCGCGGTCTGCCTCGTGGCCGATGAAGGCGACATCGACATGCACCTGGAGCGGCTGCTCAAGCAGCACCGGGAGCTCGACCAGACGGCCGTGCGCATCCTCGAGATCAATCCCAAGCACCCGCTGATCCGCCGCCTTTCGGCCCAGCTCGAGACCAAGGGCGCCGAAGACGGCAAGGGCGGAGGTGAATCGCCGCTGCAGGAGGCGGCGCGTCTGCTGCTGGATCAGGCGCGCATCCTGGAAGGCGAACCCCTGCCCGATCCGGCCGCCTTCGCGCGGCGCCTGAGCCTGCTGGTGGAGCGCGGTTTCGCCGACCCCGCGTAAGACCAAGTCTCGTTTCAAGCACCCCCCTCACCCTCGGTCGCTACGCTCCCTCTTCCCTCTCCCCCCGCAAGCGGGGGGAGAGGGTTATGTAGGCTTGGCGAGGCTTACAGCCGAGACTTAGCCGGAGTTGGGTGAGGGGGGCGATTCCGCGGCTCCCACCTAAGACGGGACGGGGTTACCGC
>JAZGBC010000032.1:0-3779 GCA_036444495.1 Kiloniellales bacterium
GCCGCGCAGAGGCCGCAGCCCTGGCAGAGCGCCGCTTCGACCTTCGCCGCGCCCATGATGCCGCCCACGCCGGCTTGGTCCGCCTCGATGTGCGTCGCGCCATAGGGGCAGACGCGCACGCAGGTCAGGCAGCCGACACAGACGGACTGGTCGACGATCGCAACCTTGCCGTCGGTCGTAATGCTGTCGTGCGACAGCAGGTTCGCCGCGCGCGCCGCCGCCGCCTGGGCCTGCACGATCGATTCATCGAGAAGCTTGGGATAGTGGCCCAGGCCCGCCATGAAGATGCCCTCCGAGGCGAAATCGACGGGCCGCAGCTTGACATGCGCCTCGAGGAAGAAACCGTTGTTATCCAGCTGAACCTTGAGTCGGCCGCTCAGTTCCTGCGCCGCCGGGGGCGGGACCACCGGGTTGCTGAGCACCAGCAGGTCGGGCCTGAGCAGCATCTCCCGGGCGAGGATGGGCTCCCACACCCGCACCTCCGGCGGCGCGCCATCCGCCGCCTGGACCTCCGGCTGCCACGCATCCTCGTAGCGAATGAAGATAATCCCGCTCTCGCGCGCCTTGGTGTAGAGCCGTTCCTTGAAACCGTAAGTGCGAATGTCCTTGTAGAGGACCGTTACCTGCGCCGAGGGGTCCAGGCGCTTCAACGCCAGGGCATTCTTGAGTGCCGTCGTGCAGCAGATGCGCGCGCAGTACTCCTCGGCCGGCCCGACGCAAAGGATCATGACCACGGATTTCGGCAGGGGCCCCGATGCCTCGCCGTACTTCCCATTGGCGTGTTTCGCTAGAAGAGCCTCGAATTCCAATCCGGTCACGATGTTCGGGCTGGTGCCGTAACCGTACTCCTCGCCGCGGTATTCGACCCCGCCGGTGCAGAGAACCGCGACGCCGTGCGGCACCTGGATACGGCTTCCCTCGGCCTCGTCGCCGGGAAGCGATTCGGGACCAGCCGGGTCGGGCGATGCGCGCTCCAGGGTCGAGGTGAAATTGCCCATGAACCCGCTCGTCGCGGCCAGTTTGGTCTCCAGATGGACGGTGATGAGCGGATTGCTTTCGACCTTCCGGGTGAGTTCGGCGAGAAACTCCTGGGGGCTTAAATAACCGGACCCGTCGCGCGGCAGCCCGGACCCAGCCCCGAATTCGTCCAGGCCGAAGTGGATGTGGCGCAGGTTTCCGCCCAGCGCACCGCTTTGTTCCACCAGGTGCACCGGGAAATCCTGCTCGGCGAGGGACAGCGCGACCGTCATTCCGGCCGCCCCACCACCGATCACCAGCGCGGTCTTGTTCATGGACATCTCTGCGCCAGACAGCGGTCTCAGCTCCCCCGTCCGGGCGACAGACATGCGTACCAGGTCCTTGGCTTTGTCGGTGGCCCTGTCCCAATCACCCGAATGCACCCAGGAGCAGTGGTTGCGGATGTTGGCCATGTCGAACAGGTAGGGATTGAGCCCGGCTGCCCGGATGCTGCTCTCGAACAGCGGGCCGTGGGTGTGTGGCGTGCAGCTGGCGATGACCACCCGGTTCGCCCCCACTTCTTTCACCTTTTCGGTGATCTTGGCGATGCTGTCCTGAGAGCAGGCGAAGAGATTTTCCTCGGCGTGGATGACACCCGGCAACTTGCTCGCATAGCCCGTGACGTCGGGCACATCCAGGAAGCCGCCGATGTTGGTCCCGCAGCGGCAGACGAAAACGGCTATCCGCGGATCCTCGCCCGCAATATCCCGCTCGGGCGGAAACTCGACCTCGCGTGCGAGCGTGCCGCGGGCCTGGGTCAGGAATCCGCCGACCGCCGCGGCCGCCCCGCTGGCCTCGACGATCGACTCGGAGATGTCCCTGGGCTCGCGGAACGGGCCGATCGCGTAGATGCCCGGCCGGCTTGTCTGCAAGGGGTCGAACTGCATCGTCTGGCAGAAGCCGTGATCGTCGAGCTGGACACCGAGCTTCCGCCCCAGCGCCTGCACGTCCTCGGATATTTCCATACCGACCGAGAGCACGACCAGGTCGAATTCCTCTTCGCGGATCCGGTAGCCCGTGTCCGTCGCGCCACCGCCTTCCGGATCGTCCGCCGAATCGGCATAGCGCAGGATCAGGTTCTTGGTTCCCGGCGCCTCCTTCAGCGCCGAGATCCGGCAGCGGATGAAATCAATGCCATCCTTCTCGCGCGCCCGCTGATAGTAGGGCTCGAAGTTCTTGCCGAAGGCGCGCATGTCCATCATGAACACGCGCATCTGCGTGTCGGGCGCGTGCTCGAGGGTCATGACCGCCTGCTTGGTGGCGTACATGCAGCAGACGGTCGAGCAGTAGTCGTGGCTTTGATCGCGCGATCCCACGCATTGCAGGAAGGCGACCCTCTTGGGCGCAGCGCCGTCCGAGGGACGTTTCACCTGTCCCGTGGTCGGACCGGAAGCGCTCAAGAGCCGTTCGTACTGCAATGACGTAACGACGTTGTCGTAGCGTCCGAGCCCGTATTCCTGCGAAAGCTCGGCCTGGTAAACCTGAAAGCCCGGCGCCAGGACCACCGCGCCGACTTCGAGCTCGCGCGTCCGCTCGAGCATCTCGTGGTCAATCGCATCGACCCCGCAGGCATCCGAACAGATAAGGCATTCGGCGCAGATGCCGCAGGAAAGGCAGCGGTCCGCTTCCGCCTTGGCCTGCTCGGCCTCATAGCAGAGCTCGACCTCGCTGAAGTTTCCGAACCTGTCGGCAACCGTGATTTCGGGCATGGCCACGCGCGGCGTCAGCGCAAGCTCACCCCGCAACACCTGGGCGTCGAGCTCGGCTTGGCTGAGCTCGGCGAGCGGCACTCGTGTGAACGGCTCGTCCGTGAGCGCTTCGCCGCGCAGGTATCGGTGAATGTTCCCAGCGCAGCGATGGCCGCCGGCCACCGCCTCGATGACGAAGGCGGTGCCACTGACGCTGTCTCCTGCCGCGAAAACTCCCGGGCGGGCGGTCGCGTAGGTGCCGGGATCGACCGCGACGGTCCGCGCTTCGGTGACCTCCACCCTGGAATCATTGGGAATGAAGGCCAGACCCGCCTTCTGACCGACGGAAAAGATCACCACGTCGGCGGGCATCACATGCTCCGATCCGGGCTCGATCCGTGGCACGGCGCGACCCTCGGCGTCCCTGTCAAAGCGCTCGACCCGCTGGCACTCAAGGCCAGCGACCCGGCCGCTTCCATCGTCGACGACGCGAAGGAAGTTGAGGCCGACGTGCATGCGGATGCCTTCCTCGCGAGCGTGCGCGATTTCCGACTCCATCGCCGGCATCTTTCCGCCGCTGCCGCGCACTGCCATCTGCACGTCGCCGGCGCCAAGGCGAAGAGCCGTGCGCGCCACGTCCACCGCGACGTCGCCGCCACCCACGACCACGACCCGCTTGCCCTCGATCTCGGAGCGGGGATGGGCGATCTCCTCGTCGAGCTCGGCCAGGCGGACATCGCGCAGAAACCGCGTGTTGATCAGCACGCCCTCCAAGTCGTTGCCGGGGATGTTCAGACGCACACCCTCGTGGGCACCGACGGCGACGAGCACGGCTTTGAAGCCCTGTTCGAACAGCCCGTCCAGGTCGGTCACGGGGGTGCTCAAGCGTAGTTCGACCCCCAAATCCACGATGTCCTGCACCTCCCGCTCGATGATCGCGGCGGGTAGCCGGTATTCGGGAACGCCGACCCGCAGCATCCCGCCGGCGACCGGCAGGGCCTCGAAAACGGTCACCCCATAACCCCGCAGGCACAGGTCCTGGGCCGCCGTCAGGCCGCACGGACCGGCACCAAT
>JAZGBC010000033.1:0-3631 GCA_036444495.1 Kiloniellales bacterium
TTGCGCCTGCGCGGCCTCTGGGACGGCGAGGCCGAGGCGCGCTTCGTCGGCGAGGAGATCGAGGACCTGCAGCGCCGCGGCCATGCGCTGGCCGAGATCGCGGTGCTGATGCGCACCGGCGCCCAGACCCGCGCCTTCGAGGAGCGCTTCATTAAGCTCGGCCTGCCCTACCGGGTGATCGGCGGCGCGCGCTTCTACGAGCGCCTGGAGATCCGCGATGCCCTGGCCTACCTGCGCGTGCTCGCCACCCCGGGCCACGACCTGGCTTTCGAGCGCATCGTCAACAAGCCCAGGCGCGGCCTGGGGGAGGTCACGCTGCGGCTGCTGCACGAGACCGGGCGTGCGGCCGGCGTTTCGCTGTTCGAGGCGGCCAGGCGCCTTGTCGAGACCGACGAGCTGCGCCCCGCCGCGCGCCGTTCCCTGGCCGGCCTGCTGGAGAGCTTCGAGCGCTGGCGCGGCCTGCTCGAGGACATGCCCCACCTGGAGCTGGCGGAGATCGTGCTGGACGAGTCCGGCTACACCGCCATGTGGATGGCGGACAAGTCGGCCGACGCCCCCGGGCGGCTCGAGAACCTCAAGGAACTCATCAACGCCATGGCCGAGTTCGAGTCCCTGCCCGCGTTCCTCGAGCACGTGGCCCTGGTCATGGAGCTGATCGAGGGCGAGGGCCAGGACATGGTCAACCTCATGACCCTGCACTCGGCCAAGGGCCTGGAGTTCGACAGCGTGTTCCTGGCCGGCTGGGAGGAGGGGCTGTTTCCCAACCAGCGGGCGCTGGACGAGACCGGCCTGCGCGCGCTGGAGGAGGAACGGCGCCTGGGTTATGTGGGGCTGACCCGGGCGCGCCGGCGTGTGGTGGTCAGCTTCGCCGCCAACCGGCTTCTGCACGGCACCTGGACCCCGGCCATCCCCTCGCGCTTCATCGACGAGTTGCCCAGGGAGCACGTCGAGGTGGAGAGCGATCAGGGTCTCTACGGCGCCGGCGCGGGGACCGGATTCGGTTTCGCCGAAGAGCCGGGCCTGGACCGCCGCGGCTGGAAATCGACGCATCTGAGCCCCGGCATGGCCCGGGCCCGACGCCGCCGCGCGGCCGGTCCGGCCTATCTGGATGGCCATGCCGAGGTGGTCGAAAGCCTGCCGTCCGGCACCTTCCAGCGCGGCACGCGCATCTTTCACCGCAAGTTCGGCTACGGCACGGTGGCCAAGGTGGACGGCGACCGCCTGGATATCGAGTTCGACAAGGCCGGCAAGAAAAAGGTGATCTCCAGCTTCGTCGTGCTCGAAGACCAGGCGGGGTGAGTTACCGTTTGCCCGGATTTCTCTATCACCCCCACCCCAACCCTCCCCCATCAAGGGGGAGGGGGTTTCTATGAGGCACGTAATTAGTGTTCCCCCTCCCCTGGCGGGAGGGGGTAGGGGGAGGGGGATAATGGAACAAGCGGGTATATGGTCGAGGGCCTAATCATGGCTCGGACACAGAAGCAGGCTTGGCGCCTGAGCATTGAAGCGCCGCCCGCCGCGCTGCCTGCCGTCGAGGCGGCCCTCGGCGAGCTGGGCGGGGCGCTGGTGAGCGATGCGCCCGAGGCCGGCGGCCCCGTTTCCCTGCGGCTTTATCTCGACGCCGAGCCGGCACGCGAGTGGGTGACCGCGCTGCTTGCGGCCGCGGCGCTGGCCGCCGGGATCGCGCCGCCTGAGTTCGTCATCGAGCCCCTGCCGGAGACCGACTGGGTGGCCGAGGGCGAGCGGGCGCTGCCCGCCGTCGGCGTGGGGCCGTTTTACGTCCATGGCTCGCACATCGCCGATGCGCCGCCGCCCGGTGCCATCCCGATCCGCATCGAGGCCAGCCTGGCCTTCGGCACGGGTCGGCACGAGAGCACGAAGGGCTGCCTGCTCGCGCTCGCCGAACTGGCCAAGACCCGGCGCTTCGGGAACGCGCTGGACATGGGCTGCGGCTCGGGCATCCTCGCCTTTGCCGTGGCCAAGCTCTGGGCCTGCCCGGCCTTGGGCGTGGACCTGGACGCGCGGGCGGTTGCCCTGGCCCGCGAAAATGCGCGGGCGAACGGCGTGGCGGGCCTGGTCGAGATCGCCTACGGCGAGGGCTTCGGCGCGCCCGGGGTCGCGGCCCGCGCGCCCTTCGACCTGATCATGGAGAACATCCTGGCCGAGGCGATCCACACCCTGGCGCCGGCGCTCAAAGGCCACCTGGCCCCGGGCGGGGTGGCGCTGCTCTCGGGCCTGCTCGCCGATCAGGCCGGGGAGGCGCTGGCGGCCCATGCGCCGCTCGGCCTGCTCCACCGCATCGACCTGAACGGCTGGGTGACCTTGGTGCTGGCACGTTGAATAACCTTTCGGCAAGTTGGCTTGCCGCGTCGACCGGCCAATGGGATATTTTTTCTCGATTGTGTGACGGCCGTCACATTTTTGTCCGGTGGGCGCCAGTAGGATCGCGGCGACCAAACGGTCAAATAAAGGCAACGACTTTCAGGGAGAGGGAAATGGCTCATACCAAGTGGAGCATGAAGGGCAAGCACCTGAAGAACTGTAACTGCGCTTTCGGGTGCCCCTGCGACTTCAACGCGCGGCCAACCTACGGCCCCTGCGAGGGCATGGTGGGCATGGAGATCGACGAAGGCTATTTCGGGGATGTCCGGCTCGATGGTCTGCGCTGGGGCTGCGCGTATCACTGGCCGGGAGCTCTGCACGAGGGCAACGGCACGATCCAGGCGGTCATCGACGAGCGCGCCGACGAGAAGCAACGCGAGGCGCTGCTCACGATCCTGTCCGGCCAGGAGCAGGTCGAGGGCACCTTCTTCCATATCATCAGCATGATCGTCACGAACGTACTCACGCCACAGTTTCTGCCCATCGAGTTCGAGTTCGATCTGGGGAGCCGGACCGCGCGCATGGCGGTGCCCGGCATGTTCGAGACAGTATCGGAACCGATCAAGAACCCGATAACCGGCGACCCGCACCGCATTCTCGTGAATATCCCCAACGGCTTCGAGTACCTGGAGGCCGAGATCGCCAGCGCGGCGACCAAGGGCACGGGCGAAATCAAATTCGACATCGATCCGGGGCACAGCTCCATAGCCTATGTGGAGTTCACCGAGTCCGGGCTGGTTTAGGCGGAGACGGCGCTTGCCTTGTGCGGCTGGGTGACCTTGGTGCTGGCACGTTGAATAACCTTTCGGCAAGTTGGGTTGCCGCGTCGGCCGGCCAATGGGATATTTTTTCTCGATTGTGTGACGGCCGTCACATTTTTGTCCGGTGGGCGCTGGTATATCCTGGCCCATGAAATCCTTGAGCAAAAAGCAACGACACAGGGGAAGAGTGATGTCTCACGTAGATTGGGAAATCAAAGGGCGCTCATTCGCGAACTGCAATTGTTCCTATGGCTGCCCATGCCAGTTCAACGCGCTGCCGACCGACGGGACCTGCCGTGCCGCTGTCGGCTATCAGATCGACGAGGGCCATTTCGACGGCGTGAAGCTCGACGGCCTTCGGGCGGCGGGGCTCTATAGCTGGCCCGGCGCGGTCCATGAGGGCAAGGGCACCATGCAGTTGATCGTCGATGAAAGCGCCAGTCCCGAACAGCGTGACGCGCTCCTGACGATCATGCAGGGTAAGGAGA
>JAZGBC010000034.1:0-9542 GCA_036444495.1 Kiloniellales bacterium
GCGCTGCAAGGCGACTTCGGCTATTCACGCCTGCACGCGCGGCCCGTGCTCGAAATCCTGCTGCCGCGCCTGGGCAATACGGCGCTGCTCATGGGGGTCAGCTTCGTCCTGGCCTTTGCGCTGGCGCTCCCTGCCGGGGTCGCGGCCGCGCTCAGGCCGCGCGGCGCCACCGACACCGCGATCAACCTGACGGCCTTCGCCGGCATCTCCATACCGCCCTTCTGGCTGGCCATCCTGCTCATCATGCTTTTCGCCGTCCTCCTGGGCTGGCTGCCGGCCGGCGGCATGCCGGACAGCGGCGCCGGGCTGGGCGAGCGCACGGCGTTTCTGGTCCTGCCCATCGCCACGCTGACCATCGCCACGGTGGGCGGCATCGTCCGCTTCGTGCGCGCCGCGGTCATGGAGGCCCTGCGCCAGGACTACGTGCGCACGGCCCGGGCCAAGGGCCTGAACGAGACCCAGGTGGTCTTCGGCCACGTGCTGCGCAACGCCATGATCCCGGTGGTCACCATCCTGGCGCTCAATTTCGGCGCGCTCTTCTCCGGCGCGCTCATCACCGAGACCATGTTCGGCTACCTGGGCATGGGCAAGACGATCTACGACGCCATCCTGGGCAACGATTTCAACCTGGCGCTCGTCGGCCTGCTGCTGGCCACGCTGACCACCCTGCTCGCGAACCTGCTGGCCGATCTCTGCTACGCCTGGCTCGACCCGCGGATCTCCTACAGATGAGCCCATGGGGATGAACGAGGAGCGCAAATATGAACTGGCGGCAACGGCGGGCGTCGCCGAAGGCCCGCCACGCTCGGTCGGCGCCCTCCTCTGGCGCCGCTTTTTGGAGCACCGGGTGGCGCTCTGGAGCCTGATCGCCTTGCTCGCCCTCGCGCTGCTCTCCCTCGCCGCGCCCCTGGTGGAGAACCTCCTCGGCCTGGATGTCACCCGGGTCGATCTCCTCAGCCTCAAGCAGCCGCCCTCGGCCGAGCATCCGCTCGGCACCGACGAGCTGGGCCGCGACCTGCTGCTGCGCCTGCTCTACGGCGGGCGGGTCTCGCTGCTCGTGGGCCTGACGGCCGCGCTCTTCGCCGCCGTGATCGGTACCGCCATCGGCCTGCTCGCCGGCTACTACGGCGGCACGCCGGATGCCCTCTTGATGCGCCTGACCGACGGCGTCATCGCCCTGCCAATCCTGCCGCTTTTGATCGTGCTCGCGGCGGTCGATCTCACCAAGCTCGGCCTGCCCCAGGCGCTCGCCACCTCCGAGGACGTCAGCCTCTACCGCATCGTGATCCTGATCACGCTGGTGGGCTGGACCACGGTGGCGCGGCTGGTGCGCGGGGCGACGCTCAGCATGAAGGCGCGCGAGTTCGTGCGCGCGGCCGAGGCGCTCGGCGCGGGCCACGCACGCATCATGCTGGTGCACATCCTGCCCAACGTGGTCTCGCCCATCATCGTCGCCACCACGCTCTCGGTGGGCAACATCATCCTGCTCGAATCGGTGCTGAGCTTCCTGGGTCTCGGCATCCAGCCGCCGATTGCGAGCTGGGGCAACATGCTCACCGGCGCCCAGGAGTTGATCTGGGACGCGCCACTCCTCGCCGTCTATCCGGGGCTGCTGATCTTCTTCACCGTGATCGCCTTCAATTTCCTCGGCGACGGCCTGCAAGACGCCCTCGACCCGAGGGCGGTGAAGTAGCGCACGGCTGGAGAGGTGGCGAACGTCAGCGGAGCTTGGGGTTGAGCGCGTCGCGCAGCCAGTCGCCGAGCAGGTTGACCGCCAGCACCAGGATGGCCAGCGCCGCGCCCGGGAAGATCGTGATCCACCACTCGCCGGAGAAGAGGAAGTCGTTGCCGACCCGGATCAGGGTGCCGAGCGAGGGCGAGGTGGGCGGCACGCCCACGCCGAGGAAGGACAGCGTCGCCTCGGTGATGATGGCGACCGCCAGATGGATCGTGGCGATGACCAGGACCGGCCCCAGGGTGTTGGGCAGCACATGGCGCAGCATGATCAGCACCGGCGGGATGCCCATGACGTGGGCGGCCTGGACGTACTCCTTGTTCTTTTCCACGAGCGTGGAGCCGCGCACGGTGCGCGCGTACTGCACCCAGCCGGAGATACCTATGGCGAAGACCAGAACATAGACCGCCACCTCGTCGTGCATGTCCCGGGGCAGAATACCGCGGGCCACGCCGTCGATCAGGAGCGCGATCAGGATCGCCGGGAAGGAAAGCTGGATGTCGGCCACGCGCATGATGATGGCGTCGGTCATGCCGCCGAGATAGCCGCTGACCAGCCCCAGGCTTACACCGATCACCATGGAGAAGACGATCGACGCGAAGCCCACGCCGAGCGAGATGCGCGCGCCGAACATGATGGTGGAGAGCAGGTCGCGTCCCTGGTCGTCGGTGCCCAAGAGAAACCGCGAATCCCCCCCCTCCAGCCAGACCGGCGGGATGAAGGCGTCCATCAGGTCGATTGTCGCCAGGTCGAAGGGCTGGTGCGGCGCGACCCATGGCGCGAAAAGCGCGGCGAATACGATGACGGCGGTCACCGCCGCCGCGGCGACGGCTACCGGCGAGCGCTTGAAGCTGTAATAGACGTCGCTGTCCCGCATGCGGGTGACGGTCTCTATCACCTGGGACGTGACGGCCATGATCCTCACATGTGTCCGTTGGCCACGCCGCGGTCCACGCGCAGCCGCGGGTCGACCGCGTAGTAGAGCAGGTCGACGATCAGGTTAATCACCACGAAAAAGAGCGCGATCATGCAGAGGTAGGCGGCCATGACCGGGATATCCACTTCGTTGATCGCCTGGATGAACAACAATCCCATGCCCGGCCACTGAAAGACGCTCTCGGTGATGATGGCGAAAGCGATGATCGAGCCGAGCTGCAGCCCGGTGATGGTGATGACCGGCACAAGGGTGTTCTTGAGCGCGTGGCCGAAATTGATGGCGCGGTTGGACAGGCCGCGGGCGCGGGCGAACTTGATGTAGTCGGTGCGCAGCACTTCGAGCATCTCGGAGCGCACCAGGCGCATGATCAACGTCATCTGAAACAGTGCGAGCGTGACCGAGGGCATGATCAGGGCCTTGAGGCC
The DNA here is from genome assembly GCA_036444495.1 of Kiloniellales bacterium. GTDB lineage: Bacteria > Pseudomonadota > Alphaproteobacteria > Kiloniellales > J153 > JAZGBC01. The sequence continues at coordinate 3,098 of JAZGBC010000034.1, forward strand.
CGTCGTGGTCAGCAGGCCGGTCGTCCACCAGCCGATCTCGATCACTTCGCCGCGCCCGAAGGTGGGCAACCAGCGCAGCACCACCCCGAACAGCAGAATGAGCAAGATGCCGATCAGGAAAGTGGGCAGGGACACCCCGATGAGCGACAGGGCCATGAACACGCGGGACAGGAATCCCTCCCGGTGCAGGCCGGTGTAGACACCCATGGGTATGCCGACCACAAGCGCGATCAAGGCGGCGATGATGCTGAGCTCGAGGGTCGCCGGCATGCGTTCGGCGATCAGGTCCTCGACCGGGCGGCGGTGCCGGTAGGAGATGCCGAACTTGCCCTGCACCGCGTGTCCCACGAAGCGGCCGAACTGGACGATGAAGGGATCTTCCAGGCCCAGGCTCTCGCGCAAGGCTTCGCGCTCCGCCTGGCTCGTATCCTGCCCGACCATGTTGTTGATCGGATCGCCGACATAGCGGAACAGCCCGAACGCGATCAACGCTACGGTCAGCATGACCAGGACGGACTGCAGGAAACGGCGGATAATGAACGCGATCACCGCGGGCCCCCGGGCGTCCCAGTGCGGACGCGAGAAAACTTGGCCCGACCCCTCGAGAAGGGGCCGGGCCTTAACAGACCTAGGGGCTACGGAAGCACGACGTTGCGGAAATCAAGCACATTGTCCGCGCGCTGCGCCACGCTCACCCCGTCACGCACGCCCCATGACAAGGGCTGCTGATGGATCGGAAGATGCCCCACCTCGTCCTTGTGGATCTGGAACGCCGCATCGATCAAGGACTGGCGCTTGTCCGGATCGGTCTCGCCAGCAATTTGATCGGCCAAACCGTCAACCTTGGGGTTGCAGTAGCCGCCCAGGTTGAACTGACCCGCCTTGGTCTCCTTGTTCCTGCAGGCCAAGAGGTTCTGCAGGACGTTGTGCGAGTCGATCGAGCCCGGCGTCCAGCCCAGCAGGTAGAAGCTGGTGTCGAAGTTGTTCTGCGAGAGCACCTTGCCGAAGTACTTCGACTTGGGCTGGGCCAGAAGATCGACCTTGACCCCCACCTTGGCCAACATGGCGACGACCGCCTGGCAGATCCGCTCGTCGTTGACGTAGCGGTTATTCGGGCAGTCCATGGTCACCTCGAAGCCGTCCGGATAGCCGGCCTCGGCCAGAAGCTCCTTCGACTTGGCCGCGTCGAAGGCGTAGGGCTCGTTCAGCGCCGGGTTATGCCCGTTGATCTGCGGCGCGACCATCAGGCCCGAGGGCGTGGCCGCCCCGCGCATGACCTTCTCCTTGATCGCATCGAGATTGAGGGCATGGGCAAAGGCCTGGCGAACCCGCTGGTCCTTGAAGGGGTTCTTGCCCTTGATGTTGGAGTACAAGAGCTCGTCACGGTCCTGGTCCATGCCCAGGAAGATCGTACGCGCCTCCGGCCCGGTCATCGGCGCAACGCCGTCGGCCTTGGTCAGGCGGTCCCAATCCTGCACGGGAATGGGATAGGCCAGATCCAACTCGCCGGAGATGAGCGCCGCCACGCGGGTGGCGTCCTGCGTGATTGGCGTGAAGATCACCTCGTCCACGTTGGACTTGATGTCCTTCCAATAGTTGCTGGAGCGCTTGAAGATCGACTTCACGTCCGGCTGACGCTCGGCGATCATGAAGGGGCCCGTGCCGTTGGCGTTCAGGCTGGCGAATTGGCCCGAGGTGTCGGCGTCTTTCGGGCTCTCCGCCTCGACCGCGTTGTTCGCCTCGGCCCATTCCTTGTCCATGATGTAGAGCCAGACCAGCTCACGCATCAGCGTCGGCGTCGGCCCGGGGGTCTCGGCCTCGATCGTGTAATCATCGATCTTGACCATGCTCTTGATGAGCCCGCCACGGCCCTTCTGATCGGAGCCTTCGCTCAACGTCCGCTGCCATGAGAAGATCACGTCGTCGGCGTTGAAGGTATTGCCGTTATGAAATTTGACGCCCTGGCGCAGCTTGAAGACCCAGGTGGTCGGCGAAGTCGTCTCCCAGGACTCGGCCAGCGCCGGGATCAACTCCAGATTCGCGCTATAGGCGGCAAGGCCCTCGTAGATGTTGCCCAGATAGCCGAGCGTGAAGGTCTCGTTCAAACCGTGAGGGTCGAGGGACTGCGCGTCCCCCTGAAAGGCGTAGCGGAAGGTCTTGGCCGATGCCGGCCCGGCCATCCCGACCGCCAGCGCGCAAAGGCCCGCCACCAGCGCGGCCTTCTGCACCGTTCCTAGTAATCTCATAATGGATTCTCCCTGATCCTTGTTGTCGTAAAGATTCTAAAGACACGGCCATTCGCCCGGCCCTAGAGAAGCGAGCGAGCCCAGGCCGCGAAAACGCGCCAATAGGCCTAAAGACAGCCAAACGCCAAGCCCGGTGCATCCCGCCGGGGGCGCCTCCGGCCTACAGGCGACGGTAGCATAAAGGGTGGCCAAGGTGGAACCCAACACAAGGAATTGTGAAGCCTCGATCGCGCCCGTCCCAGACCGGGGCGCAAGGGCCCCTAACCGGTCTTCCCGAACAGCAATTTGTCCAGGCCGCGCACCAGCCCGATGATTTCCCCAATGCGCCGAGCGGCCAAAAGCGTGCCGAAAACGAAGGGCTTGGCGGTCAGCGCCCCCTCGTGGCGGATGATGAGGCGTTCGCCGGCCTGGGCGAAGATCGCCTCCACCGCCAGCATATAGCTGGGCAGGCGCACGGAATGGACCTGCACGCCGCCCACGTTGGCGCCGCGGACGCCCTTGGGACCGTGCACCTCCTCGACGGGAAGATCGATCGTGGGCCGGCGCACCTCGCCGAGCAGTTCGGCCAGTTCCCCGGCCGTGCCGCTGGGCGCGTCCGGCTTGGTCTCGTTGGCGTAGTCGATGACCTCGAAGCGCTCGATGTGCTCGGCCGCGAAGAGCGACAGATGCTGCATGAGGGCCGCGGTCAGACAGAAGTTGCCGGTGACGGCGCCGACCCCGGCGGCGCGCGCGGCCCCATCGATCTCGTTGAAGTCCGCCGCAGTCAGGCCCGTGGTGCCGAGGATGACCGGAATCTTGCGCGAAATCGCGCTCAGCGCATGGGCCTTGCCCACGCTGGGGTGGGTGTAGTCGATCAGCAGGTCGCAGGGCGTCTCCAGCGCTTCGTCGAGGGTGGCAACGGTCGTGACACCCGCCGGCTCGCGGCCGAGCGCCGTTCCGATGTCCTGGCCCGCGGCCTGGCGCGCCACCGCGGCGGCGAGCGTCATGTCCTCGGCATCCAGAACGGCCAGGGCGAGCTCGCGGCCGGTCCAGCCCGTCGCGCCCGAAACGCAGACCTTCAGCATCGATTTCCTCCCCGCTGTCCCGGGCGGCGCCTTGCGCCACGCGCGCCATGCGCCCCGGTCATGGCCATTTTGACAGCACAAACCCTTGGCCAAGGCGGGGGGACAATAGTACGCTCCGCCCGACAACGCCAAGCACAGCCGAAACCCCGGAGACCTCCCATGACCGTGCGGCCAAACTCGCCGGAAGCCCGCGATATCGCGAGCCATCTGCACCCCTATACCAACGCCCGCAAGCACGAAGAGACGGGCCCCATGATCATCACCGAGGGTAAGGGCGTCTACGTCTACGACAGCGAGGGCAAGGAATACATCGAAGGCCTGGCCGGGCTTTGGTGCGCCTCCCTCGGCTTTGGCGAGGAGCGCCTGATCCAGGCCGCCGCCGTGCAGATGCGCAAGCTGCCCTTCTACCACAGCTTCGCGCACAAGGTGCCCGCCCCGGTCATCGACCTGGCCGAGAAGCTGCTCGAGATCGCGCCGGTCAAGATGTCCAAGGTCTTCTTCGCTAATTCCGGCTCGGAGGCCAACGACACGGTCATCAAGCTGATCTGGTACTACAACAACGCCCTCGGCCGGCCGGAGAAGAAGAAGATCATCAGCCGCATCAAGGGCTATCACGGGGTCACCGTAGCCACCGCCAGCCTGACCGGTCTGCCTTACAACCACCGGGACTTCGACCTGCCCATCGCGAACATCCTGCATACCGAATGCCCGCACCACTACCGCTACGCCGAGGAGGGCGAGAGCGAGGAGGACTTCGCCAGCCGGCGGGCGGCCGATCTGGAACAGATGATCCTCGATGAGGGCCCGGAGACCATAGCCGCCTTCATCGGCGAGCCGGTCATGGGCGCGGGCGGCGTCATCGTGCCGCCCAGGACCTATTGGGAGAAGATCCAGGCGGTCCTCAAGAAGTACGACGTGCTGCTCATCGCCGACGAGGTGATCTGCGGCTTTGGGCGCACGGGCAACCTCTTCGGCAGCCAGACCTTCGGCATCAAGCCCGACATCATGACGGTCGCCAAGGCGCTCAGCGCCAGCTACCTGCCGATCTCGGCCGCACTGATCTCGGACCCGATGTACCAGGCGATCGCCGACAACACGGCCAAGATCGGCATGCTGGGCCACGGCTATACCTACAGCGGCCATCCCGTGCCCGCCGCCGTCGCCCTGGAAACCCTCAAGATCTACGAGGAACGGGACATCGTGGGCCACGTGCGCCGGATCGCCCCGCGCCTCCAGGAGGGGCTGCAACGTTTCGCCGATCATCCGCTCGTGGGCGAGGTGCGCGGCGTGGGCCTGATCGCCGCCGTGGAAGTGGTCGCCGACAAGGCGAGCAAGACCCCCTTCGACCCGCCGGGGCAGGTGGGCGCCTATCTGGCCCAACGCACCCAGGAAAACGGTGTGATCCTGCGGAATCTGATGGATTCGCTCGCGTTCTGCCCGCCGCTCATCATCACGGAAGAGCAGATCGACACCCTGCTGTCGGCCTTTGGGCGCGCGCTCGACGAGACGGCCGCTTGGGTCGAGCAGGAGGGCTTGGCCGCCGTCGCCTAAGTGTCCGTGAGGACAATCCGTCGAAATTTGTGGGGATTTACCGCTCCCGGGCCGGGCCGGAGGCGGCGCGAAAACTTGACATATCGCAAGTGACGGGGCTTAAGAATTAGGTAATGGTTAACCATCCTGCGATTGAATAGCAGCCACGGCCATAACCATTTCGCCAGGCAGTACCGTCATGGATTACGAAGGTTACTTCGCAGAGGCCGTCGCAAGCCTGAAGACCGAGGGCCGCTACCGCATTTTCGCGGACCTGGAGCGCTGCGCCGGGGATTTCCCCCGCGCCCGGCGCCACGGCCCCAAGGGAACCGATCGGGTCACGGTCTGGTGCAGCAACGACTATCTGGGCATGGGCCAGCACCCGAAGGTGCTCGAGGCCATGACCGAGGCGCTCAAGAGCTGCGGCGCAGGCGCCGGCGGGACGCGCAACATCTCGGGCACCAACCATTACCACGTGCTGCTGGAACAGGAGCTGGCCGAGTTGCACGGCAAGGAGGCCGCGCTGCTCTTCACCTCGGGCTATGTCTCCAATATGGCCGCCTTATCCACGCTCGCCGCCAAGCTGCCCGACTGCGTCGTCCTCTCCGACGAGATGAACCACGCCTCCATGATCGATGGAATCCGCCACAGCCGGGCCGATAAGCAGATCTTCAGGCACAACGACCCGGCGGACCTGGAGCGGCGCCTGGCCGAGCTGGACCCGGGCCGGGCCAAGCTGGTGGCCTTCGAATCGGTCTATTCCATGGACGGAGACATCGCCCCCATCGCTGAATTCTGCGATGTCGCCGAGCGCCACGGCGCCATGACCTATCTGGACGAGGTCCACGCCGTGGGCCTCTACGGTCCGCGCGGCGGCGGGATCGCCGAGCGCGAGGGCCTGATGGACCGGGTGACGGTCATCGAGGGCACCCTGGCCAAGGCCTTCGGCGTCATGGGCGGCTACATCGCCGCCTCGGCCGACCTGGTCGACTTCATACGCAGCTTCGCCTCCGCCTTCATCTTCACCACCGCGCTGGCGCCCGCCGTGGCCGCCGGCGCGCTCGCCAGCGTGCGCCACCTCAAGGTGAGCGGCGCCGAGCGCGAAAGGCACCAGGAACGGGCCGCCACCTGCAAGGCACGGCTCCTGGAGGCCGGTCTGCCGGTCATGCCCTCGGATAGCCATATCGTGCCGGTCCTGGTGGGCGACCCGGTGCTCTGCCGCCAGGTGACCGATATCCTGCTGGACCGCCACGGCATCTATATCCAGCCGATCAACTACCCCACCGTGCCGCGGGGCACGGAGCGGCTGCGCATCACCCCCTCGCCGGTCCACTCCGATGCGGACATGGACCACCTGGTCCAGGCGCTGGGCCAGGTCTGGAAGGAGCTGGAGCTGTCCCGGGCTGCCTGAAGCGGCAGTCTCTTGGGGGCCCCGATGCCCCCGGAAAGCGGGAGCCCCTGGAATTCCTTAAGAAAATAAGCATAGCCCGACGCTGGCTGGGCCTTTTAATTTTTGCCAAATACGACAGTGACCTGTTAATCTGCGCCATGTCGGGGCGGGTTTGGGACTCCCATTCTCGGTCCCAATAACGTAGCATCGGCCCT
>JAZGBC010000035.1:0-10665 GCA_036444495.1 Kiloniellales bacterium
TGCAGCGCCTGGCCGACCTCTCCCACCCGCGGGTCACGGTGGACACCGCGGGCCTCTCGTCCCGGGCCACCGAGTTCACCAACCGCCTGGCCGAGCGCATCGCCGTCCTGCCCGAGGAGTCCATCGAGCGCATGATGGCGGAGGTGGAGGGGACGGGGGAATGAGGGCGAACCTCAGGCAAGCCCCATGCTGACCATCTGGGGCCGGGCCAACTCGATCAACGTGCAGAAGGCCATGTGGACCCTGGGCGAGGTGGGCACGGCGCACGAGCGGATCGACGCCGGCGGGCCTTTCGGTGGGCTCGATACGCCGGAATTCGCCGCGCTCAACCCGAACCGTCGGGTTCCCGTGCTAAAGGACGGCGAGACCGTCATCTGGGAATCCAACGCGATCATCCGTTACCTGGCGGCCAAATACGGCGAGGAAACGCTCTGGAGCCCGGACGCGGACCTGCGCGCCCGCGCCGATCTCTGGATGGCCTGGATGCAGACCACCCTCTACCCCGATTTCATCAAGCTCTTCTGGGGCCTGGTGCGCACGCCACCGGAGCAGCAGGACCGGGCGCGCAACGAGGCGGCGGCCGTGCGCCTGGGCGCGCACTACGAAATCCTGGACCGGCACCTGGCCGGCCGCGCTTACGTCGCGGGCGAGGCCCTCAGCATGGGCGATATCCCGGCCGGCGCCACGCTCTACCGCTACTACGGCATGGAGATCGCGCGCCCGGCGCTGCCGAATATCGAGGCCTGGTACGCGCGGCTGACCGAGCGCCCCGCCTACCGGGCCCACGTCATGCTCCCCTTCGACGACATGTACGGACGGTTGGCGTTTTAGGGGGGCGAGATCGTGCCCTTCGGCTCTCGCGGTGCCTTTGGTTCCGGAAAGGGCATAGCAAAAATATCTGTCACCCTCGGGCTTGACCCGAGGGTCCAGGAAAATCGCAAGGGCAGACTAAGCGGGTCATGGTTCCGGTAGGTTGCCGATGCCACCCTGGATACCCGGGTCAAGCCCGGGTATGACAAAGAGGGTGCAAGCCACGGCATGCGAGATTTTCGGGCGGCGAGCCCCTACAAAATAAACTTGCTCAGGTCCGTGTCCTTAGCGAGGTCGGCGACCCGTTCCTGGACATAGGCCGCGTCGATGGTGATCTCCTCGCCGCCGCGGTCGGTGGCGGTGAAGGAGATCTCTTCGAGCAGCTTCTCCATCACGGTGTGCAGGCGCCGCGCGCCGATGTTCTCCACCGCAGAGTTGATCTCGGCGGCGAGATCGGCCAGCGCGTCGATGGATTCCTCGGTGAAGTCGAGGGTCACCTCCTCGGTGCCGAGCAGCGCCTTGTATTGGCGCACGAGGCTGTTCTCGGGCTCGGTCAGGATGCGCTTGAAGTCGTCGCGGGTGAGGGCCTGGAGCTCCACGCGGATCGGCAGGCGGCCCTGCATCTCGGGCAGCAGGTCCGAGGGCTTGGCCAGGTGAAAGGCGCCCGAGGCGATGAACAGTATGTGGTCGGTCTTGACCGCGCCGTGCTTGGTGGTGACCGTCGTGCCCTCGAGGAGCGGCAGCAAATCGCGCTGCACGCCCTCGCGGCTGACATCCGAGCCGAAGCGCTCGGAGCGCACCGTGATCTTGTCGATCTCGTCGAGGAACACGATGCCGTTCTGCTCGACCGAGGTGATGGCCTCGGCGGTGACCGCCTCCTGGTCCAGCAGCTTGTCGCTCTCCTCCTCGATCAGAAGCTCCATGGCTTCGGCCACGGGCAGGCGCCGCTTCTTGGTGCGCGGGCCGAGGGCCTTGCCGAAAATGTCGTTCAGATTGACCATGCCCATGGAGGCTCCGGGCATGCCCGGGATGTCCATGGTGGGCAGCTGCAGGCCGGCGCTGTCGGCCACCTCCAGCTCGATCTCGCGCTCGTCCAACTCGCCGCCGCGCAGCAGGGCGCGGAACTTGGAACGCGTCTCGGCGCCCGCGGTCTCGCCCACCAGCGCGTCCACCAGGCGTTCCTCGGCATGGAGTTCCGCCTTGGCCTTGACCTCCTTGCCCATGCGCGCGCGGGTCATGGAGATCGCGCCCTCCAGAAGGTCGCGCACGATCTGCTCCACGTCGCGGCCCACATAGCCCACCTCGGTGAACTTGGTGGCCTCCACCTTGATGAAAGGCGCCTGGGCCAGGCGCGCCAGGCGCCGGGCGATCTCGGTCTTGCCCACGCCCGTGGGTCCGATCATGAGGATGGTCTGGGGCAGCACCTCCTCGCGCAGCTCCTCGGGCAGCTGCTGGCGCCGCCAGCGGTTCCTCAGCGCGATGGCCACCGCCCGCTTGGCGTCGTTCTGGCCGATGATGAAGCGGTCCAGCTCCGAGACGATCTCGCGCGGGCTGAAGGCGCTCGCCTGCTGCCCGCTGGACCGCATGCGCGCCTCAGTCGGCTGCGAGGCTTTCGAGGACGATATTTTCATTGGTGAATACGCAAATCCCTGCGGCGATCTCCATGGCCTGGAGCGCGATCTCCTCGGCGCTCATCTTCTGCTGCCCCATCAGGGCGCGGGCCGCGGCCAGCGCGTAAGGCCCGCCCGAGCCGATGCCGATCAGGCCGTCCTCGGGTTCCAGCACGTCGCCCGTGCCCGTGAGCACCAGGGAGACCGAGGCGTCCGCCACCGCCATCATGGCCTCCAGGCGGCGCAGGTAGCGGTCGGTGCGCCAGTCCTTGGCCAGCTCCACGCAGGCGCGGGTCAACTGCCCGGGATAGGTCTCCAGCTTGCCCTCCAGGCGGTCGAAGAGGGTGAGCGAGTCCGCCGTGGCCCCGGCGAAACCGGCGATGACGCCGCCCTTGCCCAGCGTCCGCACCTTGCGCGCGTTGGACTTGATGATCGTGTTGCCGAAGCTCACCTGGCCGTCGCCGGCGATCACGACCGTCTTGCCCTTGCGCACGGCGAGGATCGTGGTGCCGTGCCATTTCTGTTCCTGGTCTTCCGCCATGGCATGTCAAATGGGTGAAATATGGCCCCGGGTCAAGCGCCGGGGTCCCGCCAGGGCCCCTGGCGGCGGGGGGCCCGGGGTGTTAAAACGGCGCCGCGTTTGTGCGGGGCGCCGGATCGGCGGCGTTCCCCTCGGAGAAAAAGCCATGCGCCAGGCCAGCATCGAGCGCAACACCACAGAGACCCGTATCTCCGCCAGCATCGACCTGGACGGCACGGGCGCCTATGACATCGAGACCGGAATCGGCTTCCTCGACCATATGCTCGAACAGCTCTCGCGCCACAGCCTGATGGACATCACGCTCAGGGCCGAAGGCGACACCCACATCGATTTCCACCACACCACCGAGGACACGGGCATCGTGCTCGGCCAGGCGCTGGCCCAGGCGCTGGGCGAGCGCAAGGGCATCCGGCGCTATGGCGCGGCGGTCATCCCCATGGACGAGGTGCTGACCCGCGTGGCGCTCGACGTCTCCAACCGGCCCTATCTGATCTGGAAAGTGGATTTCCAACGCGACAAGCTGGGCGAGATGGACAACGAGCTGTTCAAGGAGTGGTTCCAGGCCTTCGCCCAGCACGCGGGCCTGACGCTGCACGTGGAGAACCTTTACGGCGAGAACTCCCACCATATCGTGGAGTCCTGCTACAAGGGCCTCGCCCGCGCCCTGCGCCAGGCGATCGAGATCGACCCACGCCGGGCGGGCGACGTGCCGTCCACCAAGGGAAGCTTGTAACCTCGGGCGTTCAAGGGTTTCGCGGCCGCCCCGGTATCATCGTTTCTGTTTCACGCGGAGAGGCTGGACACCTCGGCCATGACCGTCGCCATTATCGATTACGGCTCGGGCAACCTGCGCTCGGCGGCCAAGGCTTTCGAGCGTGCCGCGGCCGAGGCCGGCCTCGATACCGAGGTCCAGGTCACCTCGGCGCCCGAGGACCTGGCCGCGGCCGAGCGCGTGGTGCTGCCCGGTGTCGGCGCCTTCGGCGACTGCCGCGCGGGCCTGGCCACGGTGGACGGCATGATCGAGGCGCTGCAGGAGGCGGTGATCGCACGCGCCAAGCCCTTCCTGGGCATCTGCGTCGGCATGCAGCTCATGGCGGAGGTGGGCCGCGAGCACGGGGACTATCCGGGCCTGGGCTGGATTCCGGGCGATGTGGTGGCGCTGGAGCCCAACGATCCGGGCCTGAAAGTGCCGCACATGGGCTGGAACGAACTGGAAATCCTGGACGGGGATCATCCACTCCTGGCAGGCATGGCTTCGGGCACCCATGTTTATTTCGTGCACGGCTATCATCTGCGCGCTAAAGATGCCGCCCAGGTGCTGGCGCGTGTCGAGTACGGCGGGCCGCTGAGCGCCATCGTCGGGCGGGACAACCTGGCCGGCACCCAGTTCCATCCGGAAAAAAGCCAGGCCGCGGGCTTGGCGTTCATTGCTAACTTCTTGAGGTGGCGCCCATGACGCCTAGTCCCGAGGCGAGTTTGACGGGAGAGGGAACCCCAAGCACCGCGGTCGAGCGCCTGACGGAGTTCGCCGGGCCGGACCTGCACGACCTCTGCGACGCGGCCGAGGCCGCGATCCTGGACGGCGGCGGCTTCGGCTGGCTCACCCCGCCCCCGCGCCACGTCATGGAGACCTACTGGAAAGGGGTGCTGATCGTGCCCGAGCGCGAGCTTTTCGTCGCCCGGCTCGACCAGACCATCGCCGGCTCGGCCCAACTCCAGCGGGTGCCCCGCAACAACGAGGCCCAGGCCTATGTGGGCCAGCTTTCCACCTCCTTCATCGCGCCCTGGGCGCGTGGCCATGGGTTGGCGCGCAGGCTGGTGCTCGCGGTCGAGGAGGCGGCGCGCGGCCACGGCCTCAAGGTGCTCAACCTGGATGTGCGCGACACCCAGGAGGCCGCGATCAAGCTCTACCATTCTTTGGGCTATAGGAGCTGGGGCACCAACCCGCACTACGCCCGGGTGGATGATCAATGGGTCGCCGGCCACCACTACGCCAAGGACCTGAACGACAAGGCGAGCGGCTAAGTCCGGGAGGCGCGCGATCCCGTGATCCTCTTTCCCGCCATCGACCTGAAGGACGGCAAGGCCGTGCGCCTCATCCGCGGCGACATGGACCGGGCCACCGTGTTCAACGAGGACCCGGCCGCCCAGGCCCGCGATTTCGCCGAGGCGGGTTTCGTCTGGCTGCATCTGGTGGACCTCAACGGCGCCTTCGCCGGCAAGCCGGTGAACGGCGCGGCGGTCGAGGCGGTGCGCGCCGCCGTCGACTTGCCGATCCAGCTGGGCGGCGGCATCCGCGACATGGAGACGATCGAGGCCTGGCTCGGCGCCGGGATCACCCGCGTCATCCTGGGCACCGTCGCGGTCAAGGACCCGGAGCTGGCGCGTGCCGCCTGCCGCGCCTTTCCGGGGTCTGTGGTGCTCGGCATCGACGCGCGCGGCGGACGCGTCGCGGTGGAGGGCTGGGCCGAGCAAAGCGACATGGGAGCCGTCGACCTGGCCAAGGGCTTCGAAGACGCGGGCGCCGCCGCCATCGTCTATACCGATATCGAGCGCGACGGCGTGCTCCAAGGCGTGAACCTCGAAGCGACCCGGGCGCTGGCCGAGGCGGTTTCCACACCGGTCATCGCCTCGGGCGGCGTGGCCTCGCTCGACGACATCGCCGCGCTCATGAAGATCGAGTCCGCCGGCATCGAGGGCGCCATCATCGGCCGCGCGCTCTACGACGGGCGCATCGATGCGGGCGCCGCCCTGGCGCTGGCGGCCGGCGCGGCACAGGCGGTGGAGGGGGGCGGCTGATGCTCAAGGCGCGGGTCATCCCCTGCCTGGACGTGAAAGACGGGCGCGTGGTCAAGGGCATCAACTTCGTCGGCCTGCGCGATGCCGGTGACCCGGTGGAGCAGGCGCGCGTCTACGACGCCGCCGGCGCCGATGAGCTCAGTTTCCTCGACATCACGGCTAGCAACGAACAGCGCGACATCATTCTCGACGTGGTGGCCCAGACCGCCGAGCAGTGCTTCATGCCGCTCACCGTGGGCGGCGGCGTGCGCACGACCGACGACATCCGCGCCTTGCTGCTCGCCGGCGCCGACAAGGTCTGCATCAACACCGCGGCGGTGAAGACCCCGCCTTTCGTGCGCGAGGCGGCGGAGAAGTTCGGCAGCCAGTGCATCACCGTGTCGATCGACGCCAAGCGGCAAGACGGCGGCCGCTTCGAAGTCTTCACCCACGGAGGGCGCCGGCCCACGGGGCTGGACGCCATCGAGTGGGCCAAGCTCATGGCCGGCTTCGGCGCGGGCGAAATCCTGCTCACCTCCATGGACCGCGACGGCACCAAGGAAGGCTACGACATCGAACTGACGCGCGCCGTGGCCGATTCCATCACCATCCCGGTCATCGCCTCGGGCGGGGTGGGGCGTCTGGATCATCTGGTCGAGGGCGTACGCGACGGCCACGCCAGCGCCGTGCTCGCCGCCTCCATCTTTCATTTCGGCGAGCACTCCATCGCCGAGGCCAAGGCCCACATGGCCGCCGCCGGCATTCCCGTGCGCCCGGTAGAGTGAGCGGGGCCCGGGCTGACAGGACGGGGGATTCCTGCTACCCCTCTCGGCCAGGGAGGCAAAAATCATGAGCGGCGGCAACGGCAAGGGCGCGGGCGCGGACGCCCGGGTGCTGGATGAACTCTACGGCGTGATCGTGGAGCGCAAGGGCGCGGACCCGGAAAGCTCCTATACCGCCAAGCTGTTCCAGGACGGTATCGAAACCATCGCCGGCAAGGTCGGCGAGGAGGCGGTGGAAACCGTGGTGGCCGGCCTGTCGGAGCGGCCCGCGGCGCTGGCCGCGGAAAGCGCGGACCTGCTCTATCATCTGCTCGTGCTCTGGGCCGCCAAGGGCCTGGAGCCGGGCGAGGTCTGGGCGGAGCTCGAGGCGCGGCGCGGCACCTCGGGCCTCGAAGAAAAAGCCGCCCGCGGCGAGGGTTAGGCGGCGCGGGCGGATTTTTTACGGAAGAAGGGGGAAGGCCATGGCCTATGACGAGAACAACATCTTCGCCAAGATCCTGCGCGGCGAGATCCCCTGCAACAAGGCCTACGAAGACGAACATGTGCTCGCCTTCCACGACATCAACCCGCAGACGCCCTTTCACGTCCTGGTCGTCCCCAAGGGGGCTTACGAATCCTTCGACGATTTTTCCGCCAACGCCTCGCCCGAGGAGATCGCCGCCCTCGTGCGCGCCGCCGGCCAGATCGCGCGCGATGCGGGGCACGTGGCGCCGGGCTACCGGGTGCTCGCGAACACCGGCCCCGACGCCTACCAAGAAGTCATGCACTTCCACCTGCACATCTTCGCCGGCACGGACCTGGGCCGCATGATCAAGCCGCCGGAGAAATAGGCGGGCCAAGGCACGGCCCTGCGTCCAACCCAGATTCCCCAGTTTGGCTCCTGTTCGCAGACTGTTCGCTTCGGCCCGTGCGGCGGCGCCTGCCGCGCCTGCCGTTTCGCCGCCGGCAATTCCCCTAAAAATAGTAATTATATAATTTCTTTCTAGAATAGCTAGAATGATGACCAGGAACGGCACCGTGCCGGGCGCCTCCATATCGAGGTCCAGAGGTCATGAATACCGAGGATTGGAGAGCTTTTTTAAGCGCGCACCCGGTTTTTTCCTGCCTCAGCGGGGACCAGCGCGCGCGGCTGCTGAGCGAGGAGGCCTCGGAGGAACGAACTTGCTCCCAAGACGAGGTGATCCTGCAAGAAGGTACGGAGGGAGACTCGATCTTTCTCATCGCAACGGGCGAAGTGTCGGTTGTCCTGCCCGGCGCGGGCGGCCGGCCGGTACCCATCTCCACGCTAGGGGAGGGCGAGTTCTTCGGAGAGATGGCGCTCATAGAGAAGAAGCCGAGATTGGCAACGGTGATCGCCCGGGAAGAGACCGTGCTTCTGGAGATCAAGGGGCCCGCGTTCTACAAGCTGCTGCGCGAGAACGCCGAGTTCGAATTCAAGGTCCTCTCGGTACTGAGCGAGCGGCTGCGGCATCTGGTCGAGCACACTCTTTCGGTGCAATTGAAGGACCTGGATGAAAGGCTGGAGCTTCTGAACAGGAGGCTCGATGCGGACCTGAAGGTCGTGGCAGCCGAGCTGAAGGCCTCTCAGGCCGTCTTCGACCAGACGAGCACGAGGGCGAACGAAATCATCGTCAGCGCCGAGCGAAGCCGGACGCGCCTGACCGCCGTCATTTCCGCCGTAGGCGGCGTCGTTGCCGTCGTGGTCGCGCTCGGCGGCTTTTTCGGGGTCTCTGAACTCGTGAAAATCAATAAGCTGGCTGAAAAGACAGAATCGGCAGCCGAACAGGCGAAGTCCGCTGCCGAAAAGGCGAAAACTGCCGTCAAGAACATACAAGCGTCAAGCGACCTGCTCGAGGGCATGAAAGTGCAAATTCAAGAGGCGAAATCCCAGCTCGAAGACTTCGATGGCGACGTAAATCGCTTTAGGGATTTAAGGCTTGGGTTTTATAAGCAGACGATAATACCTCGTTTCTCCGAAGAGGTGACAAAGGGCCTTGGGACGGCCAGCAAAACCTACAAGGAGGTATTGAAGGAAGGGCTCACCGATGAGCTCTTCAAGAGCATCAGCGGCGGCATTACGACAATTGCCGACGATCTGGAGCTGACCAGGGCGATAAGGGAGGAGTACAAGAATATACTGAAGGAGGGAATTCAGGAACGATACGTCGACACGGACCAGCAGGAAATTCTATCCTACTACCTCCTGCTTGTCGCCTTGGCGTTCGACGACGAGGGGAGTGAGTATAACGCGGTTCTCAAGGACTTCGAAGACTACATTGAGTCGGATTACAAAGACCCACCCATCAAACATCTACTGGAAGAGGATTTCGGGCCCGAACTCTATAAAACGCTAATCGAGGAAGAGAGCCCGTCTATCTTCGGCCCTAAGGATTCAGACGGTGGGGCCGCCGAGACCGAACAGGCGGTCAGCAGGACCCCCGAGGCGAAGACCCGGATGATTAACCGGGTCCTCGGGGCCTGGGCCAAGATCCCCTGAAGCTGGGCTGGCGAGGGCTAACAACGCATGTCCCACCAAACGAGGCCGGCCCGATCGAACACACTATCGCGGCCCTTGTCCCGTTTTTTGTTCTGCTCCTTGCAACGCCGAAGGCTGAGTCCGTTTTGTTTCCAGGGGTGTTTGGCTGTCGCCCGCTCTTTGCAGCAGCCGGCGATGGCCAGGGCTTCGTTGCCGATAAGGGGCGGCGCGGCAAACAGCCCGGCGCCCAGCACCAATCCAAAAACGAGAATGAGCCTCTTCATTTCGCCCGCCTTTCTTCACTCGAAGGTATGGTCCGTATGGCAAGCAATCTAATAGCGGCCATTATGGCGGAGAGGTGCGTTGCCAGCAACCTCCCGTTGTATTTTCGGGAAACCGACGGCCTCGAATCCGCCGCGGGAAACGACGGCCCGGGCGCGATCCCGGGCCTTTTGTGTGGTTTGACGGCTCAGCCGCCGATGCTGCAGCTGCCGCCGCCGAGCACGCAAAAGCGCGCGCAGTGCGGATGGTTGAGCTTCACCTCGCGCGCCGAGTCCGCCAGGCTCGCGCCCAGCTCGAATTCCTCGTCGTAGGGCAAAAGGGTACAGGCGAGCACCGTAGGCGTCTCGGCCCCCTTGCGCTTGACCACCATGCGCGAGGTGGCGCACATCACCGCCTCGGGCGAAACCCCCAGGATGCCCCAGCAGCTCTCCGTGATCTCGGGCACGTCGAGGCCGGCGTCCATCTCGGGAAACAGCACCAACTCCACCGGGTCCCGGGCGTCCACCGGGATGTCATGCGCGGCGAAGAGCCGGGCGTAGCCCGCGCGCAAGGAGTCTTCCGCCTCGCCCCACAGCGTGCGGCCGGCCACGTTGAGCGCGAAGCCGTGCCGCGCCAGCCAGCAGAGGCCGTCCAGCGCCGGCTGCCAGGAACGCGGGCCGCGCTCGATCTCGTGCAGCGCCTGGCCGTAGTGGTCGATGGAGACGCGCAGCGTCAGGCGCGCGCCGAAACGCTCGCGCAAGCGCAACAGCTCCGCCGCGCGCTTCATCATGGGCCGCATGGCGTTGGTCAGCACCAGCACCTCGAAGCCGCGGCCGAGCGCGTCCTCCACCATGGCCATGAACGCGGGGTTCATGAAGGGCTCGCCGCCGGTAAAGCCGATCTGCCGGGCACCCCAGCGGTCGCGGCTCACCTCGTCCAGGTAGGCCGCCACCTCGGCGGCGCTGAGATACGCCAGGCGGTCGTTCTTCGGGCTCGATTCGATGTAGCAGTGCTCGCAGGTCAGGTTGCACAGCGTCCCCGTGTTGAACCAGAGGGTCTCGAGGCGCGACAGCGCCACCGCGGCGCGCGGCTGCCCGTCGGCCGTGGTGTCCGGGTCGCGGAACTTCCGTGGATCCAGGAGTCTGGCTTCGGGTTTCGTCTGTTGCTGCATATCCAACCGGCTCGCCGTTCTGTTTTTGCCCTCGCGCCCAGTGCGCCCAGCGCGCCCCGCCAAGATGCGGACCCCGCCGCCCTTGTCAACCGGGCCAATGCCGGCCTCACCGGAAGTTTATCGGGGGGCTAGGATCCCTCGCCGGTTTGGGTCCCTGGGGCTGCGGCGGCTTCTCCGGTCACGGAGAGGCGCCCGCCCACCGCAGACCAGTCGAGTTTGCGCGTGACGACCATGGC
>JAZGBC010000036.1:0-7585 GCA_036444495.1 Kiloniellales bacterium
CTCCTCGAGCACCAGGGCTCCGGCTCCGCCAGAGATGACGAAACCGTCGCGGTTCTTGTCGTAGGCGCGCGAGGCCCGTTCGGGCGTGTCGTTGAACTTGCTGGACAGCGCCCCCATGGCGTCGAACAGGACCGTGAGCGACCAATGCACCTCCTCGCCGCCGCCGGCAAAGACGATGTCCTGCTTGCCCATCTGGATCTGCTCGTAGCCGTTGCCGATGCAGTGCGCGCTGGTCGAGCAGGCGGAGCTGATGGAATAGCTCATGCCCTTGATCTTGAAGGCGGTGGCCAGGTTGGCCGAGTTGGTGGACGACATGCAGCGCGGCACCATATAGGGGCCGACGCGCTTCGGGCCTTTGTTGCGCGGCGTATCGGCGGCCCAGACCTGGTTCGAGGTGGACGCTCCGCCCGAGCCCATGATGAGCCCCGTGCGCTCGTGCGACACCTCGGCCTCGGTGAGGCCCGCGTCCTCGATGGCCTCGCGCATGGCCACGTAGTTGAAGGCGGCCCCATCGCCCATGAAGCGGCGCAGCTTGCGGTCGATCGCCGCCTCCAGGTCGATGGTAATGGCCCCGTGGACGTGGCTGCGGAAGCCCATCTCCGCATAGGTCTCGGAGAAGGTGATGCCCGAGCGGCCGGCCTTGAGCGAGTCCAGGACCTGCTGCTTATCGTTGCCGATGCTGGAGACGACGCCCATTCCGGTGATTACCACACGGCGCATGACAGTTTCCTCGCGGCCCCGAGCTAGGCGGGCTCGGGGGTGGTGAACAGGCCGACCTTCAGTCCGCTCGCCTGGTAAACCGGCTCGCCATCGGCCGACATGAGCCCGTCGGCGATCCCCAATACCAACTTGCGCTTGATGATCCGCTTGAAGTTCAGGTGGTAGGTCACCAGCTTGGCGGTCGGCAGGACCTCGCCGCTGAGTTTTACCTCGTTCACGCCGAGCGCCCGCCCGCGCCCCGGTTCGCCCAGCCAACCGAGGAAAAAGCCGACCAATTGCCAGAGCGCGTCGAGGCCCAGGCAACCGGGCATGACAGGATCGGTCTCGAAATGGCAACCGAAGAACCAAAGGTCCGGCTTGACGTCGAGTTCGGCGATGATCTCGCCCTTATCGTGTTTTCCGCCCTCTTCCGTGATCTTGGTGATGCGGTCGAACATCAGCATGGGCGGCAGCGGCAGCCGGGCGTTGCCCATGCCGAACAGCCTGCCATGCGCACATTCGAGCAACTCTTCGTAACTGTAGTTGTTCTTGCGGTTTTTCAAAAAGTCACTCCGGCCTCAACGCGATCCGGCAGCCGAACAAAAACGCGCGGAAGCCCCGCCGCGCGCCCGCGCCGCCCTGCTCTTGTGTGCGGGACTATAACACAGCCAACCAGCGCCCGATCAACCGCGTTGGCGGATACCGCTGGCCGGGCGCCCGGGGGGCGGAGTGGGCTCTCCCCAAGCCCCGCTAAAGTGCCGGGCCGCTTGGTGATGTGGCCCTGCCCATGGTCCGCCAACGGTCTCAATCGTTTATTAAAGCCATTCCAGGAAAATGCGCAAAAGACTGTTTTCAACTCTTTAATTTGGGTGGGCTTGGTCTATATTAGGAGCCATGGCAAGCGAGCGACCCTATAGCGGCCTCATTGGCCGGATCAAGGACGCGGGCCTCAGGCCCACGCGTCAGCGCCTGGCGCTGGCCAAGCTCCTGTTCGAGCGCGGCAACCGGCACATGACCGCCGAGCAACTCCATGTCGAGGCGCTCGATGCCAATGTGCGGGTCTCGCTGGCCACGGTCTACAATACCCTGCACCAGTTTACCGCCACCGGCCTGCTGCGTGAGGTCGTGGTCGAACCGGGGCGTTCCTACTTCGACACCAACGCCGAAGACCACCACCACTTCTATCATGAAGCCGGTGGACGCCTCGAAGACATCCCGGACGGCGAGGTGCGCCTGACCGACCTGCCCAAGCCGCCCAAGGGGACCCGGGTCGAGCGCGTGGACGTCATTATCCGCTTGATGGATAAAGGTAAATAAGCCCTTTATCGCGGTCACTTAAAAAAGTTCCTAGAACTATTCTAAACTATTGACAAAGGCGCCTCGGCGCCCTATTTACTTCTGTAAGGGGGGCGCGATGCCTGCCCGGAGTAATACCAAAGGTCCTTTGGTATAAATCAACAGACCGCAACTCGTACCGCACAAGGGAGAGCATCAATGGCTGCACTCAAGGGCTCGAAGACCGAGGAAAACCTAAAAGCCGCATTCGCCGGCGAGAGTCAGGCGAACCGCCGCTACCTCTACTTCGCGCAGAAGGCGGATGTCGAAGGCTATAACGACATCTCCGCCGTGTTCCGCTCCACCGCGGAGGGCGAGACCGGCCACGCCCATGGCCACCTCCAGTACCTGGAGGAAACCGGCGACCCGGCCACCGGCGAGCCCATCGGCGACACCTCCTTGAATCTCAAGGCCGCAATCGCCGGCGAGACCCACGAGTACACCGACATGTACCCGGGCATGGCGCGCGCGGCCCGCGAGGAGGGCTTCGACGAGATCGCCGACTGGTTCGAGACCCTGGCCAAGGCGGAGAAGAGCCACGCCGGCCGCTTCCAGAAGGCGCTCGATTCCATCGGCTAAGACCGGCCGCTTCCAGAAGGCGCTCGATTCCATCGGCTAAGACCGGCCGCTTCCAGAAGGCGTTCGATTCCATCGGCTAAGACCGGCCGAACAGGGCCTTGCAATAACCTTTCGGATGCGGGGTATTATGGGCGGGAGCTTCCCGCCCCGGCGCCCCCATCCGAACGGCCCGGCCACGGACGGCGGGCCTATTGAACTGAAAACAGGGTGTTTGGCATGCGTGAAGGCGGGCTCGACGCGCCGGTGCGGCATCCGATCGACTGGAGAGATCCGGATTTCTACGATCTGGACAAGATCGACGCCGAGTTGGAGCGGGTCTTCGACATCTGCCACGGCTGCCGGCGCTGCTTCAATCTCTGCGACGCCTTCCCACGGCTGTTCGACCTGATCGACGAGTCCGAGACCGGCGAGCTCGATTCCGTGGACAAGGCGGACTACAAGCGGGTGGTGGACGCCTGCACGCTCTGCGACCTCTGCTTCATGGTCAAGTGCCCCTACGTCCCGCCCCACGATTTCAATCTGGACTTCCCTCACCTCATGCTGCGCGCCCGCGCCGCCGAGCGGCGCCACGGCAAGGCCAAGGGCGGCCTGAGTTATGAGTTGAGCAAGACCGACCGCAACGGGCGGCTGGCGGCGCGCGCGCCGTCCCTGGCCAACTGGGCGAGCGACAGGGACAACGGCCTGACGCGTCCGGTCCTGGAGAAGATAGCCGGCGTGCACCGCGAGGCGGCGCTGCCCAGGTTCCATGGCCCGACCTTCGCCGAGGCGGCCAAAAAAACCACGCCCCGGATCAACCGGGAGGCGCCGGCCCATGGCCGCAAGGCGGTCATCTACGCCACCTGCTTCGTCAACTACAACAACCCGGGCCTGGGCGAGGCCGCGCGCGCCGTGTTGGCGCACAACGGCGTCGAGACCCAGGTAGTCTACCCCTCCTGCTGCGGTATGCCGCAGATGGAGCAGGGCGAGCTGGACAAGGTCGCCGAGCAAGCCCACCGCGTGGCCGGCGAGATGGCCGACTGGATCGATCGGGGCTACGCGGTAATCGCGCTCACCCCCTCCTGCGCGCTCATGCTGAAGTTCGAGTGGCCGCTCATTTTACCGGGCGATGCGGCGGTAAAGCGCCTCTCGGAAGCCACCTACGACATCGCCGAGTACGTGGTGGACATCGCCAAGACCGAAGGCCTGACGGACGGCCTGAAGCCGCTGGACGGCGGCGTGGTCCTGCATCTGGCCTGCCATGCCCGGGCGCAGAACATGGGAGCCAAGGCGGCCGAGTTGCTGCGCCTGGTGCCCGAGACCGAAATCAAGGTGATCGAGCGTTGCTCGGGCCACGGCGGCTCCTGGGGCATCATGAAGGAGAACTTCGAGATCGCGCTCAAGGTGGGCAAGCACGCGGCGCACGAGGCCGCCAAGAGCGGCATGAAGTACCTGGCTTCGGAATGTCCGCTGGCCGGCGAGCACCTGCTGCAAGGACTGGAGCGCCTGGAGGCGGAGGCGAAGCCCGACATGGGCCAGGCGCCCCACCCCATCGAGCTTTTTGCCCGCGCCTACGGGCTGGCGGCCCGAGGCGCGTAAAATATCATCCGGAGTGACTGGAATGAATGCGATGAAACGGGAGATCACCCGCGAGGACATCCTGCCCATGGCGGAGTACGAGGGCCTGCGCAAGGAGCAGCGCAAGGCCCTGGTCGAGACCAAGAAGCACCGCCGCCTGGACGTGGGCCCGGTCTGCACCTTCTACTTCGAGAGCTTCGAGACCATGTGGTCCCAGGTGCACGAGATGCTCTTCATCGAAAAGGGCGGCGAGGCGCAGATCGCCGACGAGCTACGCGCCTACAACCCACTCATCCCCAAGGGCGACGAACTGGTTGTCACCGTCATGTTCGAGATCGACGACCCGGACCGCCGCGCGGCCCTGCTGGGCAAACTCGGCGGGGTGGAGGAGACCGCCTTCCTGCGCATTGGCGGGGAAGAGGTGGCGGGAACGCCCGAGGAGGACGTCGACCGCACCAACGCGGCGGGCAAGGCCTCCTCCGTGCAGTTCATCCACTTCAAGCTGACGCCGGGACAGATCGCCAAGTTCAAGGCGCCCGGCGCCGAGGTCGTCGTCGGCTTCACCCACCCCGAATACGGTCACATGGCGGCCCTGCCCGAGCCCGTGCGCCAGGCCCTCAGCCAGGATTTCGATTGAGGGGGGCTTTCGCCGGCCTTTCCCCTCCGACCCCTTTCCTTGACCCCGGTGCGGCGCTCGCGCATGTAAGGCGCATGAGAGCTGGGAAGAAACCGCCGCCCCCGTACGGTTTCCTGACATGACCGATGGTTGCGGCCCGCCGCTGGAGACCCCGGTGCTGCGCGCTCAGCGCCGCGCGCTCATCGCCGTCCTCGCCATCAACCTAAGCATGTTCGTCGTGGAGGCCGGGGCCGGTTGGAGCGCGCAGTCCATGTCGCTGCAGGCCGATGCGCTGGATTTCTTCGGCGACTCGGTCAACTACGCCATCGCGCTCTGGGTGCTCACCCGCTCGCTCGCCTGGCGTGCCGGGACCGCTTTCCTCAAGGGCCTGGCCATGTGCGGCTTCGGGATATTGATCCTGGGTGCGAGCATCTATCACGCGGTCATGGGCTCGGCGCCCGAGGCCCCGGTCATGGGCGTGGTGGGCGCGCTCGCGCTTTTGGCCAACCTGATCTCGGCCTTCCTCCTGTTTCGCTTCCGCGACGGGGATTCCAACCTGCGCGCGGTCTGGCTGTGCAGCCGCAACGACGCGATCGGCAACCTGGCCGTCCTCGGCGCGGCGGTGGGCGTTTTCCTGACGGCGAGCGCCTGGCCCGACCTGTTGGTTGGATTGATCATAGCGGGCCTGGCCATCTGGGCCGGCCTCACGGTCATGCGTCAGGCGCGCTATGAGCTGCGCACGGCGCGGGTTCCCGAAGCCGCCTGAGCCTACTCCACCCGCTCGCCGGGCAAGACGCCGAAGATCTCCTTCTCCCGAAACCAGCCCGCGAAGCCCTTGATGTCGATGCGGCACCAGCCGCCGGTACAGCCGCGCAGCTCGCCCACCACCCCGGCCTCGACGAGCGCCACGCCGGGCGCGCCCTCCTCGGGCTGGCGGCGCATCAGGCGCTGCCGGCCGATGACCAGCGCCCCGCGACGGGGGCTCAGCATGGATTGGTGGACCCAGCCCGTGCTGCCCTGCCAGTCGCGCACCCGGCGCCAGGTGTCGAACTCGTCGATCACCTCGAGCGGCATGCCCTTGAGCGTATAGACCCACTCGATGGGATAGCGGATGCCCGGCCCGCTGCGCAGGTTCACCTCGGGCGCGCGCAGGGAGACGAAGCGCGGCAGGGGCCGCCCGCTGGGCCCGGTCTCGGTCTGGGCGATCTGGACGAACTGCCGCTTGGCCTGCGCGCCCGCGCCAGGGAGCGGGGGGAGGGCGAAAGCAAGCCCGAGGGCGATCGGGAACAGCCACCTGGGCCACACGCGCACCGGTCCCTCCAATCCCCTTGCGGGCGCCGGACCCGGCGGCAAAAGGCCGAGGGCCGCACCCCGCCCCTACTCCTACCCGCGGCCTTGGCCGGCGGTCAAGGGCGGCAGAGCCTGGGGGCGCAGAGCGCCGGGCCCGCGCGACCGGAACGGCGGTTTCCCAAGGCTTTCGGACGGCATCGCGCGCGGCTTCCGATGCCCCACATCGCAACGCCACGCGCTCCTGGCCGAAAACCTTGGGAAGCCGTCTCTATGGGTCATTATCAGCGAAACTTGGTATTAGCGCCGCCCTGGACAAAGGACGCGCGCGCCTGCTATGGCAATCGCCAGTCCCGGCCCCCTTCCGGTGGAGTTCATGGCCAATAAGAAGCCCCTAGTCATCGTCACCCGGCGCCTGCCCGACGTCATCGAAACGCGGATGATGGAGCTTTTCGACTGCCGCCTGCGGCTCGATGACAAGCCCATGTCGCAGGGCCAGCTGGTCGAGGCCATGCAGGAGGCCGACGTGCTGGTGCCCACGGTGACCGACCGCATCGATGCGGGGGTCCTGTCCCAGGCGGCGCCGCAACTCAAGCTGATCGCCTCCTTCGGCACCGGGGTGGACCATATCGACCTCAAGACCGCGCGCGAGCGGGGCATCACCGTGACCAACACGCCCGGCGTGCTCACCGAGGACACGGCGGATATGACCATGGCCATGCTGCTGGCCATACCGCGGCGCCTGGCCGAGGGTGAGCGCCTGGTGCGCGCGGGCGAATGGACCGGTTGGGGCCCCACCTCCATGCTGGGCCACCGTATCTGGGGCAAGCGGCTCGGGATCATCGGCATGGGGCGCATCGGCCAGGCCGTGGCGCGCCGGGCCATGGGCTTCGGGCTGGCCATCCACTACCACAACCGGCGCCGCGTGCATCCGGACATAGAGACCGAGCTGGAGGCCACCTATTGGGAGAGCCTGGACCAGATGCTCTCGCGCATGGATATCGTCTCGGTCCATTGCCCGCATACCCCGGCCACCTATCACCTGCTCTCGGCGCGGAGGCTCAAGCTGCTGTCCGACCACGCCTATGTCGTGAACACCAGCCGCGGCGAGGTGATCGACGAAAACGCGCTCGCGCGCATGCTGGCGGCGGGCGAGCTGGCCGGAGCGGCGCTGGACGTCTTCGAGCACGAGCCGGCCATCAACCCCAAGCTGCTCAAGCTGGACAACGTGGTGCTGCTGCCCCACATGGGCTCGTCCACCATCGAGGGGCGCATCGACATGGGCGAGAAAGTCATCATCAACATCAAGACCTTCGCCGACGGCCACGCCCCGCCCGACCGCGTGCTCGAGACCATGTTCTAGGGGGAGAGGGCGTCCCTCATACTTCGACAGGCTCAGTATGAGGCTTCGACAGGCTCAGTATGAGGCTTCGACAGGCTCAGTATGAGGCTTCGACAGGCTCAGTATGAGGCTTCGACAGGCTCAGTATGAGGCTTCGACAGGCTCAGTATGAG
>JAZGBC010000037.1:0-4963 GCA_036444495.1 Kiloniellales bacterium
GAGGGCACGGTCAGGAACCGGGCGCCCGCCTTGGCGAGCGAGCGGTAGAGCCCGGGGAAGCGCAGGTCGTAGCAGACCGTGAGCCCGAGCCGCCCCCAGGGCAGCTCCGCCAGCACGGCCCGGGCGCCCGAGGCGAAGGCCTTGGATTCCCGGTAGCTCTGCCCGTCGGGGATCTCCACGTCGAACATGTGGATCTTGTCGTAGCGCGCCGCGACCCGGCCCTTGGGATCGAGCAGCAGGGAGCGGTTGACCGCCTTCCCGTCCGAGGCGCGCAGGACGAAGGAGCCGGCGAGCAGCCAGACTCGAAGCTCAGCGGCCAGCGCCGCGAAGGCCGCGAGCGCCGGGTCGGTCTCCTCGGGTTGCGCCTTCTCCATCATGAGCCGGCGGCGCGGCTCCATCATGTTCGTGGTCTCGGGCGTCATGATGAGATCGGCGCCCCGGGCCTTGGCCTCGCGGATCAGCGCCGAGGCGGCGGCGGCGTTCGCCTCGGGATCGGGGCCCGAGGTCATCTGCACGCAGGCGGCGGTGAAATTGTCGCTCAGGACTCTCCCTCCAGCAGGGCGTCGAGCTCGCCATCGGCCTCGAGCTCGAAAAGATCGTCGCAATTGCCCAGGTGTTTCCCCTCGACGAAGATCTGCGGCACGGAGCGGCGCCCGCCGCTGCGCTCGGCCATCTCCCGGCGCCGGGCGGGTCTGAGCATGACGTCGATCTCCTCGTAGGCCACGCCCTTCTTGTCCAGGAGCCTCTTGGCCGCGGCGCAATAGCCGCACAGCATGGAAGTATAGATCTCGACCCGCGCCATTACAGGCCGTTGCCCGAACGCACGACCCGCGCCAGCACCAGCACGTCGACGGCGGCCGCCCCGGCGCGCTTGAGCGTGCGGGCGCAGGCCGAGACCGTGGCCCCGGTGGTCAGCACGTCATCGACCAGGAGCACCCGCCGGCCGTCGATGAGCGCCGCGCGCGCCGGGTTCACGGCGAAGGCGCCCGCCACGTTGCGCCGCCGCGCCTCCGGACTCAGGCGTGCCTGGGAGCGCGTCGCCCGGCGGCGCAGCAGGAGGTCGGGCACGACCGGCGCCTCGCACTGGCCTTCGAGCGCGCGGGCGAGGAGCGCGGCCTGGTTGTAGCGCCGTCCAAAGAGACGCCGCCAATGCAGGGGCACCGGGGCGACCATATCCGCCTCGGCCAGCAGCTCGGCCCCGGCACGGGCGAGCCAGGCGCCGTAGGCCGCCGCGCCCTCGGTGCGGTCGGCGTATTTGAAGCCGAGCAGCAGGCGCCGGCTGGTCTCGCCGTAGCGCAGCACCGCCCGCGCCCGCGCGAAGACCGGCGTCTCGCGCAGGCAGGCCCCGCAGAGCGTCTCCGGGCCCAGGTCGAAGGCGAAGGGAAAGCCGCAGGCCGCGCAGACCGGCGGCGTCAGGAAATCGGCCCGCTCCCAGCAATCGGCGCAGAGCCGGCCGAGGGCGTCCACCGTGACCCCGCAGGACAGGCAGCGCGGCGGCAGGATCGCGTTCAGCGCCAGGCCCGACAGTCCGCGCAGACCGCGCCCAAGCTCGGAAGGTGAGAGCATGGGGCGGAAGTCTCGGGCGATGTGCGGGACGGAGTCAACCAAACCCTTGGCGACTTATCCCCAAAGACCTTGCCCGCCTCCCGTCAGGCGCCATAGTTGAGCCCATGAGCGATGCGATGAACGTTTTCGACCGGCGCCTCGTGCGCCGGCGACCTTGGGGAAGGTGTCGGTGGTCATGATCGCCTCGGCGGCAGCCCGGCCTTGCGCAGGCCCTCGATGATCCGGTCCGCGCCCGAATAGCGCCCATACAGGCCGACCGTGTTCCTGATCGTATCGGCCGAGAAATCCGCTTTTCTCTTTCTCGCTTCGGCGAGCATGGCGCGGGCCTCATCGATCCGCCCCAGATGGCCCAGGGCGGCGGCCGCATGGGCGAATGGCATAAACGGAGCATTCGGTTGCCGGATGGCCTTCTCGGACCATGTGGCCGCTTCCTCGTAGCGCC
Source organism: Kiloniellales bacterium (assembly GCA_036444495.1). Taxonomy (GTDB): domain Bacteria; phylum Pseudomonadota; class Alphaproteobacteria; order Kiloniellales; family J153; genus JAZGBC01. Next base: position 2,009 of record JAZGBC010000037.1, read on the forward strand.
CCAAATTGAAGTAGGCGCACGCCAACATTTGCGGAGAAGCCCACGATCTGGGGCTGCGCGGGCTCAAGCGGATAGCCCGCTCGAAGTGCGGGATGCTCTCCATGGGCCGGCCGCTGTACAGCAACGCGTGGCCGAGACCGAAATAGCCGCGCTCGAAGCTGGCGTTGAGGGCAAGCGCGGCTTCCATCTCCGCGATCGCTCTTTCGTACGCATGTTTGAGGATGTGTACCCTGCCCAGGGCGAAACGGGCGCCCGGGTCTCTGGCATCGAGGGCAACCGCCTTCTCCGCCGCCCGGGCGGCCTTTTCCAGGCTCGCCTCGGGGTCATCCGTCAAACCCAAGGTGATGTCAATCGTATGGGCCCAGGCCAGGTCGGCATAGGCAGCGGCGAACTCCGGATCAAGTTTACAGGCGCGTTGGAACAGCCGCCTTGCTTCGGCCATGGCATCGCGTGTCGGATCGCCAAGTAGATGCCAAAGGCCGCGCTGATACGAATCCCAGGCGTCAAGGTTGTTGGGCGGCTTGCGCCGCGCCCGTTTCCGTTCGACTGCGCCAAGCTCGGGCTCGATGGCGGCAACGATGTTCTCGGTAATCTCGTCCTGCAGCGCGAAAATGTCGTCGAGATCGCGGTCGTAGCGTTCGGCCCAGATGTGGTGTCCCGTGGCCGCATCGATCAACTGCGCGGTCAGCCTTACCCGGTTGCCAACCTTGCGTACGCTGCCCTCGACCACGTAGCGGACGCCCAACTCGCGCGACACTTGTTTCACATCGACGGCGCGGCCCTTGTAGGTGAAGGACGAGTTGCGGGCGATAACGAAGAACCAGCGGTATCGCGACAAGCCCGTAATGATGTCCTCCGCCATACCGTCGGCGAAGAATTCCTGTTCCGGATCGCCGCTCATGTTGACGAAGGGCACTACCGCTATTGAAGGCTTGCCGGGCAGCGCGAGTCCTGGACCCGCTTGCCCAATTACATCGGCCACCCAACGCCACACACCCACTGGCTTGGTGATGTTCTTGACGGTCTGCTCGCCGGCGTCCTCGAAGGCGACGTCTGTCTTGCCACCAAGCTGGTCATGGACGTTGGCGGAAATGCAAATACCGCCAGGCGCGGCCAAACCCTCAAGCCGCGCCGCAACATTCACCCCGTCGCCGTATATGTCGTTGTCCTCAACGACGATGTCGCCGATATTGATGCCGATGCGGTATATGATCCGCTTATCTTCGGGCACGTCTGCGTTGCGCCTGCCCATCGTGTGCTGGATCTCGACGGCGCAATGAACGGCCTCGACGGCGCTGGGGAATTCGGCGAGAAGGCCGTCACCCATAAGCTTGACGATGCGCCCTTTGTGCTCGGCGACCTTGGGTTCGATCAATTCTTCCCGCTGCGCCCTGAGCGCATCCAGGGTGCTCGCCTCGTCCACTTCCATGAGGCGGCTGTAGCCGACTACGTCGGCAGCCAAAATGGCGGCGAGCCTTCGCTCCATAACCTCCTCCCAGTAGGAAGGAGCGGGCTAATTCCCATCGGGAATTCTACAGGTAACCGGGAGCGTCCGGTAGGGCAGTTCGATGGGGATGCGGGAATCCCCGGATTCCCGGTCGGCTGTGCTTTGACAGCAATCTGGAATGTGCGCCCAGGGTCACTCGCAGACTTTCCCTAACCTGAAACGTTCTGGCCACTGGGCTTCCGCCTAACGCGCCAAAGAGCCATAGTTGAGCCCATGAGCGGGGAGATGAATGTCTTCGACCGGCGCCTGCTGCGCCGGCGGCGCGACCGGGCGGCGGGCCGGCCCGGCGATCACGACTTCCTGTTCCGCGAGGTGGCCGAGCGCCTGGCCGACCGGCTCGACGACGTGACGCGGTCCTTTCCCGCCGCCCTCGATCTCGGCTGCCGGAGCGGCCTGCTGGCTCCCATCCTCGGCGGGCGCGGCGGCATCGAGCGCCTGGTGCAGTGCGACCTCTCGCCCGCCATGGCGTGCGCGGCGGCCGGCAACGGGCATCCCACGCTGGCCGCCGACGAGGAGGCCCTGCCCTTCGCCCCGCGCAGCTTCGATCTGGTGATGAGCCTGCTCGCGCTGCACTGGGTCAACGACCTGCCCGGCGCGCTGCTGCAGATCCGCGAAAGCCTCAAGCCCGACGGCCTGTTCCTCGGCGCCCTGCTCGGCGGGGAGACGCTGCGCGAGCTGCGCGCCGTGCTCATGGAGGCCGAGCTCGCCGAAGAGGGCGGGGCGAGCCCGCGCGTCTCGCCCTTCGCCGACATCCGCGACGCCGGCGGCCTGTTGCAGCGCGCCGGCTTCGCGCTCCCCGTGGCCGATCTGGACCGCATCACCGTGACCTATCCGGACGCGCTCAAGCTCATGCGCGAGCTGAGCGCCATGGGCGAGAGCAACGCGGTCCTGGAACGGCGGCGCGGGACGACGCGCCGGGCGACGCTCATGCGCGCCGCCGCGCTTTACGAGGAAAGGTTCGCGGGCGAGGACGGGCGCCTGCCGGCCACCTTCGAGGTCATCACCCTGACCGCCTGGGCGCCGCACCCGGACCAGCAGAAGCCGCTACAGCCCGGCAGCGCCCGGGCGCGCCTTGCCGAGGCGCTGGGCAGCGAGGAACGCCCCGCCGGCGACAAGGCGAGACCAAAGTAGGGCCCCTCAAAGCAAATCCCGCAGCAGGGGAACGAGCGGCGCATCGGCCGGCGGCATGGGGTAATCGGCGAGCCGCGCCGGGCGGACCCAGGCCACTTCCTGGCCCTCGCGCGGGGTGATCTCGCCGCGCCATACCCGGCAGACGTAAAGCGGCATGAGTAGGTGGAAGTCCTCGTAAGCGTGCGAGGCAAAGCCGATGGGCGCCAGGCAGCTTTGCCTGGTGTCGATGCCCAGCTCCTCCTGCAGCTCGCGGATGAGCGCCGCCTCGGGCGTCTCGCCGTCCGCCACCTTGCCGCCGGGAAATTCCCAGAGCCCGG
>JAZGBC010000038.1:0-6779 GCA_036444495.1 Kiloniellales bacterium
TCGGCTTCATCCCCGCCTTCATCTGGGTGCTGAAGATGCCGTTCACGATCCTCGCGCCGATCATCTTCGTGCTCTGCGTGGTTGGCGGCTATGTGCCGACCCAGGACATGCACGACGTCTGGCTGATGTTGATTTTCGGCGTTGTCGGCTATCTCATGCGCAAACTCGATTACCCCTTGGCGCCGGCGGTCCTCGCCATCGTGTTGGGCCCCTTGGCCGAACCGGCGCTACGCCAGTCGCTGATTGGCTCCCACGGCGACGTGATGATCTTCTTCGAACGCCCAATATCGGGCACGATCATGTTCATCGCGCTTTTGTTCATCGTTCTCCCCCTATTCAAGATTTTCAAGAACCGGCGGAACGGCCGGCAGTCGGACCGTCCGCTATGACCGGCGCCCGCAGTGTGGGCGGAGCGTCCGGACCTCACTTGCCCTGCCCCTGGCACTTGGTATATCGTATACCAGATGCCTTGACCCCTGATCCGGGGGTTGGAGGGCGGCCCCTGGCGCCGGCGCAGGCGTCTCCCGGGCGACCGGGCGGGCTGTGAGCAACGGACCACTATGATGGCCACCGCAGACCTCAACGTCGAGCCGATCGAGGCGAATTTCAGCCTCAAGGACCGGATCTACACGACGCTCAAGGCGGCGATCACCTCCATGAACATCTATGCCGAGGATGCGGAGCTGCGCCTGGACGAGCGCGAGCTCTCGGACAAGCTGGCCATTTCCCGCACCCCGATCCGCGAGGCGCTGGCGCGGCTCGAGCAGGAGGGCCTGGTGCGCATCGTGCCGCGCAAGGGTGTCTTCATCGTGCGCAAGAGCAAGGACGAGATCCTCGAGATGATCACGGTCTGGGCGGCGCTGGAGGGCATGGCCGCGCGGCTGATAACTCAGCGGGCCAGCGATCGGGAGATCGCCACCCTGCGCGAGCTGTTCTCCGAGTTCGGCGGCGGCGGCGAGGTCACGGCCCATATCGACGAGTATTCCGAGCGCAACATCGACTTCCATTCACAGCTTTTGCAGCTTTCCCAATGCGATCTTCTGAATGAGATGGCGGCCAACCTATTCATGCATATGCGCTCCATCCGCGCGCGGACCATCTCGGAGGACGACCGCGCCAAGCGCTCGATCATCGACCACATGCACATCATCGAGGCGATCGAGGCGCGTAACGCCGATCTGGCCGAACGCCTGGTTCGGGAACACACCTTCGATCTGGCGGCCCACGTCGCCGCCACTGTCGACTACCTGGAATGAGTTGCGTGGGCTTGAAGCGGGTTTTGAAGAGGTGACGATGGCCGATACCGCGACCGATACACTAGCCCGGAAGGACCAGTCCGGCAGGTTGATCTCCGGCGGCCACCTCGTGGCCAAGGGGCTCAAGAACGAGGGCGTGGATACGATCTTCACGCTCTGCGGCGGCCATATCATCGACATTTACGACGGTTGCCTGGACGAAGGCATCCGTATCATCGACGTCCGGCACGAACAGGTGGCGGCGCACGCGGCCGATGGCTACGCGCGCCAGACCGGCAAGCTGGGCTGCGTGGTGACCACGGCGGGGCCCGGCTGCATGAATGCGGTAACCGGCATCGCCACGGCGCTGCGCTCGGAAAGCCCGGTCCTGCACATCGGCGGGCAGGGCGCGCTGACCCAGCACAAGATGGGTTCGCTGCAGGACCTGCCCCACGTCGACATTATGACGCCCATTACCAAGTTCGCGGCCGGGGTGCGCAGCACCGAACGGATCGCCGACATGGTCTCCATGGCCGCGCGTGAAGCCTTCGCCGGGGCGCCGGGGCCGGCCTATCTGGAGATCCCGCGCGACGTGCTCGACCGCGAGATACCGATCGAGTCGGCGCGCTTGCCCCGGGCCGGGCAGTATCGCGCCTCGACAAAATCCATCGGCGATCCGGCGGACATCGAGAAGCTGGCCGACCTTCTGGTCAAGGCCGAGCGGCCCTGCATCCTGCTCGGGTCCCAGGTCTGGATGGCCCGCGGCCACGAGGAAGCGATCGCCCTGGTGCGCGGGCTCAACCTCCCGGCCTATTTCAACGGCGCGGGCCGTGGCCTCCTGCCGCCGGGCGATCCGCACCACTTCCACCGCACAAGACGCTATGCCTTCGACAAGGCTGATGTGATCGTCATCGTCGGCACGCCGTTCGACTTCCGCATGGGCTACGGCAAGCGCCTGCGCGCCGAGGCCGCGGTGGTGCAGATCGACATGGATTACCGCACGGTCGGCAAGAACCGGGATATCTCGCTGGGTCTCGTGGGCGATCCCGGCGCGATCCTCAAGGCGGTGCACGAGGCGGCCACGGGGCGCGGGGACAAGGGCGCGAAGAAGCGCGAGGGCTGGCTCGAGGAATTGCGTGCGGCCGAGACCAAGGCGATCGACAAGCTGATGCCCATGTTCCTGTCCGACAGCACGCCGATCCATCCCTACCGCGTGGCTTGGGAGATCAACGAATTCCTCACCGATGACACCATCTACATCGGCGACGGCGGCGACGTGGTCACCATCAGCGCCCAGGCGGTGCAGCCGCGCTCGCCGGGCCATTGGATGGACCCGGGCGCGCTCGGTTCCCTGGGCGTGGGCACCGGTTTCGCCATGGCGGCCAAGCTGGCGCATCCCGAGAAAGAGGTGCTCTGCTATTACGGCGACGGCGCTTTCGCCATGACCGCCTTCGACATGGAGACGGCCAATCGCTTCGGCGCGCCCTACATCGCGGTGGTGGGCAACAATTCGGCCATGAACCAGATTCGCTACGGCCAGATCGCCAAGTACGGCGATCAGCGTGGCAACGTAGGCAACAAGCTGGGCGACGTGCCCTTCGGCGCCTTCGCCGAAATGCTGGGCGGCTACGGCGAGGAAGTACGCGACCCGAACGAGGTCGGCCCGGCGCTGCGCCGCGCCCGCGAGGCCGTGCGGCGCGATGGTAAATCCGCCGTGATCAACATCTGGGTCGACCCCGACGAGTACGCGCCGGGGACCAAGGCCCAGACCATGTACAAATGATCGAAGGCGGGCCCGAAGGACCGCCAAACGAGCGATCGACCGATCCGTTGACGAGGCAAGAATGAACCAGAGTTTGAACGGCGCAGGCAGGGCCTTGGACGGTGTCCGTATTCTGGATTTCACCCACGTCCAGTCGGGCCCGACCTGTACGCAGCTTCTGGCGTGGTTCGGGGCCGACGTAATCAAGGTGGAGCGCCCGGGCGCGGGCGACGCCACGCGCGGCCAGCTTAGGGACCTGCCCGACGTGGACAGCCTTTACTTCACCATGCTCAACCACAACAAGCGCTCGATCACGCTCAACACCAAGAGCGAGAAGGGCAAGGCGGTGCTCGAGCGCCTGGTCGAGCATTGCGACGTGCTGGTCGAAAATTTCGCGCCGGGCGCGCTCGACCGCATGGGCTTTTCCTGGGAGCGCATCCAGGAAATCAACCCGCGCATGATCTATGCCTCGGTCAAGGGTTTCGGCCCCGGCCCCTTCGAGGACCTCAAGGTCTACGAGAACGTTGCCCAGTGCACCGGCGGTTCCGCCAGCACCACCGGCTTCGACGACGGGCCGCCGATGGTCACCGGCGCCCAGATCGGCGATACGGGCACCGGCGTGAATCTGGCACTGGGCATCGTTACCGCGCTGTACCAACGCGAGGCGACCGGTCGCGGGCAGCGTGTGATGGCGGCCATGCAGGACGCCGTGCTCAACCTCTGCCGGGTCAAGCTGCGCGATCAGCAGCGTCTGGCCCATGGCCCGCTCCAGGAATATCCGCAGTATCCTCACGGCACATTCAGCGAAGCGGTGCCGCGCGCGGGCAACGCCTCAGGCGGCGGCCAGCCGGGCTGGATCGTCAAGTGCAAGGGCTGGGAAAACGACCACAACGCGTACGTCTACGTCATCACGCAGGCGGCGATCTGGCCCAAGCTGTGCAAGGTGATCGGCAAGGAGGAATGGGCAGAGGACCCGGAATACGCGACGCCGGAGGCGCGCCTGCCCAAGCTCGACCATATCTTCGACACGATCGAGGGCTGGACCAAGACCAAGACCAAGTTCGAGGTCATGGACACGCTCAACCCGCTAGACATCCCCAGCGGCCCGATTCTATCGATGAAGGAGCTGATCGAGGAACCCAGCCTGCGCAAGACCGGAACGGTCGTCGAAGTGGATCACCCGACGCGCGGCAAGTATTTGACCGTGGGCAATCCGGTCAAGCTGTCGGACTCGCCGACGGACGTGACCCGCTCTCCGCTGCTTGGCGAGCACACGGACGAGATCATGCGCGAGCTCGGCTTCGGCGACAACGAAATCACCGCGGCGCGCGAAGACGGCGCGATCTGACGCGGCGCGGCGGGCCGCAAAAGACGGCCCGGACGGGACGTAGGGGGAAGCAAATCATGCGGCTCATCGTGATGGGGCAACAGGCCTTCGGTAAGGCCGTCCTCGAAGCGCTGCTCGAACGCGGCGACGAGGTAGCCGCCGTCTACTGCGCGCCGGACAAGGAAGGCCGGCCGCCCGATCCCATCAAGGAATTCGCGCTGGAGAAGGGTCTGCCCGTGTACCAGCCGGCCTCCTACAAGGACGCGGCCGCGCTGGACGAGATGCGCGCACTCAACGCGGACCTCTGCATCATGGCCTTCGTCACCATCTTCGTGCCCGAGGCCGCGCGCGAGGTGCCCACGCACGGCTCGATCTGCTTCCACCCCTCGCTCCTGCCCTTGCATCGGGGGCCCAGCTCCATCAACTGGCCGATCATCGGGGGCGCGGCCAAGACGGGCCTGACCATCTTCTATCCCAACGACGGTCTGGACGAGGGCGACATCCTGCTCCAGAAGGAAGTGGAGATCGGCCCCGACGACACCCTGGGCACGGTCTATTTCAAGAAGATCTTTCAACTCGGCGTCGACGCCATGCTCGAATCGGTCGACCTGATCCGCGACGGCAAGGCGCCGCGCATCGCGCAGGATGACTCCAAGGCGACCTACGAATCCTGGTGCAAGCGCGAGAACGCCGAGATCGACTGGAACAATCCGGCGGACCGGGTCTACAACCTGATCCGCGGCACCAACCCGCAGCCCGGCGCCTGGACCCGCCTTGCGGGCAAGACCCTGCAGATCTTCGATTCGGCCAAGGCCGCGGGCGACGGCCAGCCGGGCGAGGTTATCGAGGTCACGGGCGAGGGTTTCACGGTCGCGGCCCAGGGCGGCGCGATCCTGGTCAAGCGTGTCCGTCCCGAGGGTGAGGGCAAGATCGGAGCAGGCGAATTCGCCGCCAACGCCGGGCTTTCCGCGGGGGCAAAGCTCGGTTGAGCCCTGGCCCACATCTGATAGAACCAGCAGCACAACAGACAAGGCTTTGGGGGGATATTTCCTATGCCGAAAAGCGACATTGAGATCGCGCGCGAGGCCAGCATGCGGCCGATCGCGGAGGTCGGAGAGATACTCGGGATACCGGCCGAATCGCTGATCCAGTACGGCCCGCACAAGGCCAAGGTATCCTTCGACTACATCAATTCATTGGCCGACCGCCCGGACGGCAAGCTGATCCTGACCACCGCGATCACGCCCACACCCGCGGGCGAGGGCAAGACCACCACCACGGTGGGCCTGGGCGACGCGCTCAACCGTCTCGGCAAGAAGGCGACCATCTGCCTGCGCGAGCCCTCCCTCGGTCCCTGCTTCGGCATCAAGGGCGGGGCGGCCGGCGGCGGATATGCTCAGGTGGTGCCCATGGAGGACATCAACCTCCACTTCACCGGCGACTTCCACGCCATCGGGGCGGCGAACAACCTGTTGGCGGCGCTCATCGACAACCACGTCTACTGGGGCAACAGGCTCGACATCGATACGCGGCGCATCGGCTGGCGGCGCGTGGTGGACATGAACGATCGCGCCTTGCGTTCGACCGTCTGCTCGCTCGGCGGGGTGGCCAACGGCTTCCCGCGCGAGGATGGTTTCGACATCACCGTGGCCTCCGAGGTCATGGCGATTTTCTGCCTGGCGAGCGGCCTCAAGGACCTGGAAGAGCGCCTGGGCAAGATCGTCATCGGCCAGACGCGCAAGCGCGAGCCAATCCTGGCCAAGGAATTGAAGGCTCCGGGCCCCATGAGCGTGCTCCTGAAAGACGCGCTCGCGCCCAACTTGGTGCAGACCTTGGAGAACAACCCGGCCTTCATCCACGGCGGACCCTTTGCCAACATCGCCCATGGCTGCAACTCCGTGATCGCCACCAAGACGGCACTCAAGCTCGCCGACTACGTGGTGACCGAGGCCGGCTTCGGCGCCGACCTGGGCGCGGAGAAGTTCTTCAACATCAAATGCCGCAAGGCGGGTCTCAAGCCGGCCGCGGTGGTGCTGGTGGCCACGGTGCGCGCACTCAAGATGCACGGCGGCGTGGGCAAGGACGATCTGGGCAAGGAGAACGCAGCGGCGGTCAAGGCCGGCTGCTCGAACCTGGCCAAGCACCTGGAGAACTTGAAGCGTTTCGGCGTGCCGGCGGTGGTGGCGATCAACCGCTTCATCACCGACAGCGACGCCGAGGTCGCGGCGGTAAAGGAAACCGCCGAGGGTTTCGGCGCCAAGGCGATCCTCTGCACCCATTGGGCCGACGGCGGCGCGGGCACCGAGGAGTTGGCGCACCACGTGGTCGAGTTGGCCGATTCGGGTCAGGCCGACTTCAAGCCGCTCTACGAGGATTCCCTGCCGCTGTGGGACAAGGTGGAGGCGGTCGCGACCAAGCTCTACGGCGCGACGGGGATCACGGCGGACGGCAAGGT
>JAZGBC010000039.1:0-3101 GCA_036444495.1 Kiloniellales bacterium
ATTTCAAACCGGGACACTACCGGGATCTAGCCCAGGTAACCGGCCTCGCGGAACCAGTGGACCGCATCGCCCAGCGCCTCCTGCGGCGGGCGGGACTTGTAGCCGAGCTCGCTTTCGGCCTTGGCGCTGGAAAAGAACATCCGTTTCCTGGCCATGCGCAGACCGTCCAGCGTGACGAAGGGCTCGCCGCCGCGGCTCAGCCGGGCCCAGGCCTCGGCTGCGTAGGCCACTGGCAGAACCAGCCCGTGGGGCAGGCGCAGGCGCGGCGGGCGGCGGCCGCAAAGCCGCGCCACCTCGGCCAGAATCTCGCGCAGCGCCATGTTTTGGCCGCCCAGCAGGTAGCGTTCGCCGAGCCGGCCGCGTTCGAAGGCGAGCAGATGCCCCGCCGCCACGTCGTCCACATGGACGATATTGAGGCCGGTATCGACGAAGGCCGGTATGCGGCCCGAGGCGGCCTCGACGATCAGTCGGCCCGTCGGCGTGGGCTTGATGTCCCGGGGTCCGATGGGGGTGGAGGGATTGACGATGACCGCCGGCAGGCCCTGCTCCCGGACGAGCCGCTTGACCTCTTCCTCGGCCAGGAACTTGGAGCGCTTGTAGTGGCCGATCATGTGGCTGAGCCCGGACGGGGTCTCCTCGTCGGCCGGGCTGCCGTCGGGATTGAGGCCCAGGGTGGCCACGCTGCTGGTATAGACGATGCGCGCGACCCCCGCCGCCGACGCCGCCTCCATGAGGCGCCGCGTGCCGCCCACGTTGGCCTCGTAAATCTCTTCCGGCTTGGGCACCCAGAACCGGTAATCGGCGGCCACATGGTAGAGCGCATCACAGCCGTGACATGCGCGCTCGAGCGAGGCCCGGTCGTGCAGGTCGCCCTCGGCCAGTTCGACGGAGAGACCGGCGAGATTGCGCCGGTCTCCGCCCGGGCGCGCGAGCACGCGCACGGCCTCGCCACGGGCGAGCAGGGCGCGGGCCACGGCCGAACCGACGAAGCCCGTGGCGCCGGTGACCAGCGTGGTCATGGTGCGGCTTGTCGGACCCGTTCGGGCGGCGCTTCCTCGGCCTCGGGAAGCGGAACCAGGGCAGGAAGGATCTCCCGCTTGGCCTTTTCCAGGTCCTCGGGAAAGTCGATCTCCACCCAGGGCAGGCCGGTGATGTCCTCCACCTCAAAGGTTCCTGGCGGCTCGCCGAGCACAACCTCCTGGATCGCGTCTTCGTAGATCGCCTCGCGCCGCCCGGACTCGACGATGCGCTGGGCGGCCGCGACCATCTTGGGCGCGATCACGGAATCGAAGCGGGCAAAGCCGACCCATTCGCCCCACCAGTCCCAGGCCTCCCGCGGGCGCTTGTGAAAATCCACCAGCACATCGTCGCGATGGCACAGCTTGACCGGATCCTCGCCCTCCTCGGTCGCCCGGTCCATGAGGAAGCAGTTAGGGAGCGGCGAGCGAATCAGCCGCGCCATCATGCGGTGATCGTAGAGCACGTCGCCGTCCATGAAGACGACCGGCTCGCCAGCGTCGAAGGCCTCGGCCAGGGTGGCGAAGGAAACGATGGCGCCGGCCTCGTAGTCCGGGTTGAAATGGGTCCGAATGAGGCCCTCGGCCCCGATGCGGGCGATCTCCCGATCGATCTCCCGGGCCCGGTAGCCCACCACCAGATCGATCCGCTTGACGCCGCAGTAGCGCAAGATCTCGGCGTGGCGGGCCAGGAGCGTGCGCCCGCCAAAGGGCAACAGAATCTTCGGCGGAAGCTCCTTGTCGCCGAGCCGCCGGCCGACGCCGGCCGCCAGAATGCCTACCCTCATGCTCTCTCCTCAGGAGGCCCCTTGGGGCCTGTTTTTCCAGGCCAGAGAATCCCGCCTGCGCCCGGGAACGTCAACCGGCCCTGCACAAAAAGATGACGAAATATGATCTCACCGGGCCGGGCGTCACGGGACAGTTCAGGGATAGTCTGATAGCGTGCCGCGTAATATTAGAAGATTGAGGTTGCGGCAACCGCCGATTCCAACGCAAGGAAAGTACCTAGTGGCATCCCGCGTCTTTTCGCTCGTCGTTTTCGCGCTTTTGCTCGCGTCCGCCCTCGGTCCGGCGCGCGCGCAGGAGGGCCCGCGCGACATCGTATCGCGGCTGAACGAGACCTTGATCGGGGTCATGCGCCAGGCCGAGGCGCTCGGCTACGAGGGCCGCTACGAGCGCCTGGCGCCGGTGCTCGAGGGAACCTTCGATTTCCCCCGCATGGCCCAAATCTCCGTCGGGCGGCACTGGCGCGAACTGGATCAGGGTCAGCGCGAGCGCCTGACCGCCATCTTCGGCCGCATGTCCATCGCGACCTTCGCCGCGCGTTTCGACGGCTATAGCGGCGAGCGGTTCAATATCCTGGGCGAGGAGAGGGCCCCGCGCCAGGCGGTCCTGGTGCGCAACCAGCTCATCAAGAGCGACGGGGACGCCATCGAGATCAACTACCTCTTGCGCGAACGCGAGGGCGCCTGGCGTGTCCTGGACATCTTTCTGGACGCCAAGTACTCCGAAATGGCCATGAAGCGCTCGGAATACAGCTCGGTCATCAAGGCCAAGGGATTCGAGGGTCTGATCCAGGCCCTGGAAGCCAAGATTGCCGAACTGGCCACCCGGAAGGGGGGTTAGGGCACTTCCCGCCTACGCGGCCAGGGCAAGCGCCAAGTCCTCCTTCAGGTCCGCCACGTCTTCCAGCCCCACCGAGACCCGAATTAAACCATCCGAAATGCCCAATTCGGCCCGTTCCTCGGGCTTGAGGCGCTGATGGGTCGTGGTCGCCGGGTGGGTCACGAGGCTCTTGGTGTCGCCCAGGTTGTTAGCGATGTCGATGAGCCGGAGCGCCCTGAGCAGCCGGAAGGCACGCTCCTTCCCGCCGTCCACCTCGAAGGAGATGATGCTGCCGCTGTCCTTCATCTGGCGCCGGGCGAGCGCGGCCTGGGGGTGGCTGTCCAGGCCCGGATAGAGCACCCGGGCAACGTCGTTGCGGGATTCCAGGAATTGGGCCAGCTCGTGCGCGTTGCGGCAGTGCCTCTCCATGCGCAGCTCCAGGGTCTCCAGGCCCTTGACCAGGACCCAGGCGTTGAAGGG
>JAZGBC010000040.1:0-3810 GCA_036444495.1 Kiloniellales bacterium
TGCAGCGCCAGGCCGATGGCCAGGCCCGCCGCGCCCACGACCGCGATGATGCTGGCGGTCTGCACGCCGAACTGGGCGAGGACGGCGACCAGCACGAAGACCAGGATGAGGTAGCGGACCACATTGCCGATGACCGGCCTGAGCGTGTCGTCCACTTTCGAGGTTCGCAGCAGAACCCGATGGACGCTGCGCTTGGCCCAGCCGGCGACGATCCAGCCGCCGATCAGCAGGATCAACGCGCCCAAGAGGTCGAGGCCGTATTGGATACCCAGGTCGACCGCCTGGTTCAGAATCTCCAATGCCTGTTCCTGCTGGTCCATGGCCTGCCCCCGTGCTCCGGTGTCCTAGTCCTTGATGTCGGCCTGGACGCGCAGGCGGATCATCTTGTCCGGGTCGTCCACCTGGCCGCTGCTCCGGCTCGCGGGCGCCTTCTTGATCTGGTCCACGTGCTCCATGCCCTCGATCACCCGGCCCCAGACGGTATAGTTGTTGTCGAGGAAACGGGCCGGGGCGAGAGTAATGAAGAACTGGCTGTCCGCGCTATCCGGGTGCGAGGAGCGGGCCATACCCAGCGTGCCGCGCAGGTAGGGCTCGGACGAGAACTCGGCCTCGATCTTCTGGCCCGAGCCGCCGCTGCCGGTCCCGGTGGGATCCCCGGTCTGGGCCATGAAGTCTTCCATGACCCGGTGGAACACCAGCCCATCGTAATATCCCTGACGGGTCAGCTCCTTGATGCGCGCGACGTGGTTGGGCGCCACCTCGGGCAGCAGCTCGATGATCACCGACCCGGTCTTGAGTTCCAGCACCAGATGATTCTCCGGGTCCGCGCCGGCCTCCGCATTTTCCGTGCCTGATGTCACAACGACCCCCGCGATTACGATGCCTGTGAGGAGTGATTTGAGAATTTTGCGCATGTTGTCCGTCCGTTGTCTCAGGTCATGGAGTTTTGCAGGTTGGCGTCCAGCGCGTCCATGAATTCCTCGGTGGTCAGCCATTTCTGGTCCGGGCCGATGAGCAGGGCCAGGTCCTTGGTCATCTGGCCGCCCTCCACGGTTCCGATGCAGACCTTCTCCAGGGCCTCGGCGAATCCCACCACCTCGGGCGTCTCGTCGAAGCCGCCGCGGTAGTGCAGCGCCCGGGTCCAGGCGAAGATCGAGGCGATGGGGTTGGTCGAGGTGGGCTGGCCCTTCTGGTGCAGGCGGTAGTGCCGCGTCACCGTGCCGTGGGCGGCTTCGGCCTCGATAGTCTTGCCGTCGGGCGTCATGAGCACCGAGGTCATGAGCCCGAGCGAGCCGAAGCCCTGGGCCACGATGTCGGACTGCACGTCGCCGTCGTAGTTCTTGCAGGCCCAGAGGAAGCCGCCCGACCACTTGAGGGCCGCGGCCACCATGTCGTCGATCAGGCGGTGTTCGTAGGTGATGTCCTTCTCGTCGAACCGCTCCTTGAACTCGGCCTCGAAGATCTCCTGGAACAGGTCCTTGAAGCGCCCGTCGTAGGCCTTGAGGATCGTGTTCTTGGTCGAGAGATAGACCGGCCAGCCCAGCCTCAGCCCGTAGTTCAGGCAGGCGCGCGCGAAGCCGCGGATGGACTCATCCAGATTGTACATGCCCATGGCCACGCCGCTCGCCGGGAAATCGAAGATCTCGTAGGTCACGGCTTCGCCGCCGCCTTCGGGCTGGAAGGTCATGGTCAGCTTGCCGGGGCCGGGCACCAGGAAATCGGTGGCGCGGTACTGGTCGCCGAAGGCGTGACGCCCGATGACGATGGGCTCGGTCCAGCCGGGCACCAGGCGCGGCACGTTCCGCATGATGATGGGCTGGCGGAACACCGTGCCGCCCAGGATGTTGCGGATGGTGCCGTTGGGCGAGCGCCACATCTTCTTCAGGCCGAATTCCTCGACCCGCGCCTCGTCGGGCGTGATGGTGGCGCATTTCACGCCGATGCCGTGCTCCTTGATGGCGTTGGCCGCGTCCACGGTGATCCGGTCGTCGGTCGCGTCGCGGCTCTGGATCGAGAGGTCGAAGTACCTGATGTCGATGTCCAGGTAGGGCAGCAGCAGCTTTTCCTTGATCCAGGCCCAGATGATCCGCGTCATCTCGTCGCCGTCGAGTTCGACCACGGGATTGCGGACCTGGATTTTGGGCATGGAGGTCTCCAACGCGGGCTGCGCGGGCGGGGCACCGGCCGGTGCGCGGGCCGGAAGATAGCAGGCTTTGGCGGGGGCGCAAGGCGCGGGGCCGGCGCGTCAGAGCAGCTCGCTGTCGGCCGGAAGGACGGGGGCGGGCGCGGCCTCCAGCGCATCGAAGACCGACTCGATGCGCTCGACCACGTGGAACAGGCGGCTGTGCCGGGGCCGCAGGTAGCCGGCCTCGATCTGGTGCTCGAACATTTTCAGGAGAGGGTCCCAGTAGCCCGCCAGGTTGACCAGCACGATGGGATTGTCGTGCAGCGAAAGCTGCTTCCAGGTGATGATCTCGAAGGTCTCGTCCAGCGTGCCCAGGCCGCCGGGCAGGATGCAGAAGGCGTCCGAGCGCTCGAACATGCGCCGCTTGCGGGTGTGCATGGAGTCGACGACGATCATCTCGCTCACGCCCTCGTGGCCGACTTCCAGGGCCCGCAGATGCTCCGGGATGATGCCGGTGACGCGCCCGCCCGCCGCGAGAGCCCCGTCGGCGAGCGCCCCCATGAGCCCTACGTGCCCGCCGCCGAAGACGATCTCCACCCCGCGCCGCGCGGCCAGCGCCCCGAGCCCGCGCGCGCCCTCCAGGTGAGCCGGGTCCACCTGGTTCGAGGACCCGCAATAGACGCAGAGGCTTCGCAGCTCGGCCATGGGCGGCAGCCGTCCTTCAAGCTTGCGTGAGATGGGATCACGCGGACTGGAATTCTTTTTCTAGCGCTATACCCTAGCGCGGCGCGGGCGGCGGGTCCATTTCACCCCGGTGCGCAGACAGCAAAGCAGGTTCATAAAAATATCCTAGGAGGGGAGCAGACCGTGAAAAAAGCCATACTCGCCGCCGCGGCCCTGGTGGTGGGCTTCGCCGGGCAGGCCCTGGCGGTCAACGAGCCGCAGAACGTCATCAAGTACCGCCAGGCGGTCATGAAGGCGATCGGCGGGCATACCGGAGCCATCGTCGGCGTGGTCAAGGGCGAGGTGAGCTACGTAGATCACGTGCCGGCCCACGCGCGCGCGATCGGCGACCTGAGCAAGCAGATCGGCGGCCTGTTCCCCGAGGGCACCAGCCAGTTCGAGTTCCCCAATACCCGGGCGCTCCCCGAACTCTGGGACGACAAGGCCAAGTTCGACGCCGCGGTCAAGGCGCTGCAGGCCGAGGCCGCCAAGATGGTCGAGGTGGCGGGCAGCGGCGACCTCGGCGCCATCGGCGCCCAACTGCAGAACCTGGGCAAGGCCTGTGGCGGCTGCCACAAACCTTTCCGGGCCAAGAAGCAATAATCCCTTGGCGGGTCCCGGCACTGTGGGAGGCCCTCCGGTTGGCCAATCTCGCGAGATATTTGGCCGCGGCGGCCGGCGTCCTCGGCCTGCTTTCGATAGCGGGCCAGGCGCCGGGGGCCCGGGCCCAAACGGTGGCCGCGGTGGGCTCGGATGCCATTTCGCGCGGCGCCTATGTCTTCCGCGCCGCCGGTTGCCAGGCCTGTCACAGCGACCCGAAGCGCAAGGACGAGCCCCTGGCCGGCGGGCGGGCGCTCGAGACGCCGTTCGGCACCTTCTATTCGCCCAACATCACGCCGGACCGGGAATTCGGCATCGGCGCCTGGTCGGACGCGGACTTCCTGCGCGCCCTGCGCCAGGGT